>JAGWTJ010000104.1 GCA_028869005.1 Burkholderiales bacterium | reverse complement strand
GGCGCCGTCGCCGCCCGCGCGTGCAGTCCCGGCAGCGCCGCCAGACCGAAGCCGGCGACGCCGAGCTCCAGTAGGCGCCTGCGCGTCGCGTGGGGCGGGAAGTCTTGTCTCATGTGGCTGGCCTGTCTTCGCGGTTCCGCTTGGCCGCGGCACGCCGCCAACGAAGCGACACGACCTTGCCGGCGGCGATCAAAGATTCATCTAATAGTAATCATTTGCGTTGTCAGAGGCCTTCAAAGACCTTCTCCGCGCCTCGGCCATACAGTCACCTGCGGCGCGGGTAGGATCGCCCACGGCTGCGGCAACGCCGCCAAGACGCATGAACGCCATCGTCCCGGTCCGCAACGACGCGCCTACGTCCGACGGTGCGCCGGACGACGCCTGGCCGGTGCTGGCCGGCATGCCGCGCCTGACCGACGCGCGCAGCGAGCCGCTGCGCGAGATCGAGATCATCGACGAGCACGGCGCGCGGCGATGCATCTACATTCCGGCCGAACGCGCGCTGACGGTCTTCGTCGACAAGCGCGAGCTGGTGACGCTGATGACGCTGGGCGCACGCCCGGAACTGCTGGTGCTGGGCTATCTTCTCAACCAGCGGCTGATCGATGCGCCCGCCGAGGTCGAAGCGGTGAGCGTCGACTGGGACGTCGCCGCAGCCGCGGTGCGCACGCGCCAGGGCCTGCGCGACCTCGCGGCGCGTACCGCGCGGCGCGTCGTCACCACCGGCTGCGGCCAGGGCACGGTGTTCGGCGACGCGATGGCGCAACTGGACGGTCTGCGCCTGCCCGACGCGGCGAGCGCACGCATCGCCCAGGGCGCACTGCAGCGCCTGCTCGAGACGATGCGCCAGCAAGACAGCATCCACCGCCAGGCCGGCTCGGTGCACGGCTGCGCGCTGTTCGGCGGCGAGCGGCTGCTGATGTTCGTCGAGGATGTCGGGCGCCACAACGCGATCGACACCATCGCCGCCTGGATGGCCTTGCGCGGCGTCGGCGGCGGCGACAAGGTCTTCTACACCACGGGCCGGCTGACCAGCGAGATGGTGATGAAGGCCGCACGCATGGGCGTGCCGATCGTCGTTTCGCGCAACGGCGTCACGGCGATGGGCTATGAACTGGCCACGCGGCTGGGCATGACGCTGTTCGGCCGCGCCGCCAATCGGCACTTCCTGTGCTACACCGGCGCCGAGCGCTTCGATGCCGAGCCCGAGACGATGCAGCGGCCGCCGGTGCGGCTGCTCGGCGACTGACGGCGCAGCGCCCGCCGCCGCGTCGGCCGCGGCCGACGCGCACGCGCGGCGTTCACACCAGGCCGTCGAACAGCCACACGTCGACCGGATCGCCGGCCGCCACCGCCCCCTGTGAGTGGTGCAGCACGACCAGGCAGTTGGCCTCGCTCATGCTGCGCAGGATGCCCGCCCCCTGCGCGCCGGTCAGGCGCACCTGCCAGCCGCCTGCGCCGTCGCCGCCCGGCTCGACGATGGCGCGCTGGAACTCGGTGCGTCCGGGGCGTTTGCGGATGGCGCTCGTGCAGCGCGCCTGCAGCATCGGCAACGGCGTGCGTTCGGCGCCCGCCAGTTGCAGCAGCGCCTCGCGCGCGAAGGCGTAGAACGAGACCAGCGCCGCCACCGGATTGCCCGGCAGCGCGAACAGCCAGCAGGGCGGCGCACCCTTCGCGTCGCGGCGATGCAGCGGTCCGAACGCGAACGGCCGGCCCGGACGCATCGCGACCTTCCAGAACGCCACCTCGCCCAGGCGTGCGAGCACGGCGCGCACGTGGTCGGCGTCGCCCATGCTGACACCGCCGCTGGTGAGCACGACGTCGGCGACGGCCACCGCGCGCTCGAGCGTGGCGGTGAGCGCCTCCGGGTCGTCGCGCACGAGGCCGAGGTCGACCACCTCGACGCCCAGACGCTGCAACGCGGCGCCGAGGCTCGTGCGGTTGCTGTCGTAGATGCAGCCCGGCGGCAGCGGCGTGCCGGGCGCGCGGATCTCGTCGCCGGTGGAAAAGAGCGCCACGCGCAGCGCCCGGCGCACGCCGACGCGCTCCAGACCGAGCGAGGCGACGAGCCCGAGGTCGGCCGGCCGCAGCACGCGCCCGGCGCGCAGTGCGGGTTTGCCTGCCGACAGGTCCTCGCCGCGCCGGCGCCGGTTCTCGCCGGCCGTGATCACGCCGGCAGGCAGCTGCACGCGCTCGCCCGCGCCGTCGGCGGCGGCGTGCACGCGTGCCAGTTCGATCGGCACCACGGTGTCCAGGCCGGCGGGCAGTACGGCGCCG
Organism: Burkholderiales bacterium; assembly: GCA_028869005.1. GTDB lineage: Bacteria > Pseudomonadota > Gammaproteobacteria > Burkholderiales > Burkholderiaceae_C > Rubrivivax. Next base: position 9,320 of record JAGWTJ010000104.1, on the reverse strand, counting down.
GTCATGATACGCAGGCACTCGCCCGCGCCCACGGTGCCGGCGAACACGGCGCCGGCGAGCAGCGTGCCGACACAGCGCAGTTCGACGTCGCCGCCGGCAGCCAGCGCGCGGCCGTCGAAGGCATAGCCGTCCATCGCCGAGTTGTCGTGCGCCGGCACGTCGATCGGCGACACCACGGCGTCGGCCAGCACGCGGCCCAGCGCCTGCGCCAGCGGCAGCGTCACACGGCCTTCGATCGGCACCAGTGCGGCGGCAATGGCCGCGCGCGCCTCGTCGACGCTCAGATGGCGCGCGCCTGCGGACAGGGGGGATTCGCCGAGCTCGGGCATCTTCGGGTCTGCGGGGTCAGGAGGGTGGACGGGAATGCGGTGGCCGGCCGGCGATTGTCGTCGGTACCGGCTCGTTGCTCGGGGGCTTTGCCCGCGTGGACCCGTTCGGCGGCGAGAATGGCGCCGTGCCTCGGGACGTCCGGGCCGCCCACCACCCCGATGAGCACGGTCGCCGAAAGCCTGGACCTCGCCGCCAACCTGGTCGTGCACGCCGATCCGGCGCTGCTGCGCATCGTCGGCCTGTCGCTGCGCGTGAGCGGCACGGCCTGCCTGTTCGGAGCGGCCGCCGGCCTGACGCTCGGCACGTGGCTTGCGGTGACGCGATTCCCCGGCCACGGCGTGCTGGTCTGGGCGGTCAACACCTTGCTCGCGCTGCCCTCGGTGGTGGTGGGGCTGCTCGTCTACCTGCTGCTGTCGCGCGCCGGGCCGCTGGGCCGACTCGGCATCCTGTTCACGCCGACGGCGATGGTCATCGCGCAGAGCATCCTGGTCGTGCCGCTGATCGCGGCGCTGACGCGCCGTCTGGTGCTCGACGGCCTCGTCGAAGGGGGCGAGCAGCTGCGTTCGCTCGGCGCGAGCCGCCTCACGGCCGGTGCGCTGATGCTGGTGCACGAGCGCTTCGGCGTATTGATCATCGTGCTGTCGGCGTTCGGCCGCGCCGTCTCCGAAGTCGGCGCGGTGATGATCGTCGGCGGCAACATCGACGGCATCACGCGCGTGATGACCACCACCATCGCGCTCGAGACGAGCAAGGGCGATCTGCCGCTGGCGCTCGCGCTGGGCGTCGTGCTGCTGGGTGTGGTCGGGCTCATCTACCTCGTGGTCGGGGCGGTGCAGGGACGCAGCTCGGTGGCACGTGAGGTGCTGGTGTGAGCGTCCGGGGGCCGATGGCTGCGTCGACGAGTGCGGCAACGGGCGCTCCGCTGCTGACGCTGACCGGCGCGACGGTGCGCTTCGGCGACGTCACTGCGCTGCGCGACATCGACCTGGCGCTGGCCCGCGGCGAGCGGCTGGCGCTGGTCGGTGCCAACGGGGCGGGCAAGACGACGCTGTTGCGGCTGCTGCACGGCTTCGTGCGGCACGAGGGCGCGCGCACGCTGCATGGCGCGCCGCCCTCGGTGGTGATGGTGTTCCAGCGGCCCTTCATGCTGCGGCTGACGGTGCGCGCCAATCTGCGGCTGGCGCTCGCGTTGCGCGGCGTGCCGGGGCCCGAGCGGGCGCGACGCGCCGACGCGGCGCTGGCGCGTGTCGGCCTGGCCGAAGTCGGTGCGCGCCTGGCGACGACGCTGTCGGGCGGCCAGCAGCAGCGCCTGGCGCTGGCGCGTGCCTGGGCGCTGCGACCCGATCTGCTGCTGCTCGACGAACCGACGGCCAGCCTCGACCCGGGCGCCAAGCGCGACGTCGAGTCACTCATCGAGCGCATCGCCGACGACGGCGTCACGGTGGTGATGAGCACGCACAACCTCGGCCAGGCCAAGCGCCTGGCGCGACGCATGGCCTACCTCGACGCCGGGCGGCTGCTGGTCGACCTGCCGGTCGAGCGCTTCTTCAACGACCCGCTGCCGGAGGCGGCAGCACACTTTCTCAAAGGAGAACTGGTATGGCATTGATAGCCCGCCTGCGCCGCGCCTGCGGCGTGCTGGCCGCGACCGCGGCGTTCGCATGGCTCGCCGTGCCCGGCGCCGCCGTCGCTGCCGCCGAGCAAGAGCGCTTCATCGTGATGGCGTCGACCACGTCCACCGAGCAGTCGGGCCTGTTCGGCCATCTGCTGCCGATGTTCACGCAGGTCAGCGGCATCCAGGTGCGGGTGGTCGCGGTCGGCACCGGCCAGGCGCTGGACATCGCGCGCCGCGGCGACGCCGACGTGGTCTTCGTGCACGACACGGCGGCCGAGGAGAAGTTCGTCGCCGAAGGCCATTCGAAGAAGCGGGTGCCGGTGATGTACAACGACTTCGTTCTCGTCGGCCCGGCCGCCGATCCGGCCAAGACGGCAGGCAACGACATCGCCGCCGCGCTCAGGAAGATCGCCGCCGGCGGCGCCCTCTTCATCTCGCGCGGCGACCGCAGCGGCACCCACGCGGCCGAACTTCGGCTGTGGCAAGCCGCGGGCGTCGACCTGGCGGCGGCCAAGCCGGCCGGCTATCGCGCATGCGGCTGCGGCATGGGGCCGGCGCTGAACATGGGATCGTCCAGCAACGCCTATGTGCTCACCGACCGCGGCACCTGGCTCGCCTTCAAGAACCGCGGCGAGCTGAAGATCCTGGTCGAGGGCGACAAGTCGCTGTTCAACCAGTACGGTGTGATGGTGGTCGATCCGGCGCGCCATCCGCACGTCAAGGCGGAGCTGGCGCAGACCTTCGCCGACTGGGTGACCTCGCCGGCCGGGCAGGCGGCGATCGCGAGCTATCGTATCGGCGGCGAACAGCTCTTCTTCCCCAACGCGCCCAAGTAGGCGTTGTCCGTCCCTCCCGACGCCACCGGCGCGTTCTGCCGCGGGACGCCGCACCGACGAGGATCTCCATGCTGCCGATCGACCTGCGCTCCGACACCGTCACCCGCCCCACCGACGCCATGCGCGCCGCGATGGCCGCCGCGCCCGTCGGCGACGACCAGTACGGCGAGGATCCGACCACCAACCTGCTGCAGCAACGCTGTGCCGAGCTGCTCGGCAAGGAGCGGGCGCTGTGGCTGCCCAGCGGCACCATGGCCAACCAGGTGGCGCTGCGCGTGCTCACGCGGCCGGGCGACGAGGTCATCGCCAGCCGCGAGTGCCATGCCGCGTGGCACGAGACCGGAGGCGCTGCGGCCAACGCCGGCGTGCAGATCGTCGAGGTCGGCGCCGGCGGCCTGTTCACGCGCGAGCAGTTCGAGGCCGCCATCAAGCCGCGCGGGCTGCCGGTGTTCCCGCCGACCACGCTGGTCGAGATCGAGAACACGCACAACCGCGGCGGCGGCCTCGTGTTCCCGCAGCGCGATGTCGAGGCGATCTGTAGCGCGGCGCGCGAGCGCGGCATCGCCAGCTTCCTCGACGGCGCGCGGCTGTGGAACGCGGCCGTGGCCAGTGGCCGCAGCGAGGCCGAACTGGCCGCGCCGTTCGACCTCGTGGCGGTCGCCTTCTCCAAGGGCCTGGGCGCGCCGGGAGGCTCGCTGCTCGCCGGACGCAAGGAACTCATCGTCGTCGCCGACCGCCAGCGCCGCATGATGGGCGGTGCGATGCGCCAGAACGGCATTTTCGCCGCCGCCGCGCTGCACGCGATCGACCAGCACCGCGAGCGGCTGCGCGAGGACCACGCCAACGCGTGCGCGCTGGCCGAAGCGATCGCCGCGTGCACGGCGGTCGACATCGACCTCGCCACGGTGCAGACCAACATCGTCATCTGGCGGCTGAAGCCGGGCGCTGCCGACGCCGCGGCGCTGGTGGCGTGTGCGCGCGAGCAAGGCGTGCTGGTGAGCGCCTTTGCCGCGCGCACGGTGCGCGCGGTGACACATCTGGACGTGAGCGCGGCGCAGATCGCGCGCGCCGCCGAGGTGCTGCGCGCGCTGCTGGCCTAGCAGGGCGGCCGGCTGCCTCGCGCGCGTGTCATCGCGCGAGCGGCGCGGCGAGGTCGCGAATCGTCGGCGGCCCGGCGCGGCGCTCGACTTCGTCATGCAGGCGCCGCCACGGCCGGTGCGAGCCGAGCAGCTCGAGCACGACGAACATGGGGCCGGCCAGCACGCCGGCCGGGTCGGCGCCGAACGCCGGTTGGCGTCCTTCGTAGTAGTGCCCGAGCAGCAGCAGGCTGCTGCCGGCCACGAGCAGGCCCGCGCCCCAGCCGAGCCAGGCCGCCATGCCGGCGCCGCTCGCCGCGCCCTGAGCGAGCGCGACGAGCACCCCGATCGCCAGCGTCGTGGCCACACCGAGCGCGGGCGCGCCGCGCGTCAAGTACCACGAGGCGGCAAGCACGTAGACGAGCCACGCCGGCGTGGTCGGCCAGCCCGCCACTTCGAGCGCGGGACGCGCGAGTAACAGGCTCATCGCCAGCACGATCAGCGGCAAGCCGACGACATGGGTGACGATGTTGCGCCGGTCACGATGGCGCTCGGCGTAGTCGGTCAGCAGATCGATCGCGGGACGAAAGAGGCTGGACATGGAAGCGTGGCGCGAAGTGCGGGGGTCGGCGAACAGGCCCATCCTAGCGCCTCCCTAGAATCCGCGGAGCGCCGCGGGCGGCACCGAACGAGCAAAGCATCATGAGCATCAAGAGCGATCGCTGGATCCGCCGCATGGCCGAGCAGCACGGGATGATCGAGCCCTTCGAGCCCGGCCAGGTGCGGCAAGGGCCCGATGGTCGGCGCATCGTCAGCTACGGCACCAGCAGTTACGGGTATGACATCCGCTGCGCGCCGGAGTTCAAGGTCTTCACCAACATCTACTCGACGGTGGTCGACCCCAAGGCCTTCGACGAGCGCAGCTTCGTCGACATCGAGGGCGAGGTCTGCATCGTGCCGCCCAACAGCTTCGCGCTGGCGCGCACGATGGAGTACTTCCGCATTCCGCGCAACGTGCTGACGATCTGCCTGGGCAAGAGCACCTACGCGCGCTGCGGCATCATCGTCAACGTCACGCCGTTCGAGCCCGAGTGGGAGGGCTACGTGACGCTCGAGTTCAGCAACACCACGCCGCTGCCGGCCAAGATCTACGCCGGCGAGGGCTGCGCCCAGGTGCTGTTCTTCGAGAGCGACGAGGTCTGCGAGACGAGCTACAAGGACCGCGGTGGCAAGTACCAGGGCCAGCGCGGCGTGACGCTGCCCAGGACCTGAGCGGGCACCGCCGCGACTTGCGTTTCCGTGCGGCGGGTCGCGGCGGCTGTGGGATGATGGCGCGATGGCTGCGGGCGCGAGTGTGATGTCCCGGGTCCGGCACTTCGGCCGGCACTCGCTGCTGTGGCTCGCGCTCGTGCTGGCGATGCCGCTGGCGCAGGGCGCCGCGATCTGGCACCAGATCGGACATGGCGGTACCGGAGCGGCCGCCGCCGCTTCTGCCCCTTCTGCTAACGACGATGGCGGCGCCCATGCGCAGACGGTGTGCGGGCAGTGTCTGGCGGCGGCGGCGTTCGCCGCCGCTTCGCCCGCGCCGCTGCCGGCGGCCGTCGAGCCGCCACCCGCCGCGGCCCTTGTCGCCGAGCGGCAGGGCACGCCCGCGCCCGCTGTCGCGCCGGCCCGCGCCTACCGAAGCCGCGCACCCCCCTCACTCCGCATCGACCGCTGATCGTCGCGCCGCGGCCGCGGGCCGTCGCGCGCCATCGTTCGACTTCGGAGTGAATCGTGATGCCACGTTGGATGTGGGCGGGCGCCCTGCTCGCCACCCTGGCGGTGTCTCCTGCGCACGCGCAGGAGGCCGCCGACATCGCCGCGCTGCGGCGTGAGATCGAAGCGCTGCGTGCCGATTACGGCGCACGGCTGCAGGCGCTCGAGTCGCGGCTGGACGCGGCTGAGGCGAGGGTGTCGGCAGCACCGCCGGCCGCGCCTGGCGGCGCGCCGCCCGCGGCGTCCGCAGCCGCACCGCCGGCGGCGTTCGCTGCTGCAGCACCAGCGCCCGCTGCGGCTGCCGCGCCCCAGGTCGTGCCTGCTGCCGCCGCACCGGCCGCCGCACCTGCCGCCGGCGCCAACGCCTTCAACCCGGCGCTGTCGCTGATCCTGTCGGGCGTCTACGCACGTACTTCGCAAGACCCGTCGCGCTACGCCATCGGCGGCTTCGCACTGCCGGCGAACTCCGGCGCGGGCCCCGGCACGCGCGGCCTGAGCCTGGCCGAGTCCGAACTCGGCATCGCGGCCAACATCGACCCCTGGTGGAGCGGTGCGGCCAACATCGCGTTGCATCCGGACGATACCGTCTCGGTCGAGGAAGCGTGGGTGCAGACGGACGCGCTCGGCAACGGCTTGACGCTGCGGCTCGGGCGCTTCTTCTCGGCGATCGGCTACCTGAACTCGCAGCACGCGCACACCTGGGACTTCGTCGACAGCCCGCTCGCCTACCAGGCGCTGCTCGGCACGCAGTACGGCGACGACGGGCTGCGGCTGGCGTGGCTGGCGCCGACCGATCAGTATCTCGAACTGGCGCTGGAACTCGGACGCGGCCGCGGCTTTCCGGGTGGCGACGACAGCCGCAACGCGGCCGGCACGGTGGCGCTGGCGCTGCACACCGGCGGCGACCTCGGCGCCAGCCACAGCTGGCGCGCCGGCCTGTCGGTGCTGGATGCCAAGGCGCAGCAGCAGGCGCTGCAAAGCGTCGACGCCGGCGGCAACCTGGTGGACAGCGTGTTCGCCGGGCGCACGCGCGTCGCGGTCGCGGACTTCGTCTGGAAATGGGCGCCCAACGGCAACGCGGTGCGCACCAACTTCAAGCTGCAAGGTGAACTCCTGCGCAGCACGCGCCAGGGCTCGTTCACCTACGACAGCGACCACGGCGGCCTGCCTGCGGCGTGGCGCGGTGCGCAGTCGGGCTGGTATCTGCAGGGCGTCTACCAATTCATGCCGCGCTGGCGCGCCGGAGTGCGCACCGAGCGGCTCGACCCGGGCGCGAGCGGTGACGGCCTGCTGCAGGCCGACGGCTGGCGTCCACGCAAGAACACGCTGATGGTCGATTTTTCCGCCAGCGAGTTCTCGCGCCTGCGCGTGCAGTTCGGCGACGAGCACGCGCGACCGGGCGCGCGCGACCGTCAATTCTTCTTGCAGTACCAGATGAGCCTGGGCGCGCACGGCGCGCACAGCTACTGATGGCGTGGAGTGTGATGATGAAACTTCGATTCAAGACACTGTGGTGCACGATGGCGCTGCTCGCCGCATCGTGGCCGGCGAGCGCCGCGCTGCGCGTGTTGGCGTGCGAGCCCGAATGGGGCGCGCTCGCCGATGAACTGGGCGGCAAACTGGTCGATGTCGCCGTGGCCACCAACGGCCTGCAGGATCCGCATCAGATCCAGGCGCGGCCGAGCCTCGTGGCGCGCGCGCGCAACGCGCAGTTGCTGGTGTGCACCGGCGCCGAGCTCGAGATCGGCTGGCTGCCGGTGCTGCTGCAACAGTCGGGCAACCCGGCGGTGCAGCCCGGGCAGCACGGCAACTTCGCCGCGGCCGACTACGTGCGCAAGCTGGAGGTACCGACCTTGCTCGACCGCTCGCAGGGCGACGTGCACGCGGCCGGCAACCCGCATATCCAGACCGATCCACGCAACATCGCGCTCGTCGCCAAGGCACTGACGGCGCGGCTCGAGCAGGTCGATCCGGCGCACGCCATCGAGTATGCGCAGCGCGGCGCCGACTTCGCGCGGCGCTGGCAGCAGGCGATCACGCGCTGGAGCGCCGAGGCCGCACCGCTGCGCGGCGTGCCGGTGGTGTCGCAGCACAAGGCCTTCGCCTACCTGTACGACTGGCTCGGACTGCGCGAGGTGGCGGTGCTCGAACCCAAGCCCGGCGTCGAGCCGTCGGTGGCCCATCTGCAGCAGGTGCTCTCGACGCTGAAGGCGACGTCGCCGCGCCTGGTCGTCTACGCCGCCTACCAGGACGGGCGGCCGTCCGATTGGCTGAGCCGCAACGCCGGCATCGCGGCGGTGAAGCTGCCGTTCACGGTCGGCGGCAGCGACGGCGCGAACAACCTGTTCGGCCTGTTCGACGACACGCTGGCGCGCCTGCTGGGCGCGCTCAAGTCATGAACTGGCACGCGCTCGACTGGAGCATCCTGGCACCGGCGCTGGTGGCCGGACTGCTGGTGCTGCTGACGCATGTGCCGCTCGGTGTGCAGGTGCTCGACCGCGGCATCGTCTTCATCGACCTGGCGATCGCGCAGATCGCCGGCCTCGGCGTGATCGGCGCCGATGCGCTCGGCTTGCCGGAGGGCGGTCTGGCGGTGCAGGCGGCGGCGCTGGTCGCCGCGCTGCTCGGTGCCGGGCTGCTCACCTGGACCGAGCGGCGCGCGCCGCAGCAGCAGGAGGCGCTGATCGGCGTGATGTTCGTGCTGGCGGCCTGCGGCGGTCTGCTGCTGCTGGCCGGCAACCCGCACGGCGGCGAGCACCTCAAGGATCTGCTGGTGGGCCAGATCCTGTGGGTCGACGGCCGCCAGCTCGGCTGGCTGGCGGCGCTGTCGGCGCTGCTCGTCGCGGCCATGGCCACCGGGGTCGTGCGCCGGCTCGGACGTCTGGGCTTTTACGGCGTGTTCGCGCTTGCCGTGACGGCGTCGGTGCAACTGGTCGGCGTCTACCTCGTGTTCTCGAGCCTGATCGTGCCGGCGCTGGCCACGCTGCGCTTGGGCGGGCGGCGGCGCCTGGGGCTGGCCTATGCGGTGGGCGCGGCGGGCTATGCGCTCGGGCTCATGCTGTCGGCCTGGCTCGACCTGCCTTCGGGCGCGGTGATCGCCTGGGCACTGGCCGGCTGCGGGCTGCTGTTCGTGCTGCTGACGCGGCGCTGGCACCCGGCGTCGGAAACTGCCTGACGCCGGACGCCTGAGCGCCGGCGCCGGGGCGGGCGTCGGCGCGCCATCCGCACCATCACCGCACAATCACTCCACAATCGCCGCACCTGATGCAGGGGGCGGCGATGAAGTGGGAAGGCCAGGAGCAGAGCAGCAACGTCGAGGACCGGCGCGGCAGCGAGGGCGGCGGGCTGCCGATCGGCGGTCGCGGCATCGGCATCGGCACCATCGTCATCGCGCTCGTCGCGGGCTGGATTTTCGGCATCAACCCGCTCACGGTGCTCGGACTCCTGAGCGGCGCCGACGCGCCGACGGCGGTCGGGCAACCGCAGGGCCCGGCGCCGCGGCCGCCGGCCGAAGATCGCAGCGCCGCCTTCGTCTCGACCGTGCTGCGCGACACCGAAGTGGTCTGGGGCGATGTCTTTCGCAGCGCCGGCGCGACCTACCAGGAGCCCAAGCTGGTGCTGTTCCGCGGCGCCACCGCCACCGCCTGCGGCACCGGCGAGTCGGCGATGGGGCCGTTCTACTGCCCGGGCGACCGCAAGGTCTAC
>JAGWTJ010000362.1 GCA_028869005.1 Burkholderiales bacterium | reverse complement strand
CTGAGCTTCGCAGATGCTGTCGGCGCGCAGGTTCTGCGAGCCGGCGAAGATGTGAAAACCCTCGAACGCCAGCCCCTCGCGCGCCACGGCGCGCAGCGCCTCGGGCACGAGTTCGACGTCGAGCCCGAACTGCTTGGCGCCGCCGCCCATCTTCATGCCCGAGCCCTTGAGCTCGAAGTCGGGGTTGACGCGGATCGCCACGCGCGCCGCCACGCCGAGCTCGCGCGACGCCGCGGCCAGCACCGGCAGCTCGCGCATCGACTCGACGTTGACCAGCACGCCGGCGGCCACTGCCTGGCGCAGCTCGATGTCGCGCTTGCCCGGCCCGGCGAAGCTCACCTCGGCGGGATCGGCGCCGGCGTCGAGCGCCACCATCAGTTCGCCGGCCGAGGCCACGTCGATGCCGTCGACCAGGCCGGCCATGAACTGCACCAGCGCCGGCATCGGGTTGGCCTTCATCGCGTAATGCAGTCCGATGCCGGCCGGCAGCGCCGCGCGCAACGCTGCCACGCGCGCGCGCAGCAGCGCGCGGTCGTAAGCGAAGAAGGGCGTGCGGCCGACGCGCGCGGCCAGACGCGTGAGCGGCATGCCGCCGACGACGAGTTCGCCGCCGCGCGCTTCGAACTGATCCATCGGCGCGTGCACCGGGCGGGAAGGGGTGTCGCTCATCATGCTCATCGGCTCGTCGCAGCGGTCGGGCTCATCGGCCGGCCCGCATCGGGCGTGGCGCGGTCATGCCGGCGCGGCGCCGCTGTCGCGCCGCTCGATCCATTGCGTGGCCAGCAGCTTGCGGTCGATCTTGCCGTTCGGGTTGCGCGGCAGCGGCCCGGCCGCACCGTCAATGCCGTGCGGCACCATGTACGCCGGCATGCGGCGCCTGCATTCGGCCAGCAGCGCCTCGAGCGCTAGCTCCGCGCTGCCGTCCGGCGCGCTGGCGACGACCTGGATCGCCTGGCCGAGCGTCGGATGATCGACGCCGAAGGCCACGCACTCGCCGACCAGCCGCGTCGCGTACAGGATCTCCTCGACCTCGGTCGGGCTCACGCGGTAGCCCGAGGTCTTCATCATCTCGTCGCGCCGGCCGACGAAGTAGAGGAACCCTTCAGCGTCCTTGCGCACCGTGTCGCCCGAGAACACGGCGATCTCGGGCAACTGCAGCCCGGCCTCGCGTCCGCCCACGCCCACGGGCAGCGGCCGGTAGCGCTCTGCGGTCTTCTCGGCGTCGCCCCAGTAGCCCAGGCCGACCAGCGCGCCGCGGTGCACCAGTTCACCGGGCTCGTCGGCGGCGCATTCGCTGCCGTCCTCGCGCAGCACCAGGATCTCGGCGTTCGGGATCGCCTTGCCGATGCTGTCGGGGCGGCGGTCCACTTCCTCGGGCGGCAGGTAGGTCGAGCGGAAGGCCTCGGTCAGGCCGTACATCAGGAAGGGCCGGGCCTGCGGCACGCGCTCGCGCAGCGCCATCAGCGTCTCGCGCGGCATGCGCCCGCCGGTGTTGGCGAAGTAGCGCAGGTGCTCGCCGATGGCCGCTGGCCAGTCGAGCGCCGAGAGCTGGATGTACAGCGGCGGCACCGCGGTGAGCCCGGTAACGCGCTCGCGCTCGAGCGCGCGCAGCACGTCGCGCGGCAGCAGCCAGTTGAGCAGCGCCACCTTGGCGCCAACGTGGAACGCGGTTGTGAGCTGGCTGAAGCCGGCGTCGAAGCTCAGCGGCAGCGCCGCCAGCAGCGTGTCGCCGGCGTGGTTGCCCAGATAACCGGCCACCGACTTCGCTCCCGCCACCATGTTGCGATGCGACAGCACCACGCCCTTGGGCCGGCCGGTGCTGCCGCTGGTGTAGAGGATGGCGAGCAGGTCGGTGTCGATGACGCGGTGCGCGCGCGCCTCGCGCCCGTCGAGCAGCGCAGCGAATGCATGCTGCGCCAGCCCGAGGCCGGGCACGGGCTGCGCCTGTCCGGTGACGACGAGGTGGCGCAGCGCCGGGCATTGCGCCAGCGCCGGCGCCAGCGCCTCGAGCCGTTCGGGCGAAGTCACCAGCACCGAAGCGGCGCAGTCGCGCAGCACATGCGCCACCTGTTCGGCCTTGAGCAGCGGATTGAGCGGCACGAACACGAGCCCGCCATGCGCGGCGCCGAAGCAGGCGATGACGAACTCGGCGCGCTTTTCGAGGTAGACGGCGACGCGCGCCGTGCGCGGCAGGCCGAGCGCGACGAGCGCGCTGCCGAAAGCGGCCTGGGCCTCGTCGAGCCGGCCGTAGCTGAGCGCGTCGCCGCTGCCGCCGCCGATCAGCGC
>JAGWTJ010000361.1 GCA_028869005.1 Burkholderiales bacterium | reverse complement strand
CGTGCGTCTGGCCGCCGCGCCCATGCAGGCGCTCGAGCGCGCCGCCCGCCGCACCGGCCTGACGCTGGGCACCGTGCTGCACGGCGCCTGGGCGCTGCTGTTGCAGCGCGCGAACGCGAACGCGAGCACCGACGTGATGTTCGGCAGCATCGCCTCGGGCCGGCAAGGCGCGCTGGCGGGCATCGACAGCGTGTGCGGGTTGGTCGCGGTGACGCAGCCGCTGCGCGTGCGCGTGCCGGCCGAGGCCACCGTCGCCTCGTGGCTGCGGCTGCTGCAGATGCAGATGGCCGAGTTGCGCGAGCACGAGCATGTGCCGCTGGCGATGGTGCAGCAGTGGAGCGAGGTGCCCGCCGACAAGCGGCCGATGTTCGACAGCATCGTGGTCGTCGGCAACTACGTCGGCAGCGATCTGACCGCCTGCCGGCCGGCGGAGCTCGACATCACGGAAGTCGAATACGTCACGCAGCCGCTGTTCGCCTACACGCTGTTCGCCACCGTCGAGCCGGATCTGGCCGTGAGCCTGGTCTACGACAAGCGGCGCTGCGCCGCGGCCACCGCGCGGCGACTGCTCGACGAGTTCATGCAGCTGCTGGCCGACATCGGCGAGAACCCCGAGCGCCGGGTAGGTGGGCTGGCCGCGGGCGCGACCGCAGCGGCCGGCCCTTGATCGCGGCGCAGGCGATCCGCGTGCCGGCGACCGGTCTGGCCGGCCGCGGACCAGACCTGCGGCCGGCCGACGAGGCGCTGCGCTTCGTCGCCGTCTACCGGGTGGACTGCGACGCAGCGCAATGGAGCGGCCGCGCTGCGCTGCGCGCCCTCGGCGGGGACGCGGGCTCAGGCGCGGACGTCGGCGCGCGCGCGACGCAAGACGGACCGCGCCGGCGCAGGAAGGCGCTGCTGCGCGCCTGCACGCGGTGGCTGCTCGGTGCGCACCTGGGCCTGCGCGGCGACGAGGTCGTGCTGGGGCGCGGGCTGAACGGCCGCCCTCGGCTCGAACGGCCCGGCGCCGACGCGCGGCTCGCGTTCAGCACCTCGCTGTGCGGGCGCGACGGCGTGGTCGCGGTGAGTTCGTGCGCCACGGTCGGCATCGACGTCGAACGCGCCGGCCCCGACCGATTCCCCAGGCACATCGCCGCGCACCTGCTGCATCGGCACGAGATGGAGTCGTTCGCCGAGCTGGCGTACGACGAGCGCACGGCCTGGCTGGCACGGGTCTGGGCCTGCAAGGAGGCGGCGCTCAAGGCCCTGGGCCTCGGACTCGATCGCGACCCGCGCGAGGTGGAAATCGGGCGCCCGCAGGCCGGAACGGGCGCGGCCGGCGCTCGCTTCACGATCGCCGGCGAGCCCGCGCTCGACGGACACCTGCTGTGCGAAGGCGCCCTCGTCTGCGCGCTGGTGACGCGCGAGCCGGCGCAGCGCATCACGTGCCGGCGCCTGCGGCCGTGCTGACGTGCCGACGGACGCCGTTCGCGGCAGCGGCCCGCGCCGCACGGGACGGCTCAACGCTTGTGCGTCCCCGACCCCTGGGCCAGCGCCGTCTTGGCGCGCTCGAGCGCGCGCTGCAGGGCCGGCTGATCGGGCGAGTGCTTCAACCCCTCTTCGATCATCTCCTGCGCCTCGCGCGGCTTGCCGATGGTCAGCAGCACATCGGCCTCGCCCGCATACGAGGGCCAGTAGTCGGGCTTCAGGCGGCGCGACTTGGCGAACTCCTCGGTGGCGTTGACGTAGTCGCCGAGCAGCACGTAGGACTTGCCGGTGCGGTAGTAGAGCTCGGGCAGCATCACGAAATCGGGCGGCGAGTTCTTGACCACGTAATAGAAGTCCGAAATCGCGCCCTTGATCAGGAAGGTTCGCTCCTGCGGCGTCGCGTCGCCGGCCTGCGCGCGCTGCAGGTGCACCATGGCCCAGCAGTAGTGATGCATGGCCCAGAACGTCTCGCCCATCAGCCCGATCCAGTACGGCGTGCGCGGCGACGGGTTGGTCTTGGTCCAGCCGGTCAGCCCCTGCACGTCCTGGCAGAACGAGGGCAGCATCGCCAGCTCGCCCTTGGTCAGGTTCTCTACCTGGGCGAACGCCGGGCGCGCCAGCAGGCACAAGGCGGCTGCGGCCAGAGTTCGGGCGAGGGTTGGGGATCGGCTCACGAATGGTGTCGTTGCAGGGATCGCGACGATTCTAGGAGCCCGTGATCCACCGCGCATACCCCCTGCTCGGTGGCGCGCGTGATGCCGTGCGCAGGGAGGCAAGGCAGGCGCGCCATGACGCCGATTCGACATGCAATACTTTTACG
>JAGWTJ010000360.1 GCA_028869005.1 Burkholderiales bacterium | reverse complement strand
GGGCCGCGGGCCGTGCGCGCGATCGGCACCGCGCCGCCCGCGGCCGCGCTTGTTGCCGCGTGCATCGCGGCCCCCGTTGGCTTCACGCGGGCGCACATCGGCAGCGGACGGCGCAGCGCGTTGCGGATGGGCCAGCCGCCGCAACGCGCGCACGTCGTCGGTGCCGAGTTCGACCCACAGGCCGCGCCTGAGGCCGCGCGGCAGCACCACCGAGCCATAGCGGATGCGGATGAGCCGGCTCACCGTGTGACCCACGGCCTCGAACAGCTTGCGCACTTCGCGGTTGCGACCCTCGGTGATGACGACGCGGTACCAGTGATTGACGCCCTCGCCGCCGCCGTCGTCGATGCTCTTGAGCGCGGCGCGCTGCCCGTCGATTTCGACGCCGTCGACCAGGCGCGCGCGCGCCTCGTCACTCAGCACGCCGAGCGAACGCACCGCGTACTCGCGCTCGACGGCGAAACGCGGGTGCATCAGCTGGTTGGCCAGTTCGCCCGAACTGGTGAACAGCAGCAGGCCTTCGGTGTTCATGTCGAGCCGACCGACCGACTGCCACTTGCCGTGCGCCAGGCGCGGCAGACGACGGAACACCGTCGGGCGCTGCTGCGGATCGTCGTGGGTGACGACTTCGCCGGCCGGCTTGTGATAGGCCAGCACACGCGCCGGTGGCGGCGCGATGCGATAGCGCACCGGCTTGCCGTCCAGTGCGATGCGGTCACCGAACGAAATGCGCTGACCGGTGTGGGCCGCCTCGCCGTTCACCGTCAGGCGTCCGTCGACGATCATCTGCTCGAGGTCGCGGCGCGAACCGATGCCGGCCTGGGCGAGCACCTTGTGCAGCTTGGGCGCGTCGGCCTCGGGCGCCAGCACGCGCCTGGCCTGCGTCGGCGTCGCCTCGGACGCTTCGCCGGATTCGGCGGTGCGGCCCGCTTCCGATGCAACGCCCGCTTCGGGTGCGTCGCCGGCTTCGGATGCCTGGCCGCGCTCGGCTGCGCCGCCTGCCTCGGCTGCTTCGGCTACGTCGCCTGCTTGCAGCTCTTCGGCTGCGCCCGGCTCGGCGTCGAACGCACCGTTGAGCACTTCGGCGAACAACTCCCGAGCGTCGGGAGCGGCGCTGCCAGGGGTGGGTGCCGCGGGAGCGCCATCGCCGGCCGCATCGCCTTGCGCTGCCGTGCCGTCGAGCGCACCAGCGTCGACACGCCGCTCGCCGCCGCGGCGGCCGCGCCGGCGGTTGCGACCGCGACGCGCGCCGCGCTCGCCTTCGCCCCGCGCGGGCGTCGCCGCGTCGCCTTCGAACGTCGCGCTGCGCGCATCGTCGGCCGGCACCGGCCCTGCATCGTGGATCGGCGCCGGCGCGGCATCCTCGGCCACCGACCGGCCGCTCGGTTCGGCGACCTGTGCCGCGTCCGCGGCTTGATGCGCGCAGGCCAACGGGGCCGATGCGTCCGGCCCCGATGCCTGCGCGTCCTCGCCTTCGGCCATGGGTTTGCGCGCGACGCGCCGGCGCTTGGGTTTTTCACTGCCTGCGCCCTCGTCCACCGGCGAGGCGGCAGGTGCAAGGACTTCTGCGGGCGGTGAATCGTGCTCGTTGGCGTTCATGCTTGCGGATCGTTGGCGGAGTCGGCAGCGGCCACGAGGGCCGGATCGGGCTGGACGGGATGAGGCGCGTCGCTCACGGCAACCGCGTCGTTGTCGGCGGTGGCGGCGCGGTCGGCGGTGGCGGCGCCTGCAGTGGGGCTGGCAACGGTCGCGACGACACCGCCGTCGCCGTCGAACGCCAGGCGCGCCTGCGGCTCGTCGAGCAGCGTCGCAGCGGGGTCGAGCGCCGCCAAGGCTGCGGCGGCGGCGGCGCCCGAAGGCCCGTCGAGGGACGGCAACTGGTCGAGACCCGAAAGGCCGAGGTCGTCGAGAAACTGCCGCGTGGTGGCATACAGCGCCGGTCGGCCGGGCGCCTCGCGAAAACCGATCGCCTCGATCCAGCCGCGGTCCTCGAGTTGCTTGACGATCTGGCTGCTGACGGTGACGCCGCGGATGTCCTCGATGTCGCCGCGCGTCACCGGCTGGCGGTAGGCGACGATGGCCAGCGTCTCCATCGCGGCGCGCGAGTAGCGAGGCGGCTTCTCGGGATGCAGGCGGTCGAGGTACTGGCGCATCTCGGGCCGACTCTGGAAGCGCCAGCCGCTGGCCAGCGCGACGAGCTCGACGCCGCGCCCTTGCCAGTCGCGCATCAGGTCGTCGAGCAGGCTGCGGATCGTGTCGGCACCGACCTCGCCGTCGAACAGCGCCAACATGTCCG
>JAGWTJ010000359.1 GCA_028869005.1 Burkholderiales bacterium | reverse complement strand
CACCGCCTCGCTGTCGGCGGCCGAAGCCTTGGGCGCGGCGAGGCGGCGCTGCAGCGCATCGAGCGAGACCGCGAAGGCCTCGCCGACCTTGCCCAGCACCTCGGGGGGAACGGTGATGTCGCTCATGCTCATGCGTTGGTGGCGGCCAGCACTTCGGCCAGGTCGGTGCGCCCGGCCAGCACCTTGGCGATGCCGTCCTGGCGCAGTGTCTTCATGCCGGCGGCCAGCGCCGCGGCCTGCAGCGCGCCGGCGTCGTCGCGGTGGCGGATCAGGCGGCGCACGGCGTCGTCGGCCAGCATCAGCTCGTGGATGCCCATGCGGCCGTGGTAGCCGGTGCCGCCGCAATGGTCGCAGCCGCGCCGGCGCTGCAGCCGGATGCGCCCGCGCGCATCGCCGTGCAATCCGCGCCAGCGTTCGCGCAGGGCGGCGTGCGCCGCGCCGTCGCGCTGCGCGCTGCCCGAGCCGAGGTACTGCGCGGCCAGCGCATCGAGCTCGTCCTCGCCGGCGATCTCGCTCTCGCAGCAGTGCGGGCACAGCGTGCGCACCAGGCGCTGCGCGAGGATGGCCAGCAGCGAATCGGAGAAGTTGTACGGGTCGAGCCCGATCTCGAGCAGCCGCGCGATGCTCTCCGGCGCCGAGTTGGTGTGCAGCGTCGAGAGCACGAGGTGGCCGGTCAGCGAGGCCTCGACGGCGATGCGCGCGGTCTCCTCGTCGCGCATCTCGCCGATCATGATCACGTCGGGGTCGGCGCGCAGGAAGGTGCGCATCGCCGCCGCGAAGGTCCAGCCGATGCGCGCATTGACCTGCACCTGGCGCAGCCCGTCCTGCGTGATCTCCACCGGATCCTCGGCCGTCCAGATCTTGCGGCCGACGGTGTTGATGTCGCGCAGCACCGAGTGCAGCGTGGTGGTCTTGCCGCAGCCGGTGGGGCCGCAGATGAGGATCAGGCCGTAGGGCTTGGCGATCACCGAGCGCAGCGCGGCCAGGCTCTCGTCGGCCAGGCCGATCTGCTCCAGCGCCATCGGCTTGCGGCCGCCGAGCAGGCGCAGCACCACGTCTTCGAGCCCGCGCGCGGTCGGCACGGTGACCACGCGCAGCTCGACCGCCGGCCCGCCGAAGCGCGCGAAGTCGATCTTGCCGTCCTGCGGCTTGCGGTGCTCGGAGATGTCGAGCTCGGCCATGATCTTGATGCGCGCGACGATGGCGAAGCGCAGCCGCGCCGGCACTTCCAGCACCGCCACCAGCTCGCCGTCGACGCGCATGCGCACCTGCACCTGGCGCGGCTCGTCGGCGGTCTCGATGTGGATGTCGGAGGCATTGCGGCGCACCGCCTCCTCGATCAGCGAGTTGATCAGGCGCACCAGCGTGTTGTCCGACTCCGAGGCCATCTCGGCCTCGACCGGCAGCGTGGCATCGGCCGCACTGCGCAGCTGCGCGGCCAGCTCCTGCAGGCTGCTGCGCGCCGGGCTGCTGCTGCCGGCGGCGCCGGCCTGCACGGCCGCGGCGTAGGCGCGGTGCACCGCGGGCATCAGGCTGCCCGGCAGCGCCATCAGCGGGCGGATGCGCCGCTGCGTGGCGAAGCGCAGCTGGTCGAGCAGCGCATGGTCCCAGGGGTCGGCCACCAGCACGACCAGCGCGTCGCCGTCCATCAGCAGCGGCAGCACGCCGTCGCGTTCGGCCAGGGCGCGCGGCACGGCGGCGAGCACGTTGGCATCGGGCTGGAGCTCGTGCGGATCGATCACGCGCACGCCCTGCCACTCGGCCAGCGCCATGCGCAGGCGCAGCTCGGAGAGCGCGCCGATGTCGACGAGGATGCGGCCCAGCGCGCGGTGCGCTCCGGGCCGTGCCTGCAGCGCGAGCGCGCGTTCCAGCGTGGCGGGGTCGATCAGCCCGGCCTGCAGCAGCGCCTCGCCCAGGTGCGGCGCGGCGTGGTGCAGCTCCGGCAGCTCGTGCAGCGCGGCGCGCAGCGCCTCGCAGCCGGCCGGGCGCAGCGCCTGCGGGCCGGGGCGCGCGCTCGCGTCGTCGAGCGGAATCGGGTGCGTCGGCAGGTCGGCCAGCTCCAGCGCGGCCCGTTCGGGCGCCGGAGCATGGAAGAAGCGCGGGTCGAGGTTCATGCAGTTCCCGGTGATACCCCCTATGGTGCCCGCTTGAATCCGCGCGCGA
Source organism: Burkholderiales bacterium (assembly GCA_028869005.1). Lineage (GTDB taxonomy): Bacteria > Pseudomonadota > Gammaproteobacteria > Burkholderiales > Burkholderiaceae_C > Rubrivivax. The sequence continues at coordinate 136 of JAGWTJ010000359.1, read as the reverse complement.
CGCCGCCATGTGCCCTGCAGTGCAGCATTCCGCGGGAGAAAGTCACCATGCACGTCGTCTGCAGCCACTGCCGTACCGTCAACCGCGTGCCCGACGAGCGCGCCGGGCAGGATCCGGTGTGCGGCCACTGCGGCCG
>JAGWTJ010000103.1 GCA_028869005.1 Burkholderiales bacterium | reverse complement strand
CTGTCGTTGCCCATCGAGCCGATCGCCTCCTCGCCGTTGGCGGCCATCGGCGCGAGCAGGAACTTCAGGTCCTCCTGCGTGTAGCCGAAGGCCTGCTGGCGGTCGAGCAGCGTCTCGTTGAAGGTGGTGCGCTCGCCGGCGAGCGGCACGTCGTCCAGCCGCACGCGCACGTTCTCGATCCACTGCCGGTACGGGCGCGCATTGGCGATCTGGTTCTTCAGCTCCTCGTCGTCGACGATGCGGCCCTGCTCGAGGTCGATCAGGAACATCTTGCCCGGCTGCAGCCGCCACTTGCGGACGATGCGGCTCTCGGGCACCGGCAGCACGCCGCTTTCGCTGGCCATCACGACGAGGTCGTCGTCGGTGACGATGTAGCGCGCGGGCCGCAGGCCGTTGCGGTCGAGCGTGGCGCCGATCTGCTTGCCGTCGGTGAAGACCATCGCCGCCGGGCCGTCCCAGGGCTCGAGCATCGCCGCGTGGTACTCGTAGAAGGCGCGCCGGCGCGCGTCCATCGCCTCGTGCTGCTCCCACGCCTCGGGGATCATCATCATCATCGCGTGCGCCAGCGGGTAGCCGGCCATCACCAGCATCTCGAGCGTGTTGTCGAAGGTGGCGGTGTCGCTCTGGCCCTCGAAGGTGATCGGGTAGAGCTTGGCCAGGTCGTCGCCGAGCACGGGCGACTTCATCACGCCCTCGCGCGCGCGCATCCAGTTGAAGTTGCCCTTGAGCGTGTTGATCTCGCCGTTGTGCGCGACGAAGCGGTACGGGTGCGCCAGCGGCCACTCGGGGAAGGTGTTGGTCGAGAAGCGCTGGTGCACGAGCGCGAGCGAGGACACGACGCGCGCGTCCTGCAGGTCGCGGTAGTACTGGCCCACCTGGTCGGCCAGCAGCAGGCCCTTGTAGATCACGGTGCGGCAGCTCATGCTGGGCACGTAGTACTCGCGGCTGTGCGTGAGCCTGAGCTTCTGGATCGCCGCGCTCGCCGTCTTGCGGATGACGTAGAGCTTGCGCTCGAGCGCGTCGGGCACGATCACGTCGGCGCCGCGGCCGATGAAGACCTGGCGGATCACCGGCTCCTTGGCGCGCACGGTGGGGCTCATCGGCATCGCGCGGTCGACCGGCACGTCGCGCCAGCCGAGCAGCACCTGGCCTTCGGTGCGGATGGCGCGCTCTAGCGCCTGCTCGCAGGCCAGGCGCGAGGCATGTTCCTTGGGCAGGAAGATCATGCCGACGCCGTATTCGCCGGGCGGCGGCAGCGCGACGCCGCGCGCGGCGAGCTCGGCGCGGTAGAACTCGTCGGGGATCTGGATCAGGATGCCCGCGCCGTCGCCCATCAGCGCGTCGGCGCCGACGGCGCCGCGGTGGTCGAGGTTCTCGAGGATCTTCAGACCCTGCTCGACGATGGCGTGCGCCTTGTGGCCCTTGATGTGGGCGACGAAGCCGACGCCGCAGGCATCGTGCTCCTGGGCCGGGTCGTACAGGCCGTCGGCGGCGGCGGCGCGGACTTCTTCGTCTCGGGCGGGGGCAGGGAGGGTCATGACTGGGCTCCGGCGCTTGCGCGGCAAGGCGGGTGAGGCTATCGCACTGCAGCAATGACAACAAGAAAAATCAAATGGGGTCAGAGCACTTAAATTGATACGATAGATCTGTTCAAATAAAAATGGGGACATATCAAACCGGATGATCGATGGACCGAGATGCGCCAGTGGCGCCTCTGGCGGCCTTCAGCCGGTCCGAGTGGCGCCGGCGCGTCGGGGCCGTCCGCGTGGCCGCGGGCCGGCGGGTCGGCCTGCGACCGTGCCGGCTTCGACGAAGGCCGCCGAGCCGTAGGCCCAGCCGCCGAGCGCGGCACGACGCAGGCGCGCCGCGTCCGCCGCCGCCACGCCGTGGGTGAGGCGCTCGCGCCACGCGGCTTCGCGCTCGAAGGGGGTGTTGCCGAGCCGCCAGTACGCCGGCGGGTCGGTGATCAGGGTGTCGCGTGAAGCGCCCAGGTGATGCGGCGCACTGGTCGCGTCCGACGCGTCTTCGCCCTGCTCGACCCAGGCCATCGCGGCGAGCAGCGGCTCGCCGGGCTCCACCGGGCCGGCACGAAAGCGGCCATCCCACAGCGTGCCGCTGCGGCCGTGGCGCCGGTTGTAGGCGGCGACGTAGCGCCGGCCGATGGCCTGCATCAGCCGCGCCAGCGAATGCGCCTCGGGCGGCGTGACGAGCAGCCGCAGCTCGTGGCCGAGCAGCGCGTAGGCGTGCAACTGCACGCGCTCGGCCGCCAGCGCTTCGCGCAGCACGTCGACGAAGCGCGCGCGGTCCTCGGCGTCGGCAAAGGCGGCACGCCGATCGACCGAGCGCTGGATCACCAGATGCGGTTGACCCGCGAGCACGAGGCGCGGCAAGCGGGCCAAGCGCCTTACCTCAGCGCTGCAGACCACATGAATCGCAGGCGTGATTCACGTCGGCACGCGTTCAGGCGGCGAACAGGCGCCGTCCGGTCAGCCGCTCGTGCTCGCGCAGCGCGAAGCGGTCGGTCATGCCGGCGATGTAGTCGGCGACGGCGCGCGCGCGGTCGGTCTCGCCGGCGGCCTCGTATTCGGCACTCATCTCGGCCGGGTCGGCATGGTAGGCGGCGAAGAGCTCGGCGACCACCGTGCGCCCGTGCTCGGTGTGGCCCAGCACCTGCGGATGGCGGTAGAGCGCGCGCAACAGGAAGCGCTCGAGTTCGGTGATCTGCGCGCGCAGTTCGTCGCCGAAACGCGCCTGCGCCGGCAAGGCGCGCAGCGCGTCGATGTCGGCCGGGCGTCGCGCCTGCAGCGCCGCGCCGGTGGCGGCGACGAGATCGCCGACCAGCGCCGACAGGATGCGGCGCAGCGTCTCGGCGAGCACGAGCTTGGCGCCGGCATCGCGCGCGGCACCACGCTCGGGACCACGCGCCGAACCACTCGCGGCGGCGCCGGCGCGCGGCGCGCCGTCGGCCGCCTGCCGCGCTGCGTCGTGGCAGCGCGCGAACAGCGGCACCGCGCGCAACTGTTCGATCGTCAGCAGGCCCGAGCGCACGCCGTCGTCGATGTCGTGCGTGGTGTAGGCCACTTCGTCGGCCAGGTTCACGAGCTGCGCTTCGAGGCTCGGCTGCGTGCCGTCGACGAAGCGGCGTGCCGGACCGTCGGGCTCGCCCTGCAGCAGATGCTCGGCGTTGCGACGCGAACAGTGCTTGAGGATGCCCTCGCGGGTCTCGAACGTCAGGTTCAGCCCGTCGAACGCGAGATAGCGCTGCTCGAGCCGGTCGACGACGCGCAGGCTCTGCAGGTTGTGCTCGAAGCCGCCATGCGCGCGCATGCAGCCGTCGAGCGCGTCCTGCCCGGCGTGGCCGAACGGCGTGTGGCCGAGGTCGTGCGCGAGCGCGATCGCCTCCACCAGGTCCTCGTTCAGCCGCAACGCGCGCGCCGCCGCGCGCGCCACCTGCGCCACTTCGAGCGTATGCGTCAGCCGCGTGCGAAACAGATCGCCCTCGGGGTTGACGAACACCTGCGTCTTGTAGACGAGCCGGCGGAACGCACCGCTGTGCACGATGCGGTCGCGATCGCGCTGGTGTTCGTTGCGCGGCGGCGGCAGCGGCTCGAAGACGCGGCGCCCGCGCGTGCGGCGCGGATCGGCGGCCCAGGGCGCGAGCGCATCGAGGTTCACGGTGTCGACGCGTCCCGGCCCGGGACGTGGGCGATGGCGGACATGGGGCCTGGGCTGCAGCGGCTACGGCGTTCGCGCCGCGGCCGCGGCGATGACGCGTCCTACCAGTGCGTCGGGCGCCGCGCGCACGAAGGCCTCACCCGGGCGCTCGACGAGCACGAACTGGATCTCGCCGGCTTCGGCCTTCTTGTCCAGGCGCATCAGCTCGAGCCAGCGCGCAACGGGCATCGCCGGCGGCCGCACCGGCAGGCCGGCGCGCGCCACGACGCGCTCGAGGCGCGCGGCGAACGCCGCGTCGGCCAGGCCGAGTGCCGCCGACAGGCGCGCGGCCAGCACCATGCCGCAGCCGACCGCCTCGCCGTGCAGCCAGGCGCCGTAGCCGAGCCCGGCCTCGATCGCATGGCCGAAGGTGTGGCCGAAATTGAGGATCGCGCGCTGTCCGCTCTCGCGCTCGTCGGCGCCGACCACCTCGGCCTTGATCTCGCACGAGCGGCGCACCGCGTGCGCCAGCGCCGCGGCGTCGCGCGCCAGCAGGTGCTCCAGATGCGCTTCGATCCAGTCGAGGAAGCCGGCGTCGGCGATCGGACCGTACTTGATGACTTCGGCCAGTCCCGCCGCCAGCTCGCGGCGCGGCAGCGTGGCCAGCGTGTCGAGGTCGACGACGACGCGCTCGGGCTGGTAGAAGGCGCCGATCATGTTCTTGCCGAGCGCGTGGTTGATGGCGGTCTTGCCGCCCACCGAGCTGTCCACCTGTGCCAGCAGCGTCGTCGGCACCTGCACGTAGGGCACGCCGCGCATGTAGGTGGCGGCGGCAAAGCCGGTCATGTCGCCGACGACGCCGCCGCCGAGCGCGAACAGCACCGTCTTGCGATCGCAGCCCGTGCCGAGCAGGTGGTCGAAGATCGTCTGCAGCGCCGGCCAGTCTTTGTAGCGCTCGCCGTCGGGCAGCAGCACGCGGCTCACCTGGCCGTAATGATTGGCCAGCGCCGCTTCGAGAGCGCTGCCGTACAGCACGTGCACGGCCGGATTGCTGACGACGACGGCGTGCGCGGCCCGCGGCAGGCCGCGCCAGGTGTCGGCGGCGGCGAGCAGTCGGGTGCCGATGAGGATGTCGTAGCGGCGGCTCGGCGTGGCCACCGCCACCGTGGCGGCGACGGGCATGGTGCGGTCAGTGTACGGGCGCCGGCCGCGGCCGCCCCGGAACCTCGCAGCTCAGCCGCGGCCCTCGCGCGACGTCGCCTGGTCCGGGTCGACCAGCCCCGCCAGCTCGAGCTGCATCAGCACCATGACTATCAGTCCGTGCACCGACGGGCGCGCCGATTCGACGACGAAGTGCGCGGCGCGCCGGTACAGCGGATCACGCTCGCGATACAGCTGACGCAGCCGCTCGAGCGGGTCGTCCACCTGCAGCAGCGGCCGCTGCGTGTCGTGGCGCAGGCGCCGATGCAGCTCGTCGGGCGATGCACGCAGATAGACCACATGGCTGCGCGAATGCAGCGCGTCGCGGTTGCTCGGCCGCAGCACCGCGCCGCCGCCGGTGGCCAGCACTTGCGCGGGGCGCCCGGCGAGTTCGTCGATCGCGGCCTGCTCGACGTCGCGAAAGGCCTCCTCGCCATGCGCCGCGAAGAAGTCGCGGATCGGCATGCCGATGCGCCGCTCGATCTCGGCGTCGCTGTCGACGAAGGTCAGGCCGAGCTGCCGCGCCAGATGCCGGCCCACCGTCGACTTGCCGCAGCCGGGCATGCCCACCAGGGCCAGTGAGAGGAGGGAGGCGTTCACGCCGGCGAGTATCGCCGTGCGCCGCCTGACCGGTCGGCCGAGCCGGTAGATCTCGCGCTGGCCCGTCCGGCCCGCACGCGGCGTGCCACAAATGACACAAGCTGTTGCCGCGCGTGGTTCGCGGTTCGCCTCAGGTTCAGGCGCGGGCGGTCGATAACGCCCACGAAGGGAACCCTCGCATGTCCGGCGCGACCGCACCAACGCAACGCGGCTTCACTCTCGTAGAGATGATGGTCGTGGTTGCCCTGCTCGCGATCCTGCTGGCGGCCGCGGCCCCCGGCATGAGGGAATTCAGCGCGGCCAACCGGCTGGCGACCACCAAGTCGGCGTTCACGGGCGCGCTGGCGCTGGCACGCACCGAAGCAGCCAAGCGCGGCAGCGGCGTCTTCCTGCGGGCCTCGGGGGCACCGGCGGCGGGCAACGAATACGCCGCCGGCTGGCAGATCGTGGCCGACGACAACGGCAACGGCGTCATCGACGCCACCGACACCGTCGTGCGCACCTACGACGCGCTGCCTGCCGGCATCACCTTGAGCGGCAACGCGACGCTGCTGTACCGGGCGGCGGGCTTCCTCGGAACGACGGCGGACCAGCTGTTCACCGTCTGCCGCGCGGACGGCAGCGGCAAAGGCTTCCGGATTGCGGTGACGCCCAGCGGCGTGACCGATGTCGCACAGATCACCAACTGCCCATGACCATGGCGACCCGGCCCGCAAATTCCCACGCGCCGCACGGCCGCCGGCGCGGCTTCGCTCTGATCGAGGCGTTGATCGCCGTGCTGCTGCTGTCGCTGACCGCACTGGCCTACGCGGCGCTGCAGGTGCGCGGCCTGTCGGCCAACACCAGTGCCATGTGGCGCAGCAAGGCGACGATCCTGGCCTACGAGTTGGGCGACCGGATGCGTGCCAACCGGGCGGCGGTCACGGCCGGCAATTACAACGCACTGACGGTGCCGGGCGCGCCGCCCGCCTGCGGCGGCGTCGCGTCGTGCACGCCGGCCCAAATGGCGGCGCTGGACTATGCGCAGTGGAGCACGGAGGTCGGCAACCTGCTGCCCGGCGGCAGCGGCGTGGTCTGCCGGGACTCGACGCCCGACGACGGCGCCGCCGCCGCACCGGCATGCGATGGCGCCGGCGCGACGTTTGCCGTCAAGCTGTTCTGGACCGAGCACGGGACGCCGGCGCGTCTCGTGGTCACGGTGCGGCCATGAGCGCGCCGCGCCGCTCCCGAGCGCGTATCTCGCGGCGCGGGATGACGATGGTCGAGTTGATGGTCGGCATCGCGATCGGAATGTTCCTGGTCGCGGTGGCGTCGGCGATCTATATCGGCAGCAAGACCACCTATCTGGCCCAGGACGCGACCTCGCGGCTGCAGGAGAACGGCCGCTTCGCGATGGACACGATCTCGCACGATCTGCGCATGTCGGGCTTTCGCGGTTGCGTCGGGCAGATCGGGGCCACGCCGCTGGCCAACACCTTGAATTCGCCGAATGCCCTGCTGTACGACTTCACGGCGCCGATCTGGGGCTCGCGCAATGCCGGCGCCGCCTGGTCGCCCGCGCTGAGCGCGCCGCTGGACGCGATCGGCCCGCTGGCCGCCGGCGACGTTCTCGTGGTGCGCCGGCCCACCGGCACCGGCTGGTCGCTGATCGCGCAGATGGCCGACGGCACCTCACCGCTCACGGTCAGCGCGACGGCCAACATCACGCAGGGCGACGTGCTGCTCGTCGCCGATTGCGCCGGCGGCGCGGTGCTGCAGGCGACCAACGCGACGCCGGGGGCGCTCGGTTCGATCGAGCACGTGACCGGTGTCGCCGGCGTGTCGCCCGGACTGGCCGCCAACGATCTGGGCCGGGCCCTGGCCAACGACGCGCTGGTGTGGCGGATGCAGACGATCGCCTATTACCTCGCGCCCAGCGTGCGACGCGCCGGCGAAACCTCGCTGTGGACCTACACCTGGCCGAGCTACGACGGCAGTCCGAATCAGGTCGAACTCGTGACCGGGGTCGAGCGCATGGCGGTCACCTACGGCGTCGACACCGACGGCGACTTCGCGGCCGACCGCTTCCTGGACGCCTCGCAGGTCGCCGACTGGACGCAGGTCGTGAGTGCCCGCGTCGATCTGCTGCTCTCGGGCAACGCCGACAACACGGCGACCTCGCCGCAGCCCTACACCTGGGCCGGCGCGAACGTCGTGCCCGCTGACCGCAAACTGCGCACGACGATCTCGGTGGCCGCCGCCTTGCGCAACGCTGTGCCATGAACGCGATCTCACGACCCCTGCGCCTGCCGCGGCGCGCCGCGCGCGGCGTCTCGCTGCTGTTCATCCTGCTGATGATGGTGGTGCTCGGATTCATCGGGCTGGCCGGCATGAGCACCGGCATCGTGCAGGAGAAGATGGCGGGCAATGCGCGCGATCAGGCCGTCGCCATGCAGGCCGCGGAAGCCGCCCTGCGCGACGCCGAGGCCGACATCGAGGCGAACCTGACGCCGACCTCGGGCTTCACCGACACCTGCGCCGGCGGGCTGTGCGTGCCGCCTTCGATGACGGCGTCGGCCCCCGACTCGACACCGCAATGGCGCCACATCGACTGGACCAACCAGGCCCGCGCCTATGGCAGTGCGACCGGCGCGCCGAACCTGCTGGGCCCGGCGAATCAGCCCCTGGCGGCGCAGCCGCGGTACTTCATCGAACTGCTGCCGGCGCTGCCGCCGGCGGCGGGCAACAGTGCGTGCATCGGCTGCTCTTCGATGCCTTCCGAGCGCGCCCGCGCCTACCGCATCGCGGTGCGGGCGTCCGGCGTGCGCGCCACGACCGTCGTGATGCTCCAGTCCGTCTACATCAAGCAATGACCATGACCCTGCACATCCACGGCCCGCGCCGCGCGGCGCTCGGCATTGCGGTCGCGGCGGCGCTGGCGCCGGCCGTCGCCGGCGCGCAGATCAACTTCTCATCGTCGCCGCTGTTCCTCGGCACGATGGTCAAGCCCAACGTGCTCGTCGTCTACGACAACTCGCAGTCGATGGACGGCACGATGGCCGGCAAGCTGATCGCGGGCGACGACCCGAGCACGCGCGGCAACATCGCGCGCAGCGTGCTGCGCAGCACGATCACCTCGTATCGCAACTCGTTCCAGTGGGGGCTGGCGAGCTTCGCTCTCACCAGCTCGAAGCTGTACACGACCTACCCGTACTTCTTCGGCAGCGACGCCCAGGTCGTCTACACCAACGACTGCGTGGGCGGCGTGTCGGCGAGCAACGGCAACCTGCGTTGCGTGGCCAATCCCCAGCCCGCCAACGGCTTCAACTTCCTCACCTATGCGCTGACGGGCGACGACCCGGAGATCAACGACGTGCTGTACGCCGGCGACTACGGGCCGCAGTTGTACGGCATCGGCGTCGCCAACAGCACGAACTATCAGGTCTACACCGGTCACGGCGCCGGTTCCGGATGGGCCGCGGCGAACTTCAGCGGCGGCCAGGGCACGTGGGGCTTCACGCCCACCGACGCCGGCTTCCTGCCGGGCATGGTGGCGCCGCGCAACGACAGCCGCATGTTCTGGCTGCGCCGCGCCTGGGGCTACCTGGGCACCATCAGCGGCCAGGGCAAGATCAACCAGCCGGTGGCCGCCGATTCCGCTGCGCAATACAACGCGCTGACGGCGCTTCTCGCGAGCGAGACCAACGCCGCCACGGGCGAACTGAAGAACGCGGCGCTGTTCACGCCGCTGGCCGGCACGCTCGACACGGTCAAGTCGTATTTCGCGAATACGCTGCCGGGGAACGCGACACCGATCACCCAGAGCTGCCAGCGCAACTTCGTGCTGCTGGCCACCGACGGCAACCCCACGGGCAAGACCGACGGCTCGATGTACTCGCTCGCCGACCAGCTGAACAGCCAGAACGTGGCCGGCGCCTGGACCTTCGGCGTGGCGGAGAACGATGTCTTCAACCGGGTCAGCGCGCTACGCAACGTGACGCTGGGAGCGAACAGCTACGACATCCAGACCTACGTCGTGGGCCTGGGCGATTCGGTGGCCAATCCGAGCTCGGTGGCGACGCTCGACCGCATGGCCGATCTGGGCGGAACGTCCAGTGCCTATCTTGCCAACAACGCGCAGGCGCTGGCCGACGCCTTCAACCGCATCAGCATCGACATCATCTCGCGCACCGCGGCCGCGTCGGCGGTATCGCTGAACTCGGGCTCGTGGAACACGGGCTCCAAGGTCTACCAGGGCCGCTTCTCGAGCGGTGAGTGGTCGGGCCAGTTGCTGGCGTTCGCCATCGGCGCCAACGGCCAGCCGGCCGCCGCCGCCGACTGGGATGCCGGCCAGGTGATCAACGGACAGAACTGGAACGCCGGCCGGCAGGTCCTGACCTACAAACCGTCGGTCGCACTCGGCAGCCGCGGCGTTGCGTTCCGCTGGCCGGCCAATCCGGCGGCGCCGGCGGCGGCCGAGATCGACGGCGGGATGGTGACGGCGCTGAACACCAACATCGGCGCGGTGGCCGACGGGTTCGGCGCGCAACGGCTGGCCTATCTGCGCGGCGACACGTCGCTCGAAATGCGCAACTGCGGCGCCTGCGCCGCGCCGGTGTTCCGCAATCGGCCGACCTCGGTGCTGGGCGACATCATCGACTCGGCCCCGGTGTACGTCGGCGGCGGCACGGGCGACTTCCGCGACACGATCGAGGCGCCGCGCTACAGCAGCTACGTGGCCACCCGTGCCGCGCTGGCCCCGGTCATCTACGTCGGCGCGAACGACGGCATGCTGCACGCCTTCAGCGGGGTCAACGGCAAGGAAGTCTTCGCCTACGTGCCCTGGGCGCTTCGCAACCGGCTGTCGGCGCTGACCAGCAGCTCCTATACGCACCAGTACAGCGCCGACGGCTCGCCTGCGGTGGGCGACGTGTTCGTCGGCGGCAGCTGGCGCACGATGCTCGTGAGCGGCATGAACTCGGGCGCGCAGGGATTGTTCGCGCTGGACGTCACCGATCCGACCAAGTTCAGCGAGGCCAACGCTTCGGCGGTGGTGCGCTGGGAGGTCGACGGCAGCGATCCCGACGTGGGCTACGTCTTCGGCCGCCCCATCCTGGCCAAGATGCGCGACGGCGTCTGGCGCGCGATCGTCGGCAACGGCTACAACAGCACGAACGGCACTGCCACGCTGCTGCTGGTCAACCTGCAATCGGGGGCGATCACCCGCGTCTCGACCGGCGTCGCCGGCGGCAACGGGCTGTCCGGCGTGGCTGCGGTGTCCAAGAACGATGATGGCGTCGTGGACTACGTGTACGCCGGCGACCTGAAGGGCAACCTGTGGAAGTTCGACCTTTCGGCGAGCGCCCCGGCCGGCTGGAAGGTGGCCTACACGAGCGGCGCCGCGCCGGCGCCTCTGTTCGCGGCCGGCGCCGGCAAGCCGATCACGGCGCGGCCCGACATCGTCAGGTTCCCGCAGGGCGGGTACCTGGTGACCTTCGGCACCGGGCGCTACCTGGATGTCAGCGACAACGCGGCCGGCGGCGTGCAGACCCTGTACGGCATCCGCGACAACGGGACGACGGTGGCCGCCGCCGATCTGCAGACGCAAAGCATCGTCGGCGTCGTGGCCGGCGCCGACGGCCACAGCTATCGGCAGAGCACGCATGCGGTCGGTGCCCCGAGCGATGCGGCGCTGCCCGGCGACAACGCCATCAGCCTGGCTTCCTACTACGCGACCAAGAAGGGCTGGAAGCTCGACCTGCCGTCGGCCGGCGAGCGCATCGTCGCCGACACCACCGCGCGCTTCGGCCGCGTCATCGCCTCGACGCTGATCCCGAACAACGCGGTGTGCTCGTTCGGCGGCGACGGCTGGATCTTCGACGTCGACGTGATCACCGGCAACCGTTCCCCGGCGCTGGACACCAACGCCGACAACACGATCGATGCAAACGACCTGATCAACGGCACCGCGGCGTCGGCCGTGCACATCGCCACCATCCCGGCGGCGGCCAGCATCATGCGCAGCAAGAACCGCAGCCTCGACGACAAGCTGATCAACACCTCGGGCGGCACGATCGAGCGCGTGCGCGAAACCGGCAACGCAACGCCGTCGCGCCGCGCATCCTGGGAGCAACTGCAATGAGACACCTGCGCAGCGCCGCACTGCTTTGCGGCGTGCTTGCCGCCGCCGCGATCGGCCCGGCCGCGGCGACCACGCCGGTCGGACCCGACGCCGCTCGCCCGCACGAGCGCGGC
>JAGWTJ010000102.1 GCA_028869005.1 Burkholderiales bacterium | reverse complement strand
TCGGCCTGCTGTTGGCGGCGGCGCTGGCGCTGGCAGTGGTCGAGCCGCTGGTGCACGCACTGCGCCGGCAGTCGCGCCGGCTCGAGCGCCGGTCGCTCGAGCTCGAGCGGCTTGCGCTGGTCGGCGAGAACACGTCGGCTGCGGTGCTCGTCGGCGACGCCGCGCATCGCGTGCAATGGGTCAATGCGGCCTTCACGAGCTGTACCGGCTGGGGCGCGGCCGAGGTCGAAGGCGCACTGACCGTCGAGCTGCTCGCGCATCCGCTCGCCGACCAAACCGTCTGCGCCGCGCTGCGCGATGCGGTGGCCGCGGGCCGGCCGCAGCGCGCCGAATTGCGCTGCCGCCGTCGTGACGGCAGCGATCTGTGGCTCGACGTCGAGCTGCGCCCGCTGCACGACGCGCACGGGACGCTGCGCGGCTTCATCACCGTGGGCCACGAGGTCGGTGCGCCGCAGGCCGAGCGCGGCCGCGTCGCGCCGGAGCAGGTGGGCCTGAGCGAGGTCGCCGATCGAGGCCAGGGACAGCAGCCGCTGTACGCGGCCGCGCGTGCCGATCGGCTCACCGGTCTGCCCGACCGCGGCGCGGCGATGGCGCGGCTCGAGCGCGCGCTGGCGCATGCGCGCTCCCATCGCGGCTACGGCTTCGCGCTGCTGTTCATCGACTTCGACCGCTTCAAGCACGTCAACCATACGCTCGGTCACGACGGCGGCGACGAGCTGCTGCGCCAGATCGCCGAGCGGCTGCGCCTGGCGCTGCGGCCGGGCGACGAACTGGCGCGCGTGGACTCGTGCACCGACCTTGCGGCACGGCTGGGCGGCGACGAGTTCGCCGCCGTGCTCGACGGCGTGCGCGACGCCGACACCGTGGCGGCGGTGGCCGATCGCCTGCTGCGCGAGCTGGCCGAACCATTCAACGTGCTCGACCACCCGGTGCGCTCGAGTGCCAGCATCGGCATCGTGTGCGTGGCCGACGGTGCCGACGGGGTGGAGAGCGCCGCCGCGCTGCTGCGCGACGCCGACACCGCGATGTACGAGGCCAAGCGCGCCGGGCGCGGGCGCTGGGTGATGTTCGAGCGCTCGATGCACGAGCGGCTGCTGCATACGATGGCGCTCGAGCATGATCTCCGGCGCGCGCTGCGCGGCGACGAGCTGTTCGTCGCCTACCAGCCGGTGGTCGAGCTGGCCAGCGGCCGGCTCAGCGGCGTCGAGGCGCTGGTGCGCTGGCAGCACCCCGAGCGCGGGACGATCGGCCCGGCCGAGTTCGTGCCGGTGGCCGAGGAGTGCGGCCTCGTCGGCGATCTCGGGCATCGAGTGCTCATGCTGGCGTGCCGCCAGTTCATGCACTGGCAGCGCACGTTCGGCGAGCGCGCGCCGGCGACGCTGGCGGTGAACCTGTCGCGCGCCCAACTCGACCGACCGGGCTTCACCGACGAGGTGGCGCAGGTGCTGCAGGGAGCCGGCATGTCGGCGCAGCAGTTGCAGCTCGAGGTGACCGAAGCGCTGGCGGCGCAGGACGCGCGTGCGCAGGCCGTGCTGCGCGAGCTCAAGGCGCGCGGCGTGCGGCTGGCGCTGGACGACTTCGGCAGCGGCTACTCGTCGCTGGCCTGCCTGCACCAGCTGCCGGTGGACAGCGTCAAGATCGACCGCACGTTCGTGCGGCACGCCCAGACCGTCGAGGTCCACCGCGTGCTGATCGAGGCCACGATCCGCGTCGCGCGCACGCTCGGCATGACCACCGTCGCCGAAGGCATCGAGACCGAGGGCCAGGCGGCGCTGCTGGCCGCGCTCGCCTGCGATCGCGGTCAAGGCTGGCTGTACGGCCGCCCGATGACGGCCGACGAGCTCGAGCGCTGGCTACCGCCGGCCGCCGCCGGCATCGTCGTGGCCTGACGCCGTCCGTCCGGGCGGCGCGCATTTCGTCGGCGCGCCGGGCCGCTTCGTCGCCTGCCGCTGCAGCCCGGCGCATGCCGCTGCAGACCGGCACGAGTGCTCCTACACTCGCGCCCGCTTTCCTGCTTGCCTGCTTGCCCGCCGCATGGGCGGCCAGCGGGCCCGTCGTGCGCGCCGTGCCGGCGGGTGCGGCCCACGGAGACCCTCGAATGAAGAAGAAGTGGCTGATCGGCCTCGCTGCAGTGGTGCTGCTCGGCGGCGTCGCGGGCGCTCTGGCGCTGGTCGGCGGCAAGTTCGCACTGCCCGGCGCATCGGCGCTGGCCACCAGCGCCGACGCCGCCACGCCCGGCTCGGCAAAGGGCAAGGACGGCAAGGACGGCAAGCCCGACGTGCCGCTCGAGTTCGCCGCCCGCGAGGTGGTGCGGCCGACGCCTGCCCGCATGCCTGCGGTGATCGAGTTCTCGGGGCCGCTGGTGGCGCCGCAGACGGCCATCCTGCGCGCCCGGGCCGGCGGCACGCTGGTCGCGCTCGACGTCGCCGAAGGCAGCCGTGTGCGGGCCGGACAGGTGGTCGGACACATCGACCTGGCCGACCTCGCCAGCCGGCTCGCCGAGCGCCGGGCCAATCTCGATTCGATGCGCGCCGCGCTCGTGCAGGCCGAGCGCACGCACGCCTCCAACGAGCGGCTGGCGCAGCAGAACTTCATCTCGCCGATCGCGCTCGACAACTCGCGCGCCGCGCTGGACACCGCGCGTGCCCAGCTCGAGCAGGCCCAGGCCTCGCTCGGCACGACGCAGGTGCTGACGCGCGACACGCAGCTCGTGGCGCCGATCTCGGGCATCGTCGCCAAGCGCCATGTGCTGCCGGCCGAGAAGGTGAGCGTCGAGCAGCAGGTGCTGACCATCGTCGACCTCGCGCAGCTCGAACTGGCCGGCACCGTCGGCACGCACGAGGTGTCGCGCCTGGCGGCCGGCATGCCGGTGCAGGTGCAGGTCGAAGGCGTGGCGCAGCCGGTGGCCGGTCGCATCGCGCGCATCGCGCCGGCAGCCGAGCCGGGCACGCGCTCGATCGGCGTCACGGTCGGTCTGGACAACCCGAAGGAAATGCTGCGTGCCGGCCAGTACGCCATGGCGCGCGTCACGCTGGCCGACGACACCGAACGCCTGACGCTGCCGTCCGGCGCCATCGGCAGCTCCTCGGGGCAGGACATGGTCTGGGTGATCGAGAACGGCGTGCTGGCGCGCCGCGCGGTCACCCTCGGCCGGCGCGACGAGCGCTCCGACCGCGTCGAGGTGCTGAGCGGCGTGACGCCGGCGAGCCGGGTGCTCGCGGCGCGTTTCGAGAACCTGCGCGAGGGCGCCCCTGCGACCGTGGCAGGCGCGAAGGTGCCGCCGCTGGCCTCGGCCGCCGCGTCGATGCCCACGGCGCGCTGAGCGCGGCGCGCAGCGAGGAACCGCGCGATGTGGATCACCCGCGTCTCGATCGCCAATCCGGTGTTCGCCGCCATGATGATGGTGGCGCTGACGGTGCTGGGCCTGTTCTCGTACGCCCGCCTCGGTGTCGAGCAGATGCCCGACATCACCTTCCCCGGCGCCTGGATCCAGGTCGACTACCCCGGCGCCAGCGCCGAGGCCGTCGAGCGCGAGGTCGTCAAGCCGATGGAAGAAGCCGTCAACAGCGTCGCCGGCGTCAAGCGCATCACCTCGCGCGCCGCCGAGGGCCAGGGCACGATGAGCGTCGAGTTCGGCCTCGACACCGACATGAGCCGCGCGATGCAGGAAGTGCGCGACCGCGTCTCGGCCGCGCAGAGCGGCTTTCCGCGCGACGTGCGCCCGCCCACCGTGGCGCGCTGGAACAACGACAACAGCCAGCCGGTGGTCAACCTGGCGCTGGTGTCGGCGACGCGCAGCGCGCGCGAGCTGTCGATGCTCGGCGAGAACGTGGTCGGCAAGCGGCTCGAGCGCGTCGACGGCGTGGCGCGCGTCGAGCTCAACGGGCTCGTGCAGCGCGAGGTGCGCATCGACCTCGATCCGACGCGGCTGCGCGAATACGGCGTGACGCCGGCCGAGATCACCGCGGCGCTCAAGGAGGCCAACGCCGACCAGCCGGTGGGGGTGCTGTCGGACCGCAGCGCCGACACCTTGCTGCGCGTCGAGGGCCGCGTGCGCGACCCGCGCCTGTTCGAGCAGATCGTGGTGGCGCGGCGCAACGGCCTGGCGCTGACGCTGGCCGACCTCGGCACGCTGGTCGAGCGCGAGCGCGAGCCCGACTCCTTGGCCCGCATCAACGGCCGGCCTGCCATCGTCTTCAACGTCTTCAAGCAGCAGGACGCCAACATCGTGGCCGTCGGCGAGGCGGTGAAGAAGGCGATGGACGAGGTGCGCAAGGCGCTGCCGCCGGATGTCGAGCTGCGTCTCGTCTACGCCAGCAGCGACTGGGTCAAGAGCTCGCTCGACGGCGTGCGCCACACGCTGATCGAGGGCGCGCTGCTGACGATCGCCATCGTGTTCCTGTTCCTGCACAGCTGGCGCAGCACGATCATCACCGGACTCACGCTGCCGATCGCGGTGGTGTCGAGCTTCATCGCCGTCTATGCCTTCGGCTTCACGCTGAATTTCATGACGATGATGGCGCTGTCGCTGTGCATCGGCCTGTTGATCGACGACGCCATCGTCGTGCGCGAGAACATCGTGCGCCACGTCGGCCTCGGCAAGGACCATCGCCGCGCGGCGCTCGAGGGCACCGGCGAGATCGGCCTGGCGGTGATGGCCACCACCTTCGCCATCTGCGCGGTGTTCGTGCCGGTGGCCTTCATGGGCGGCATCATCGGCAAGTTCTTCTATCCGTTCGGCGTCACCGTCGTCGTCGCCGTGCTGGTGAGCCTGTTCGTGAGCTTCACGCTCGACCCGATGCTGAGCTCGGTGTGGCCGGACCCGCCGTCCGCTCGCCTGCGCCGGCTGCCCGTCGTCGGCCACGCGATTCGCGCCACCGACCGAGCGCTCGACGCGCTGCACCGTGTCTACGAACAGCTCGTGCACTGGATCTTCTCGGCGCGCCGCTGGCGGCTGTGGCTGCCGGCGTACGGGCACGCCTTCGACGCCCAGGCGCGTCGCGACAAGTCGAGCGCGCGCCGCTGGCGCCGCGCCACGCTCACGCCGCGCGGCGTCGTGCTGGCCATCGGCGGCCTGAGCTTCGTCGCGGCGCTCGCGCTGGCGCCGCTGGTGGGCAGCGAGTTCGTGCCCGACACCGACCAGAGCTACACGCAACTCGCGCTGCGCATGCCGGTCGGCGCGAGCCTCGAGCGCACCGATGCCAAGGTGCGCCAGGTCGAGGACGTGGTGCGCGCGATGCCCGAGGTCGAGAACCTCTCGACCTGGGTCGGCGGGCCGGGCCAGCGCAACCAGGCCTGGCTGAACATCGGGCTCGTGCCGCGCGCGGAGCGCAAGCGCAGCCAGAAGCAGGTCGAGGAGGCGATCCGCAAGGAGATCGCGCGCATCCCGGGCACCGACGCGAGCCTCGGCTTCAATCGCCCGATCTACGTCGCCATCCTCGGCAACGATTCCGAGCAACTGGCGCGCGTCGCCGACGAGTTTGCGGCGAAGGTGAGGAAGATCCCCGGCGCCGTCGACGTCGAGTCGTCGGTGAAGGCCGGCGTGCCGGCCTACGCCGTGCGCCTGAAACCGGCCGCGGTGCGCGAACTCGGTATCACCGCGCCGCAATTGGCGAGCAGCCTACGCGCCTACGTCAACGGCGAGACGGCGACCTGGTGGACGACGCCCGACGGCGACCAGATCGACGTCGTGCTGCGCCTGCCGCAGGAGCGGCGCGAGCGCATCGAGCAGTTGCGCGGCCTGCCGGTGGCCTTCGCCAAGGACGGCACGCCGATCGCGCTGGACAGCGTGGCCGTGCTCGAGCCGGTGTTCAACCCCGACGTCATCCGGCGCCAGAACCTGCAGCGGCGCGAGGCGGTGTTCGCCGGCGTGCAGGGACGCAGCCCGGGCGATGTCGGCGCCGACGTGCAGAAACTGATGAAGGAGATCGTGCTGCCGCCGGGGGTGAGCTTCGACATCGGCGGCCAGATGCAGCAGCAGGCCGAGGCCTTCGGCGGTCTGCTGGCGGCGATGGCGCTGGCGGTGATCTTCATCTACATCGTGCTGGCCAGCCAGTTCGGCAGCTTCCTGCAACCGCTGGCCATCATGGCCAGCCTGCCGCTGGCGCTGATCGGCGTCATGCTCGCGCTGCTCGTCTGGCGCAGCACGCTCAACGTGTTCTCGATGATCGGCCTGGTGATGCTGATGGGGCTGGTGACGAAGAACGCAATCCTGCTCGTCGACTTCGCCAACCACGCGCGCAAGGCCGGCGCCACGGTGCCCGAGGCGCTGCTCCAGGCCGGGCTGGTGCGCATGCGGCCCATCGTCATGACGACCGCGGCGATGGTGTTCGGCATGCTGCCGCTGGCCATCGCGCTGAACGAGGGCGGCGAGATCCAGGCGCCGATGGGGCGCGCCATCATCGGTGGCCTCGTCACCTCGACGCTGCTCACGCTGGTGGTGGTGCCGGTGCTGTACAGCTACCTGGTGCGCGAGCGGCGGCCGCAGGCGCAGCTCGAAGGCGCTGCCGAGGCGGGCGCGGTCGCTGCGCACGCGACGCCAGCGCCGCCGGGCGGCGGCGCGGTGCTGCCGCCGGCGGCGCCTGCCGACCGAGACTGACGCCAGCCGCCGCTGTCCGTCGTCAGTCCTTGCAGCGCCCGTCGGCCGGGGTCGAGCCGTCGCGGCACTCGGTGATGATCTGGCGTTCGACGCGTCGTGCCGGCGCGTTCGAGGATGCGCCGCGCACCACCGCAGCGAGATAGACGATCTTGCGCGTGCCCTGCTCGCAACTGCCCACCACCCGGCCGGCTGAGGGTGTCGCGCTGTCGACGGTAGCGAGCGTGAAGCGCTCGAGGCCGCCGGCACGCAGCTTGGCGGCGATCTGCTCGCTCAAGGTGCGGCAGTCGATGGCCTCGGCCGAACGGCTGGCGGCGAGGGCGGCCAGCGCGGCCAGCGCACACGCGGCCGTCCGTCGTCGTCGCTGCTTGCGGCTCATGGAATCAGTGTAGCGCTCGCGCCCATGCATCGCCGCAGGCGTCGTCCGGCTGCACCCGGCCGCAGCCGGCCGCATCGCGCGGCTGCAGCAGCCTTTGCTTCAAGGCGCGCGCTCGTCACAGCGCGGCTCACGCACCAGCGCGGCGGCCACCAGCGCCGCGAAACCGGCGAGCAGCGACCACTTGAGGAGCGAGCAGCCGGTGGCCGCCAGGTACGCTTCGGGCGCGCCGAAGCGCGGCGCCGCAGTGAGCCAGGCGTGCAGCAGGTTCTCGACGGCGTCGAACACGGCAGCCAGCGGCAGCCAGGCTGCGGCGGCGCGTCGCCAGGTCGTCGGCAGCGGCGCGAAGACGCGCGTGTGCGCCGCGAGCTGCCAGCCGAAGCTGCCGTACAGCAGCAGCAGCACGCCGTCGACGGGCAGGTGGGCGCGGTAGCGCGCCAGTTGCGCGGGCGACCACTGGTGCACGATGGCGCCGAACAGGTGCGGCGAGTACGCCATCTGCAGCTCGAGCACGCCGGGATCGAGTGCGGCAAGGTCGATCAAGAGCGCCGCCAGCAGCGCGAGCGCGGCCACTCCCGTGCACCACAGCGCCAGCATCGCGCGCGACGGCTTCACTTCTTCGGCGTGCGCTTGCGCAGGAGCTGCGCCACGCGCTGCTGCAGTTGCGGCACGAGTTCGCGCTCGAACCACGGGTTCTGCGCCAGCCAGCCGTTGTTGCGCGGACTCGGGTGCGGCAGCGGCACGACGCGGGGCCAGAACTCGCGCCAGCGGCGCACCACCTGCGTCAGGTTGCCGCGCTCGTCGCTCAGGTGCCAGGCGAGCGCGTACTGGCCGATGGCCAGCGTGAGCTCGAGCCGCCCGAGATGGGCCAGCAGCGGCGCGCGCCACTGCGGCGCACATTCCGGTCGCGGCGGCAGATCGCCCGAGCGGCCGCGCCCGGGATAGCACAGACCCATCGGCACGATGGCCATGAGGTGCGGGTCGTAGAACTCCTCGCGCGTGACGCCGAGCCAGCGGCGCAGGCGCTCGCCGCTGGCGTCGTTGAACGGCAGGCCGGTCTCATGCACCTTGCGCCCGGGCGCCTGCGAGGCAACGAGGATGCGCGGCGCCGGATCGAGCTGGAACACCGGCCGCGGTCCGAGCGGCAGCACATCGGCGCAGATGCGGCAGCGCCGCACCTGCGCCAGCAGCGCCTCGAGCTCGCGTTCGGACGTCATGTCAGTACCGCCCGGCCGTTCCGAAGGTACTGACCGCCCCCTCGGGGGGGGCAGCGAACGAAGTGAGCGTGGGGGTTTCATTTCAGGCTCTTGCGCCGCGCCTGCAGCGCCAGCATGTGCTCGAGCAGGACCGGCACTTCGGCCGTGCCGTCGAGGAACCAGCGTGCCAAGGATTGCGGTTCGTCGCGACCGATGCGCACGGTCAGCCAGTCGGCGGGCGCCGACGCGAACACCGGCTCGTCGTTCACGTCGTCGCCGGCGAAGAGCGCGCTGTCGCAGCCGGCGCGCGCGACCAGATCGCGCACGCTCGCCGCCTTGTCGGGCGCGTCGGCCGCCATGACGTTGACGACCATCTTGCCGCCGAAGACGCGCAGTGCCGGATCGGCCGGCTCGAGCAACCCGGCGATGAGCGCCGCGGCGACCGTGCGGTCGCGTGCCATGCGGTAGTGCAGCGCGATCGATGCGCCCTTGTCCTCGACCGCCACCTGCGCCGCGGCGAGCCTGCCGGCGGCACCGGCGAGCTGGCGGCGCAGCGCGTCCAACTGGTGCGCATGCGGGGTCGGCTCGTCGGGCGCTGCCGCCAGCGCAGGGCCGTCGGCGATGTCCTCGGCGCCGTGATTGCCGACCAGAAAGTGCGGCGTGAAGCCCAGCCGCGGGCCCAGGTCGGCGCGCGCGCGCCCGCTGACGATGGCCACCGGCAGCCGCTCGGCGAGCGCCGCCAGGCGACGTGCGATGCCCGGCGGCACGCGTGCCTTGTCCGGCTGCGCGACGATCGGCGCCAGCGTGCCGTCGAAGTCGAAGGCCAGCAGCGGCCGGCGCTGCAGCAGATCGTCGACGGCGGCAAGACCATCGCGCGCGAGCAGATGACGCATGCGCGGCACGACCCGGCTCAGGGCTTGCGACTGCACGCAGCGCCGGCGTCGTTCATGTCGTCACGGGCTCCCGCATCTCAGTCGTCCTGGTAGCGCCGCACGCGCGCCTCGATGCGCGCGCGCAGCCGCCAGCGTCCGGCGTCGGCGAGGATGCGCCCGGCCCAGCGGAAGACGTTGAACTCGCGCACCGTGCTGCGCAGGCTGGCCATGCGCTCGCGCTGCTCGGCCGCCGGCATCGTCGCGGCGCGCTGCAGCGCGTCGGCCGTCTCCTCGACGTGGTACGGGTTGACGATCAAGGCCTCGGGCAGCTCGCGCGCGGCACCGGCGAAGCGGCTGAGCACGAGCACGCCCTGCAGGTCGTCGCGGGCGGCGACGAACTCCTTGCTCACCAGGTTCATGCCGTCGTGCAGGCTGGTCACGACGCAGATGTCGGCGGCGCGGAACAGCTCGGTGACCGCGTCGCGCTCGTGGTGCTGCGCCAGCAGGTGCACAGGTTGCCAGCCGGGCCGGCCGAAGCGCTGGTTGATGCGCTCGCTCACGCGCTCGGCCAGCTCCTGGAAGCTGCGGTACTCGTCGAGCGCGCCGCGTGTCGGCGCCGCGACCTGCACCAGCACGAAGCGTCCCTGCCATTGCGGGTACTTCTCGAGCAGCCGCTCGACGGCGTTGAACCGCTCGAGGATGCCCTTGGTGTAGTCGAAGCGGTCGATGCCGACGGCGATGCAGGCATCGGCGGGCAAGCCGAGTCGCTCGATGACGCGCCGGCGGCAGGCGGCCACCGACGGCATCGCGGCGGCCTCGGCGTCGTCGGGCCAGGCGATCGAGATCGGATAGCTCTCGATCAACGTTTCCTTCTCGCGAAAGGCGATCGTCGAGTGCTCGTGCTCGATGCGCGCCTCGAGGTAGCGGTCGACGGTCTCGATGAAGTTCTTGCAGTGGTAGCGCGTGTGAAAGCCCAGGATCGTGCTGCCGAGCATGCCTTCGAGGATCTCGCTGCGCCACGGGCAGATGCCGAACGACTCGGGGTTGGGCCACGGGATGTGCCAGAAGGTGATGATGGTCGCTTCGGGCAGACGCTCCCGGATCAGCGCCGGCAGCAGCGCGAAGTGGTAGTCCTGCACCAGCACCAGCGGATCGGGGCCGCGCGCCTCGGCCACCACCGCATCGGCGAAGCGCCGGTTGATCTCGCGGTAGGCCTGCCAATCGGACTCGCGGAACACCGGGCGCACGTGCGCCACGTGGCACAGCGGCCACATGCCCTCGTTGGCGAAGCCGTAGTAATAGCCTTGCTCCTCCTCGGGCGTGAGCCACACGCGGCGCAGCCAGTAGTCCTGGTGGCCGGGCGGCACCGCGACGCGGTCGTGGGCGTCGACCACGTCGTGGTCGGCCGAACCGCTGCCGTGCGCGATCCAGGTGCCCGAGCAGGCGCGCATCACCGGCTCGACGGCGGTGACGAGGCCGCTGGCCGGGCGCTTGACGACCAGGCCGTCCGCGCCGCGCTCGTGCATGTAGGGCTCGCGGTTGGAGACGACGATGACCTGGACGCCGGCGAGCTGCGCGCGCAGCAGCGTGCGCAGCCGCTCGGCGTTCCAGACCGTCTCCGGTCCGAGCCCGCGCCGGTATTCGTCCTCGAGGTCGCGCAGCCGCAAACGCAGCTCGGCGGCCAGCGGCGCCAGCTCGGGCACCGGCACCAGCGGCGTGAGCAGGCCCTCGCCGCGCATCAGCGCGCGCGCGCCGCGCACCCAGCCGCGCCAGCTGATCTGCGCGACGACGACGGTGATGAGCGCGATCACCAGCCCCAGCCCGGTGATGAGCCCGATCAGGTAGCGGCGCGTGTCCTGGCTGCGCCGATCGATGAAGCTGAGGTCGTGCACGAGCACGATGCGCGCCAGCACCGCCGGCGGCGCCGGCTCGGCCGCCTCCGGCTGCGCCGCGGCGCGCGCCGCCGAAGCGACTTCCTCGGGCGCCTGCATGAGGTCGGGCACGAAGCCGGGCTGATCCTCCGGCCGCGGCACGGACGGCGCGGTGGCCGAGGCCGGTGCGGCCTCGGGCAGATGCCCGAACACATCGTGCACGCCGACGTGCACCGGGCCGCCGGCCAGGTTCAAGCGCGGCTCGGCTTCCTGCGCCACCGCTTCGGCCTGGCCGCAGCTCAGGTCGGGCGGGAAGCGCTCGGTGCTTGCAAGCAGCCGGCCGTCGGGGCTGCACAGGCCGATCGCGTACAGCCGCTCGTCTTGCAGGGTGCGTTCGAACAGCGGCTTGAGCCGCGCGAAGTTGCCGGTGAGCACGGCGTCGGCGACCGAGTCCGACAGCGCGTTGGCCACCAGCGTGCCGCGGCTGTTGAGGTCGCGGCTGAACCAGCGCAGCGTCATCTGGTCGAGCAGCGGCACGGCCAGCGTGGCGGCGATGATCAGCGTCACCAGCAGCGGCAGCAGGAAGCGCAGCTGCAGCCGCAACGTGCGCAGCGCCGGCCAGCGCGCACGCATACGCGCGTTGTCGGGAGGCAGGGGCAGCGACTCCGTCTTCATTCGTGTGGGCAATGCCCGATCGAATATATGCCGATCGATGGGGGCTGATACATTGCACTTCCGGATGCCGGCATGCAGGCCATGGACACCGTGACTGCCCCCACCGCTGCGACCGCTGCC
>JAGWTJ010000101.1 GCA_028869005.1 Burkholderiales bacterium | reverse complement strand
CACGCACCGCAACCTCGAACTCGTGCAGACGCTGCGCGGCGAATCGGGCGCCGGCGCACCGACCTTGCTGGCCTTGATCGACACCTGCCGCACCGGCATGGGCAGTCGGCTGCTGCGCCACTGGCTGACGCATCCGGCGCGCGAGCGCAGCGCTGCGGCCGAAAGGCACGCCGCGATCGCCGAGCTCGCGGCGCTCGGCTTCGAGCCGCTGCGCGCGGCGCTGGATGGCGTGAGCGACGTCGAGCGCACCACCGCGCGCACCGCGCTGCGCCAGGTGCGTCCGCGCGAGCTGGCCGGTCTGCGCGCGACGCTGGCGCTGCTGCCGCGGCTCGCTGCCGCAACGCCGCGCAGCGCGCCGCTGCTCGAGCGGCTGCATGCGGCGCTCGCGCCCGACGCGGCGCTCGCCCAGGCCTTGCGTGCGCTCGCCGACGAGCCGGCCGCGCTGCTGCGCGACGGCGGCGTCATCGCGCCGGGCTTCGACGCCGAGCTCGACGAACTGCGCGATGTCGACACGCACTGCGACGCCTTCCTGCTCGAGCTCGAAGGGCGCGAGCGCGCGCGCACCGGCATCCCGAACCTGCGCGTGCAGTTCAACAAGGTGCACGGCTTTCACATCGAGGTCACCGGATCGCACCTCGAAAAGGTGCCCTCCGACTACCGGCGCCGCCAGACGCTGAAGAACGCCGAGCGCTTCATCACGCCCGAGCTGAAGGCCTTCGAGGACAAGGCGCTGGCGGCCGGCGAGCGCGCGCTGGCGCGCGAGAAGTGGCTCTACGAGCAGTTGCTCGACGCGCTCGAGCCCTTCGTGCCGAAGCTCTCGGCGCTGGCGCGCGCACTGGCCGGCCTGGACGCGCTGGCGGCGCTGGCCGAGCGCGCCGCCACGCTGGCCTGGTGCCGGCCCGAGTTCGTGCCCTACCCCTGCATCGACATCGAAGCGGGCCGCCATCCGGTGGTCGAGGCGCGCCTGGCGGCCACCGGCGCCGGCGCCTTCATCGCCAACCACTGCCGGCTCGACGCCAAGACGCGCATGCTCGTCGTCACCGGCCCCAACATGGGCGGCAAGAGCACCTTCATGCGCCAGGTGGCGCTCATCGTGCTGCTGGCGGCCATGGGCTCGTACGTGCCGGCCGCGGCCTGCCGGCTCGGGCCGATCGACGCCATCCACACGCGCATCGGTGCCGCCGACGATCTGGCCAACGCGCAGTCGACCTTCATGCTCGAGATGACCGAGGCGGCGGCCATCGTGCACGGCGCCACCGAGCGCAGCCTCGTGCTGATGGACGAGATCGGGCGCGGCACCAGCACCTTCGACGGCCTCGCGCTGGCCGCGGCGATCGCCGCGCAGCTGCACGACCGCAACCGCGCCTTCACGCTGTTCGCCACGCATTACTTCGAGCTCACCGAGTTCCCGGCCACGCACGCGGGCGCGCTCAACGTGCACGTGGGCGCCGTGGAAAGCGGACACGACATCGTGTTCCTGCACCAGATCGAGCCGGGGCCCGCGAGCCGCAGCTACGGCGTGCAGGTGGCACGGCTGGCGGGCATGCCGGCGGCGCTGGTGCGTCAGGCGCGCGCCACGCTCGAGGCGCTCGAGGCCAAGGCCGCCGCCGGCCACGCGCAGGTCGACCTGTTCGCGCCGGCGCCCGCGCCGCCGGCAGCCGAGCCCTCGCGCGTCGAGGCCGCGCTGCGCGCGCTCGAGCCGGACACCCTGTCGCCGAAGGAGGCTCTGGACGCGCTGTACCGTCTTGCGTCGCTGCTTCCCAAGGACACGGCATGAGCAAGCGCGCCGCACCGCGATCGCAGGCGGCCACCGCCGCCACCGCCGCGCGCGTCGGCACGCTCGTCTTCTGCCATGCCAACGGCTTCGTCGCCGGCACCTACGAGCCGCTGTTCGAGCGCTGGCGCGATGCCGGCTGGCGCGTGCTGGCGCCGACCAAGCTCGGCCACGATCCGCACTACAAGATCACGAGCAACTGGCCGCATCTGCGCGACGAGTTGCTCGACTTCATCCGCCGCGAGGCGCCGGGCGAGGCGGTGGCGCTGGTCGGGCACTCGATGGGCGGCTACCTCGGCGTGCTCGCCGCGAGCCGCGAGCCGGCGCTGGCGCGCGCGGTGGTGCTGCTCGACGCGCCCATCGTCTCCGGCTGGCGCGCGCACGGCTTTCGCATGCTCAAGTCGACGGGCCTCATGGCGCGCGCCGGCCCCGCCAAGGTGTCGGCGCGGCGGCGCACGCACTGGCCGTCACTCGCCGCGGTGCGCGCGCATTTCGCTGCCAAGCGCGCCTTCGCCGCCTGGGATCCGCAGGTCTTCGAGGCCTGGCTGCGTCATGGCTTCGAGCGCGCGGACGACGGCAGCATGCAGCTCGCCTATCGGCGCGAGGTCGAGACGCGCATCTACAACACGCTGCCGCATCACGTCGAGTCGCTGCTCAAGCGCCATCCGCTGCCCTGCCCCTTCGGCTACGTCGGCGGCACGCGCTCGGTCGAGCGACACCAGCTCGGCCTCGGCCTGGTGCGCCGCCTGGCCGGGCCGCAGTGGCGCGAGATCGAAGGCACGCATCTGTTTCCGATGGAGCAGCCGGCCGAGACGGCACGCGCCGTGCTCGAGTTGCTCGCCGCGTAGGCGCGCGGCTGCCGGTGCTGCCGGCGCTGCCGGCCATGCGATCCGGCCCGAGAAACGATGCGGCTCGCCGCGCGCTACTCGAAGCGCCCCAGCCGCACCGCCGTGCCGCCCGGCTTGAGGTTGTGGGTGCCGGGCATCACGAGCACCGTGCCGTCGTAGGGCGCGACGATGGTCCGGTCGCCGTCGACCGCGATCGGCGTGCCGGCCTTGGCGATCACCGACAGGCCCACCGTCGGCACCACGAAACGGAACTGCGGCGAACGCGCCACCACCGCCTCGGTCACGCGCACGAGGCGCTGCGAAGGCGGCAGCGCCAGACGCGTGTGCGCCGCCACCCAGCCGGCGTCGGCCGCGCCGGCCCGACCGAGGAAGCGCACCAGCGCATCGAGCGCCACGTCGGCCGCGGCACGCTCCCAATGCTGGCCGCACTCGATGAGAAGTGCGCGCTTGGAGGAAGCGGCGTCGCCGAAGCCGCCGCGCTCGACCATGCGCAGGCCGGCCGGATGCCCGGTGTCGATCAGCAACACCTCGGGCATGCCGAGCGCGCGCGCGTATTCGGCGTTCTTGTCCAGCGTGCCGCACACCATCAGCGGCGCGCAGGGCTCGCTCATCGAGTGGATGTCGAGCAGCAGCTCGCTGGCGTCGACGAAGGGCCTGAGCTGGCGCGCGCGGCGCAGCTCGGCCGAGTCGCGCGCGCCGAGCAGCACCTCGTCGGCCCAGACGCGATTCAGGTCCTCGTCGACGCAGCGCGACGGAAAGGGGTTGCTGGCGTCGAAGCGCTCGTAGGCGGCGACATTGGCAAAACTCACCACGAGGCGGCCGCGCTGCGGCCGAAAGCCGCTGGCGAGCAGCCAGTCGAGCGCAATCGCACCGCAGATCTCGTTGCCGTGCGTGAGCGCCTGCACCATGACGCGCGCGCCGGGGACGCCCGAATCGAAGGCGTGCACGTAGTCGACGCCGGTGTTGCCGGCGCGCCAGCGCCCGATGTCGGGCGGCGCGAGTTCGACTGCCGGCGCGGCCGCCGCACTCATGCCGCGCTCCCGAAGCGCACGGCCAGCGCGTCGAGCATGGCCATCAACTGCGATTGCACGCGAACGAAGTCGTCGACCTTGGCGATCTCGGTCGTGCTCATGTACAGGCGCTTGTTGATCTCGAGCTGCAGGCTGTGGCGGCCGGCCGCCGGGTTCGAATACGCGCGCACCAGCTCGACGCCCTTGAACGGATCGTTGACGCGCACGTCGTAGCCCAGGCCGGCGAGGTGGTCGCGCACGAACGCGGTGAAGGCCGGCTCGCAGGTCGTGCCGTCGCGGTCGCCGAGCACGAAGTCGGGCCTGGGTTGGCCGTCGACGCCTTCGATCAGCACGCTCGTCTCGTGGCCCATCGAATGGCAGTTGATGTGATAGACCTTGCCGAATCGCGCATGTGCGGCATCGAGCAGACCCGCCAGCGCCGCGTGGTACGGGCGGTGACAGCGCTGGATGCGCCGCTGCACCTCGGCCACCGTGAGGCGGCGGTCGTAGATCGGGCGGTTCTTGTCGAGCGTGCGCCAGACCAGCGCCTTGCCGATCGCACCCTTGCCGCTGGCGTTGACCGGGCCCGGCCAGGGCGCAGCCAGCAGTTCGGGGTCGATGTCGTCGGCGTGGCGATTCGGGTCCAGATAGGTGCGCGGGAACTGCGCCGCCAGCAGCGGGATGCCGCGCTCGGCCGCCGGCAGGTACAGCTCGTCGATGAAGCAGTCCTCGCCGTCGCGCAATTCCCTCACCGTCGCCACGGCATCGAAGTCGTCCGGCATCCGGTGGCCCGAATGCGGCGAGTCGAGCACCAGCGGCGCTCGCGGCGCGGCCGGCGGACGCGGGCCGTGGATGAGGAGGACGTCTTCGTTCATGGGCGGCGGCAAGGCGGGCGAGGGGGACGAGGGGGCCGTCCAGTATCGCCGCATCGGCCCCCGGGCGGACCCGGATGATGGGCCGCCACGCGCGGACTAGCATTGCACTCCCGCGCCCGCTCGCCGAGGAAGACTGCCCGGTCGTCGTTCGACCGAGGGTTTCCCGGGCCGGGAGCCGACCGGACCGACCGTTCGAGCCTCGTACGGTGAGCGCCCGTTTTCCTAGCCCCACGGAGACAGCGATGCAAGAGACAGAGATCCGCGCCCTGATCGAAGAGGTGCGCTCCGGCAGCCTGCCGCGGCGCGGCTTCATCCAGCGCATGGTCGCCGTCGGCCTCACGGCGCCGATGGCCTCGATGATGCTGATGCACGAAGGCATCGCGCAGGGCGCCGCAGCCGCGTTGCCCTACAAGCCCACCAAGCGCGGCGGCGGCGGCACGCTCAAGCTCATCTACTGGCAGGCGGCGGTGCACCTGAACCCGCATTACGCCGGCGGCACCAAGGACCAGGACGCCAGCCGCATCTTCTACGAGCCGCTGGCCGGCTGGGACGGCGAAGGCAACCTGATGCCGTTCCTCGCCGCCGAGATCCCGACGCGCGCCAACGGCGGCCTGGCCGCCGACGGCAAGAGCGTGACCTGGAAGCTCAAGCGCGGCGTCAAGTGGCACGACGGCAAGGACTTCACGGCCGACGACGTCGTCTTCACCTGGCAGTACGCCGGCGACCCGGCCGCGGCGATGACCACGGTGAGCGTGTACAAGGACATCAAGGTCGTCAAGGTCGACTCGCACACCGTGCGCGTCGAGTTCCAGCAGCCCAAGCCGTTCTGGGCCGAGCCGCTGGTGGGCAGCGTCGGCCTGATCCTGCCCAAGCACGTGTTCGAGCCGTACATGGGCGCCAAGTCGCGCGACAACCCGGCCAACGTCAAGCCGGTCGGCACCGGCCCCTACAAGATCGTCGAATTCAGGCCCGGCGACATGATCCGCGCGGCGGCCCACACCGGCTACCACATCGCCAACCAGCCGTTCTTCGACGCGCTCGAAGTCAAGGGCGGAGGCGATGCGACGAGTGCGGCGCGCGCCGTGCTGCAGACCGCCGAGTACGACGTCGGCTGGAACCTGGCTGTGGAAGACGAGATCCTGAAGCGCCTCGAAGCCTCGGGCAAGGCCAAGATGAACTTCTACGAGGGCAGCGACATCGAGTTCATCATGCTCAATCACAGCGACCCATGGAACGAGGTCGACGGCGAGCGCGGCAGCGCCAAGAGTTCGCACCCGGCGTTCAAGGACAAGGCGGTGCGCGACGCGATGAGCCTGCTCACCGACCGCAAGGGCATCCAGGAGGTGATCTACGGCCGCGGCGGCATCGCCACGGCCAACTTCCTGAACAACCCGCCGCGCTTTCGCAGCGCGAACATGAAGTACGAGTACAACGCCGACAAGGCCAACCAGGTGCTCGACGCCGCCGGCTGGAAGAAGGGCGCCGACGGCATCCGGGCCAAGGGCAACGTCAAACTCAAGTTCGTCTACCAGACCTCGGTCAGCGGGCCGCGTCAGAAGTGCCAGGCGATCATCAAGGACGCCTGCAGCAAGGCCGGCATCGAGCTCGAGTTGAAGAGCGTGGTGGCGGCGGTGTACTTCGGCAGCGACTTCGCCAACCCCGACACCTACCAGAAGTTCTGGGCCGACATGGAGATGTACACCACCACCATGACGCAGCCCGACCCGCAGACCTTCATGGAGCAGTACACCTCGTGGGAGATCGCGCAGAAGGCCAACAAGTGGGCCAGCCGCAACCTCTCGCGCTGGTCCAGCCCCGAGTACGACGCCGCGCACAAGGCGTCGCAGGTCGAGCTCGACCCGGTCAAGCGCGCCGCGCTGTTCGTCAAGATGAACGACATGGTGGTGGGCGACGGCTACATCATTCCGCTGTTCGCGCGGCCGCGGCCGGTGGGCACCGTGAACAAGCTGGTGGCGCCGATCTCGGCGTGGGACAACCTGACCTCGTTCATGAACTACTGGTACCGCGAGGCCTGAGCAGCTGACGTCGCCGCCGTCCCGGGCGAACGACTTGTTCAACTACATCCTGCGCCGCCTGCTGATCGCGCTGCCCAGCCTGCTGGGCATCAGCGTCGTTCTGTTCACGGTGCTGGCACTGGCGCCGGGCGATCCGTTCGAGGACCTGGCCGCCAATCCGAGCGTGCCGCCCGAAGTGCGCATGATGCTGCGCGCGCAGTTCGGCCTCGACGACCCGGTCTGGCAGCGCTATCTGCACTGGCTGGCGAGCATGCTGCAGGGCAACTGGGGCTTCTCGTTCGTCAGCCGCATCAACGTCGACCAGCTGATCCTGCAGCGACTGCCGACGACGATCATCGTCATCGGCCTGTCGCAGTTGCTGGCAATCGCGGTGGCGCTGCCGATCGGCATCCTGGCCGCGGTCAAGCCCTACTCGTGGTTCGACCGCATCGCCAGCACCTTCGCCTTCGTCGGCTTCTCGCTGCCGACCTTCTTCACCGGCGTGCTGTTCATCCTGTTCTTCAGCATCTACCTCGGCTGGCTGCCCTTCGTCTACCGCAGCGACATCGCGGCCACCGGCTGGCAGTTCCTGTGGGAGCACTTCAAGCAGTCGATCATGCCGGTCACCGTGCTCGCCCTGTTCCAGGCCGCCAGCCTGATGCGCTACGTGAGGAGCGCGGTGCTCGACGTGGTGCGTCTGGACTACGTGACCACCGCGCGCAGCAAGGGCCTGAGCGAGCGCAAGGTCATCGTCAAGCACGTCGTGCGCAACGCGCTGATCCCGGTGGTGACGCTGGTGGCGCTGCAGATGCCGGCGGTGTTCGGCGGCGCCATCGTCACCGAGCAGATCTTCCGCATCCCCGGCATCGGCAGCCTGCTGATCGACGCCATCCTGCGCAGCGACACCCCGGTCATCATGGCGGTGACCTTCGTCTTCAGCGGCCTGGTGATCTTCTTCAACCTGGTGGCCGACATCCTCTACGGCTGGCTCGATCCGCGCATCAGCTATGGCTAGCCCCGGCCCCGCCACGCCGCCGGCGGCCGCGGTGACCGTCGCGCTCGGCAAGCCGATCGCCAGCGTCTCGCCCTGGCGCGAGGCGTGGCGGCGCTTCAAGCGCCACCGCCTCGCCTACTGGAGCCTGTGGGTGCTGGCGGCGATGGTGCTGGCGGTGCTCGTCGGGCCACTGGTCTACAAGGTCGGCATCAACGACATCGACTTCAAGGCGCGCCTGGCCAGCCCCTCGCTCACGCATCCGATGGGCACCGACGATCTCGGCCGCGACCTGCTGGCGCGCATGCTGTACGGCGGACGCATCAGCCTCGCGGTGGGCATGGCGGCGATGCTGATGGCGATGGTGTTCGGCGTCGTCGTCGGCGCCATCGCCGGCATCTCGCGCGGCTGGGTCGACGCCGCGCTGATGTGGGTGACCGAACTCTTCCTCAGCCTGCCGCAGCTGCCGGTGCTGCTGTTGCTGACCTTCCTCTTTCGCGAGCCGCTCAAGCAGATGTTCGGCCTCGAGGTCGGCATCTTCCTGCTCATCGTCGCCGTCATCGGCGGCTTTCGCTGGATGCCGGTGGCGCGCCTGGTGCGCGCGCAGTTCTTCAGCCTGCGCGAAAAGGAGTTCGTCGAGGCGGCACGCGCGCTCGGCGCCTCGACCACGCGCCAGGTGGCGCGCCACATCCTGCCCAACAGCCTGGGTCCGGTGATCGTCGCCGCCACCATCGACGTCGCGGCGGCCATCATCGCCGAGAGCACGCTGTCGTTCCTCGGCCTGGGGTTTCCGCCCGACATCCCGACCTGGGGCCGCATCCTCTACGACGCGCGCGACTACATGGACCTCGCCGTGCACTGGGCGCTGTTCCCGGGCCTGGCCGTCTTTCTCACCGTGCTGACGATCAACTTCGTCGGCGACGGCCTGCGCGACGCGCTCGATCCACGGAGGGTGATGTGACGCGCACCACCCTCACCCCAACCCTCTCCCGCCAGCGGGAGCCGGAGCCGGTATTGCCCCCTCTCCCCCGCCGGGGGAGAGGGCAGGGGTGAGGGGGCAAGCGATGCCGCTCCTCGACATCAAGGGCCTGAAGACCCACTTCAAGACCGACGACGGCTGGCTGCACGCCGTCGACGGCGTCGACATCGCCATCGACGCCGGCCAGACCGTGTGCGTGGTGGGCGAGAGCGGCTGCGGCAAGAGCGTCACCGCCAAGACGGTGCTGAAGCTGATCGACATGCCGCCGGGCAGGATCGTCGCCGGCCAGGTGCTGTGGCAGGGCCGCGACCTGGTGCCTCTGGGTGCGGCCGAGATGCAGAAGATCCGCGCGCGCGAGATCGCCATCATCTTCCAGGAGCCGATGACGAGCCTGAACCCGGTCTACACGATCGGCGAGCAGATCGCCGAGAGCGTGCGGCTGCACGAGGGACTGTCGAAGAAGGCGGCGCGCGCGCGCGCGGTGGAGATGCTGCGGCTGGTGAACATTCCGACGCCCGAGCGCCGCGTCGACGACTACCCGCACCAATTCTCGGGCGGCATGCGCCAGCGCGTGATGATCGCCATCGCGCTGGCCTGCAACCCCAAGCTGCTGATCGCCGACGAGCCGACGACCGCGCTCGACGTGACGATCCAGGCGCAGATCCTCGATCTGCTGCAAGGCCTCAAGGAGCGCTTC
This sequence comes from Burkholderiales bacterium, assembly GCA_028869005.1. Classification (GTDB taxonomy): domain Bacteria; phylum Pseudomonadota; class Gammaproteobacteria; order Burkholderiales; family Burkholderiaceae_C; genus Rubrivivax. Next base: position 2,528 of record JAGWTJ010000101.1, on the reverse strand, counting down.
GGCACCGCCGTCATGCTGATCACGCACGCCATGGGCGTCGTCGCCGAGGTGGCGCAGAAGGTGGTCGTGATGTACGCCGGCCAGGTGGTCGAGGAGGCGCCGGTGGCCGCGCTGTTCGCGCAGCCGCGCCATCCCTACACGCAGGGCCTGATCCGCAGCATTCCGCGCATCGACCTGGCGGCCGAGCACAAGACGCGGCTGGAGGCGATTCCCGGCACGGTGCCCAAGCTGATCGAGCCGCAGCCGGGCTGCCGCTTCGCCAGCCGCTGCAAGTACGTGCTGCCCGAGTGCCTGGCGGCGACGCCGCCGCTGTTCGATGTCGGGCCGGGGCATCGGGCGGCCTGCGTGCTGGTCGACCCGCGGCGTGCGGCGGCGCGGGGCGCGACATGAACGCACCTCCGCTGCTCGAGGTCAGGAACCTCGTCAAGCGGTTCCCGATCCGTGGCGGCCTGCTGCGGCGCGAGGTGGGGCGCGTGCACGCTGTCGACGGCGTCAGCTTCGAGCTCGCGAGCGGCGAGACGCTGGGCGTGGTCGGCGAGTCGGGCTGCGGCAAGAGCACCACCGGCCGCTGCATCCTGCGCCTGGTCGAGCCGACGGGCGGCGAGGTGTCGTTCGCCGGCCAGAGCGTCACCGGCGCCGACCGTTCCGCGCTGCGCGCGCTCGCGCGGCAGATGCAGATCATCTTCCAGGACCCCTACGCCAGCCTCAACCCGCGCATGACGGTGGGCGCCATCGTCGGTGAAGGGCTGGTCATCCACGGCCTGGCCAGGAACAACAAGGAGATCGAGGAGCGCGTCGCCGATCTGTTGAAGACGGTGGGGCTGGCCGCCGACCACATGCGCCGCTACCCGCACGAGTTCAGCGGCGGCCAGCGCCAGCGCATCGGCATCGCGCGCGCGCTGGCGGTCGACCCCAAGCTGGTGGTGTGCGACGAAGCGGTGAGCGCGCTCGACGTGTCGATCCAGGCGCAGGTGATCAACCTGCTCGAGGACCTGCAGGAGCGCTTCGGCCTGACCTACATCTTCATCGCCCACGACCTGAGCGTGGTCGAGCACACGAGCGACCGGGTGGCGGTGATGTATCTGGGCCGCATCGTCGAGATCGCGAGCGCGCGCGACCTCTACACCCACCCGCGCCATCCGTACACCGAAGCGCTGCTGTCGGCGGTGCCGATTCCCGACCCGCAGGCCCGGCGTCAGCGCATCATGCTGCAGGGCGACGTACCGAGCCCGATCCACCCGCCGAGCGGCTGCCACTTCCACACGCGCTGCCCGATCGCCAGAAAGGGCCTGTGCGACGTCGAGCGGCCCGAACTGAAGGCCGCCGGCAACGGACATCAGGTGGCCTGCCACCTGCGCTAGCGCGGGCCCTGGCGGCCCGCAGGCGTGGGCGGCAGCAGCCCGCCCCCCACCGTCGGATCAGCCACGCGGCGCGACCAGCGCGTCCGCCCATTGCGACGAGGCCGATGGCAGCGACGCCAGTTCGTCGATGCCCCCCAGCGTCGCCAGCGTGACGAGCGCGGCGAGGGCCAGCGCGAACGCGCGGTGCAGGGGGCGGGTCTTCATGTCGGGCTCCGGGTGGTGCGTCGTCGATGGCGGCATCTTCGGCACGGCGGGCAGGGACGGCGAGCGACTTGCGACGAACGGCGCCGCGGCGCGACCGACGGCCGCAGCGACGGATCGACGACGTTGCAGCGCGGGCCGCAGGCGGCACGGCTTCTATAATCAACCGTTACCACCTCGGCGCATGCGCATCGCGCGCGCCGCTTCACATGACCAAGTTCGTCTTCGTCACCGGTGGCGTGGTGTCCTCGCTCGGCAAGGGCATCGCTGCAGCCTCGCTCGCGGCCATCCTGGAGTCGCGCGGACTCAGGGTCACGCTCATCAAGCTCGACCCGTATCTGAACGTCGATCCGGGCACGATGAGCCCGTTCCAGCATGGCGAGGTGTTCGTCACCGACGACGGCGCCGAAACCGATCTCGACCTCGGCCACTACGAGCGCTTCACCGGCCAGCCCACCTCCCGCGCCTCGTCCGTCTCCTCCGGCCGCATCTACTGGGACGTCCTCCAGAAGGAGCGCCGCGGCGACTACCTCGGCCACACCATCCAGATGATCCCCCACATCACCGACGAAATCAAAAGCCGCGTCCGCGCCCTCGCCGCGCCGGACGTCGACGTCGTCGTGGTCGAGATCGGCGGCACCGTCGGCGACATCGAAGGCCTGACGTTCCTCGAAGCCATCCGCCAGATCGGGCTCGAGGAAGGCCGCGACAACGTCATGTACGTCCACATGACCTACCTGCCCTTCATCCGCGCCGCCGGCGAACTCAAGACCAAGCCCAGCCAGCAGTCCGTCGCCAAGCTGCGCGAAATCGGCATCATCCCCGACGCCCTCGTCTGCCGCTCCGAAACGCCCATCGGCGAGGACCTCCGCCGCAAGCTCTCGCTCTTCTGCAACGTCCCCGTCCACGCCGTCATCGAGGAACTCGACGTCCGCCACACCATCTACGAAGTGCCCCTCGTCCTCG
>JAGWTJ010000100.1 GCA_028869005.1 Burkholderiales bacterium | reverse complement strand
CTCGCGCGGGCTCACCTTCTCGCCGCCGCGGTTGATGATCTCCTTCAAGCGCCCGGTGAGGCTCAGATAGCCCTCGGCATCGAGCACGCCTTGGTCGCCGGTGCGGAACCAGCCGTTCGTGAAGGCCTCTGCGTTGGCCTTCCGGTTGTTCTCGTAGCCGGCGGTGACGTTGGGGCCGCGGATCACGACCTCGCCCGTCTGGCCGGACGCGAGCAATTGGCCGGCCTCGTCCATGATGGCGATCTCGGGTCCGGCGGCCAGGCCGACGCTGCCGGGCTTGCGCGCGCGCGGCGGCAGCGGGTTGCTCGCCATCTGGTGCGTCGCCTCGGTCATGCCGTAGGCCTCGACGAGCGGCGCGTGGAACGTGGCCTCGAGTTCGCGGATGACCTGCGGCGGCATCGACGACGACGACGAGCGCATGAAGCGCAGCGGATGGCGTGCGATGACCTCGGCGTTCTTGCCGGCGCGAGCGATGATCGCCTGGTGCATCGTCGGCACTGCCGTGTACCAGGTGGGCCTGGCCTCGTCCATCCAGGCGAAGAACTTCAGCGCGTTGAAGCCCGGCGTGCAGAACACCTGCGAGCCGGCGGCCAGCGGCGCCAGCACGCCGGCGATCAGGCCGTGGATGTGGAACAGCGGCATGATGTTCAGCCCCCGGTCGGCCGGCGTGAACCGCAGCGTGGCGCGAATGTGGCGCGCCGAGGCGGCCAGGTTGGACTGCCTGAGCGGCACGATCTTCGGCCGCGACGTGGTGCCCGACGTGTGCAGCACCATCGACACGTCGTCGGGCTGCGCGAAGCCGCCGTGCGCCGCCTGCGCCGCGCCGGTGAGCGCACGCGGCTCGAGCGTGAAGGCGCCTGCCGGCGCGCCGTCGGCGACCACCAGATCGAGCACCTGCACGCCCAGCCGCTCGGCCACCGCCACCGCCGGCGAGGCGCTGCCGCGCGCGACGACGAGCGCCTTGGCACGCAGGTCCGACAGGTAGAACTCGAATTCGTCGGCGCGATAGGCCGGATTGAGCGGCGCGCTCGTCACGCCGCTGGCGCAGGCAACGAAGCAGGCCGCCATCTCGGGGCCGTTGTCGAGCACGACGGCAACGCGATGGTTGCGGCCGATGCCCAGTGCGTTGAGTCGCGCCAGCGTGGCGGCGATCAGTGCGCGCAGCGCGCCATGACTCAGCGCCTCGCGGCCCGGGGCCGCGAGTGCCGGCGCGTCGGCGGCGCCTGCGGCAAGCAGTTCGGTGAGAGTCGATTCCATGGCAACGATGTGGCGCGGCGCGCGTGACGTCCCGGCCGGTCCGGGCTGGCAATCCTTATAGCCGAGCCCTGCGCGAGCCGCGATCCGTACCTTCCGCGGCGGGTCATCGCGGCACCGCGGCGCGGCGGCCCCGGTTATGAGGGACAATATCGGCCTCGTGACGACCCGGGCCTCCTCTACCTTCTCGCCATGACCAGTACCCGCCGCACCGCCCCTGCCTCCGAACCCGCCACCCCCGTTGTGCCGACCGCGTCCGCCGCGCCTGCCGCCGGCGGTGGCCCCAAGCTGCGCCAGACGCAAGCCGAGTACACGGCCGCGCGGCCCAATGCCGAGCCGGGGGTGCGGCCGATGATGTCGAGCTCGAAGATGTACGTGTGCATCCGCTGCCACGCCAACTTCAAGACCGGCGAGGGCAAGCCCGATCCGCGGCTGCGTGGACTGGGTCGCTGCAACAACTGCCTGGGCGTCGCCGCGCAAGCGGCCTGAGATCGGCGCCCGCACCGCACCGACGGCCCCGCGTGGGCCGTCGACATTTGCGGGCCGCCGAAGACCCGCACGCGCGCCCTTGCCGATGTCCCGCGCCGCCACCACCACCGCCACCGATCTGCGCGGGTTGAGCTTCCCGTGCGGCGATCCGCCCGCCGTGGCCGACGCGCGCGAAGTGCTGCCCGGGCTGTTGTGGCTGCGCATGCCGCTGCCCTTCGCGCTCGACCACATCAATCTGTGGGCGCTGCGCGAGGACGATGGCTGGGCCGTCGTCGACAGCGGCACGCAGACGCCGCCGACGCTGGCCGCCTGGCACGCGCTGCTGGCGAGCGGCGGCGCGCTCGGCGGCCGCCCGATCACGCGCGTGATTGCCACGCACATGCACCCCGACCACATCGGGATGGCCGGATGGCTGACGCGCAAGTTCGACTGCCGGCTGTGGATGACGCGCGACGAGTACCTGATGGGCCGCACGCTGACCGCCGACACCGGTCGCACGGCGCCGGCCGACGCGATCCGCTTCTACCGCCGCTGCGGCTGGCCCGAGGAGGCGCTGGACCTGTACCGCGCGCGCTTCGGCGACTTCGGCAAATTCGTGCACGAGCTGCCCGACAGCTACCGGCGCATCGTCGACGGCGAGCACTTTCGCATCGGCGCGCATGAGTGGCGCGTGGTCGTCGGCCGCGGTCACTCGCCCGAGCATGCCTGCCTGGTGTGCGACGAACTGCAGGTGCTGATCTCGGGCGATCAGGTGCTGCCGCGCATCTCGTCCAACGTCTCGGTCTTTCCCACCGAGCCCGAAGCCGATCCGCTGCGCGAATGGCTCGAGTCGATCGCCCATCTGCGCGCGCAACTGCCCGACACGCTGCTCGTGCTGCCGGCGCACGGCGAGCCGTTCCGCGGCCTGCACGCGCGGCTCGAGCGCCTCGCGCAAGGCCATGCCAACGGGCTCGTGCGTCTGACGCGCGCGCTCGCCGAGCCGCGCCGCGTGGTCGACGTGTTCGGCGCGCTGTTCGCGCGCTCGGTCGACCTGCACAGCGGCCAGCTCGGGCTGGCCACCGGCGAGACGATGGCGCACCTGAACCTGCTGCTGACGCGCGGCGAGATCGAGGTCACCGAGGGCGACGACGGTGTCTGGCGCTGGTGCGCCCGCCGCTGAATGGACGTCGCCCTCCCAGGCTTGCGGACTCGTGCGAGGCCGCGAGGCCAGATCACATGTGGTCGATCATCACCTGCCCGAATCCCGAGCAGGAGACCTGCGTCGCGCCGTCCATCAGGCGCGCGAAATCGTAGGTGACCTTCTTGCTGGCGATCGATCGCTCCATGCTGGAGATGATCAGGTCGGCGGCTTCGGTCCAACCCATGTGGCGCAGCATCATCTCGGCCGACAGGATCTCGGAGCCGGGATTCACGTAGTCCTTGCCGGCGTACTTGGGAGCGGTGCCGTGGGTGGCCTCGAACATCGCCACCGAGTCCGACAGGTTGGCGCCGGGCGCGATGCCGATGCCGCCCACCTGCGCGGCAAGCGCGTCGGAGATGTAATCGCCGTTCAGGTTGAGCGTCGCGATCACCGAGTACTCGGCCGGGCGCAGCAGGATCTGCTGCAGAAAGGCGTCGGCGATCGAGTCCTTGACGACGATGTCGTGCCCCGTCTTCGGGTTCTTGAACTTGCACCACGGGCCGCCGTCGACCTCCACCGCGCCGAACTCGCGCTTGGCCAGCGCGTAGCCCCAGTCGCGGAATCCGCCCTCGGTGAACTTCATGATGTTGCCCTTGTGCACGAGCGTCACGCTGGGCTTGTCGTTGTCGATGGCGTACTGGATGGCCTTGCGCACCAGTCGCTCCGTGCCCTCGATCGACACCGGCTTGATGCCGATGCCGCTGGTCTCTGGGAAGCGGATCTTCTTGACTCCCATCTCCTTGATGAGGAAGTCGATCAGCTTCCTGGCCTTGTCGGTCTTGGCCTCCCACTCGATGCCGGCGTAGATATCTTCCGAGTTCTCGCGGAAGATCACCATGTTCGTCTTCTCGGGCGCCTTCACCGGGCTGGGCACGCCCTTGAAATACTGGATCGGTCGCAGGCAGACATAGAGATCCAGTTCCTGGCGCAGCGCGACGTTGAGCGAGCGGATGCCGCCGCCCACCGGCGTCGTCAGCGGCCCCTTGATCGAGACGACGTACTCGCGCACCGCCTGCAGCGTCTCCTCGGGCAACCAGACGTCCGGGCCGTAGACGCGGGTGGACTTCTCGCCCGCGTAGACCTCCATCCACTGGATCTTGCGCTTGCCGCCGTAGCTCTTGGCCACCGCCGCGTCGACCACCTTGATCATCACCGGCGTGATGTCCAGGCCGGTGCCGTCGCCCTCGATGTAGGGGATGATGGGCTGGTCCGGCACCACGAGCGAGAAGTCGGCGTTGACCTTGATCTTCTGCCCGGACGCGGGCACCTTGATGTGCTGGTACATGGAACGAGACTCCGCGCCGCCTCGATAGCGGCAGCCTGGACGTTGGAGGGATGGCGCAAATTCTACGGGACGCCCTGTCAACCGCCTGACGCCTGGCCGCGTTGCCGATGTGCCTCCCGGTTGGAGGGGGGTTGAACAGCAAACTTCGAAAGGTACTCCGAGATGAGCAAGATCCTGGCCGCGCTGATCGCCGCCGCATTCGCCACCACCGGCGCCATCGCCGCCGATGCCGCCAAGAAGGAAGAGGCCAAGCCGGCCGCGGCCGCCGCCTCTGCCACGACCAAGGCCAAGGCAAAGGGTGAGAAGAAGGAAGAGAAGAAGGCCGAGAAGAAGGAAGAAGCCAAGAAGTAATTCTTGCGGCCAGCACGGCGCCGCTGCGGCGGCGCCCTCGCACAACGCCCGGCTTCGTGCCGGGCGTTGTGCTTCCTGGGGCTGCGCCTGGATCAGGCAGGCAGGCAGTATTCGATGGCCCGCAGCCACAGCCCATGGCCCAGCGCCCACAGCGCGGCGCCGGCCAGCAGCAGCCCCGCGAACCGCACCGCCCAGCGCTCGGCGGCGCCGGCACCGGCGCGTCCCACGCGCTGCCAGATCCATGGCGCGAGCACGAGACCGCCGGCCGAGGCCAGCGCGAACGCCGCCATCGCCGCCGCCCCGGCCGTCGCCCCCTGCGTGAGAGACGCCACCAGCAGCGCCGACTGCAGCAGTCCACAAGGCCACGCGACCCACAGCGCGCCGGCGACCGTCGCGGGCAGCGAGGCGCGCACAGCTTGCCCGCTGGTTCGCGCCGCGGCCGGCAAGCGCCCGGTGCGCGCCGCGGCCGGCACGCGGCCGATGCGCGCCATCCATTGCGGCTGGCGCGCGGTCACCAACAGCCACAGGCCGAGGGCCAACGCGGCCACCTGCACCAGCGTCCAGACCGGCCGCAGCCAGAGGAACGATTGGGCGAGTGCCGCCAGCGCCCCGGCGCTAGTCGCCACGATCGCGCCGCCCGCGGCGTAGCTGGCGACGCGCGCCAGTTGGAACGTCACACTCGCCGCGATGCCGCCGCGGCCCACCGCCGCGGCACAGGCGGCGCCGCACATCGCCGCGCAATGCGGCGTGCCGGCCAGTCCGAGCAGCGCCGCACTGGCGATCAGTGCGGCATCCACGGCGAGCGCCGGCGCGGGCGCGTCAGATGATGCGCGAGAACTTCTCGCGCACCTGGTCGGCCTGCAGGTAGCGGTCGAAGGTCATCGCCACGGCGCGCACGAAGTACCAGCCTTTGGGCGTGACCTGCAGCGATGTGTCGTCGACCTCGACCAGCCCCATCTCCTGCAACGGCTCGAGCCGTTCGAGCTCGCCGGCGAACGCCTCGCGAAACTTCACGAGGTGGGCGATCTCGACCGCCTCGAAGTCGACGCGCCCCTGGCACATGACGGCCATGATGACGGCGCGGCGCAGCAGGTCGTCGCGCGTCAGCGCCAGGCCGCGCACCACCGGGAACTCGCCTTGCGCGAGCGCGTCGTGGTACTCGGGAAGGGTCTTCGCGTTCTGGCTGTAGGTGGCGCCGACGCGGCCGATCGACGACACCCCCAGGCCGATCATGTCGCACTCGGGCTGCGTCGTGTAGCCCTGGAAGTTGCGGTGCAGCCGGCCCTGGCGCTTGGCCACCGCGAGCGCGTCGTCGGGCAGCGCGAAGTGGTCCATGCCGATGTAGGTGTAGCCGCTGCCCATGAAGCCGGCCAGGCCGGTGCGCAGCATCTCGATGCGCTGCTCGGCGCTCGGCAGATCGGCCGCCGCGATGCGCCGCTGCGGCTTGAAGCGGTGCGGCAGATGCGCATAGGCGTACATCGCGATGCGGTCCGGCCGCAGATCGGCGATCTGCGCCACGGTGCGCGCGAACGATTGCGGCGTCTGCTTCGGCAGGCCGTAGATGAGGTCGGTGTTGATCGACTGGAAGCCGAGCGCGCGCGACTGGGCAATGAGGTCGCGCACGCTCTCCCAGCTCTGCACGCGGTGCACCGCCACCTGGACGTCGTGGTCGAAGTCCTGCACGCCGAAGCTGACGCGGTTGAAGCCGAGCTCGGCCAGATGGCGTAGCCGCTGGCCGTCGGCGGTGCGCGGATCGACCTCGATCGAGACCTCGGCGCTGGCCGGCACGCGAAAGGCGTGGCGCAGCATGTCCATCAGGCGCGTCAGCTCGTCGTCCGACAGGAAGGTCGGCGAGCCGCCGCCCAGGTGCAGCTGCGAGACCGGCTGGCCGCGCCCGAGCTCGGCCACGTGCAGTTCGATCTCGAGCGCGAGGTCGTCGAGATAGCCGCGCGCCCGGTCGTGGTGCTTGGTGATGACCTTGTTGCAGGCACAGTAGTAGCAGACCTGCTCGCAGAACGGGATGTGCACGTACAGCGACAGCGGCGACGCGCCGTCGATGGTGCTGCCGCTGGCGCGGTGCCCGAGAGCCTGGCGGTACTCGGCAGCGCCGAAGGCTTCGACGAAGCGGTCGGCGGTGGGGTAGGACGTATAGCGCGGCCCGGGCACGTCCAGCCTTCGCAGCAAGGCGTCCGACAGCTCCGGCGCAGCGGACGCCCGCAAGTTCGAGTTCATGTCGGCACTCTATGCCGGCGCAAGCAACCCGTCGCTTGACATGGCTCAAGGCGGCATGCGCTGCGGGCGTCTGTGTTACCGTGTCTTGCGCCAGCGCAGGGACGCCCTTGCGTGCCTGCCAGCGGCCCGTTTCACCTTCGTCGTCGTGAGCGCCACCCCCGCCCCGTTTCGCATCGAGCCGTTCAAGGTTGCCTGTTCCAACTGCAACCTGCGCGAACTGTGCCTGCCGGTAGGCGTGTCCAACGAGCAGATCGAGCGCCTGGACGCACTGGTCGGCGCGCGCCGCAGCGTGCCGCGCGGCGACGCGCTGTTCCACTCCGGCGACGGCTTCGCGTCGCTGTATGCCGTGCGTACGGGCTTCTTCAAGACCTGTGTCGCGGCCGAGGACGGACGCGAGCAGGTCACGGGCTTCCAGATGGCGGGCGAACTGCTCGGACTGGACGGCATCGGCACCGACCGGCACACGGTCGACGCGGTGGCGCTGGAGGATTCCCAGGTCTGCGTCATCCCCTATTACCAACTCACCGATCTCTCGCGCGAACTGTCCGACCTGCAGCGCCAGTTCCACAAGATCATGAGCCGCGAGATCGTGCGCGACCACGGCGTCATGCTGTTGCTGGGCAGCATGCGCGCCGAGGAGCGCATGGCGGCGTTCCTGCTCAATCTCACGCAGCGGCTGCACGCGCGCGGCTTTTCGGCCACCGATCTCGTGCTGCGCATGACGCGCGAGGAGATCGGCAGCTACCTCGGCCTCAAGCTCGAGACGGTGAGCCGCGCGTTCTCCAAGTTCCAGGACGACGGCATCCTCGAGGTGCGCCAGCGCCAGATCCGCGTGCTCGACGCGACGGCGCTGCAGAACCTGGTCAACGTCGCGAATCGCTGAGGGCATCGCTCGCGCCGGCGTCCGGCGCTGCCCGGCGGCGCCCGAGCGCGAGCGTCAGCGTCAGCCAGCAGGCGCCGCCCGCGATCAGCCAGAACGCGAAGAAGGCCAGCGAGTAGACCGCAATCGGCGACCACTCGAGCGCGCCGCCCGACGGCGCGCGCAGCCCGGCCGGATCGACGAATGCGAACACCGCCATCTCCAGCGCCGCCGCGCCGAGGAACGCGGGCCACAGCACGGCACCGATACGGCGCGCCAGCGGGTGCATCGCGAGCGGCCCGTCAACGCCGCGGCACGGCGGCGTGATTGCGCGCCTGCAGCGCCGGCTGCTCGCCGCCGGCGCTGCCCTGGCTTGCATCGATCACCTGGTCGGGATGCGTGAGCGCGATGCCCAGCGTGACGAACGAGGCGATGACCACGGCGAGCGGCCCGCCCAGCACCAGCCAGACCATGCGCACGCGCCACCACGGCAGCGGCGCCTCGGACGCTGGCGGCTGCCGGTCGGCGGGCGGCTGCGGCTCGGCCGGGCTGCTCGAACCCGGGCGTGGGGCGGGCCGCGCCGGCGGTCCGCTGCGGGTGGCGCTCTTCATGCGCGTTCTCCTCGAGGCGATGCCATCAGCGTGATCAGCGCGGCATCAGAAAAGTGGATTTCTCGACCATGCCCGCGCCACGTCCGTCATCGTCGGCGCACTGCACCGCGAACTCGATCCGGTGTGAACCGGGGCCGGCGGCGGCGGCGGCCTGCGCCGGCACGCGCAGCGCCACCGGCACCCAGATCGCCTGCGCCGCCTCGAGATCCGTCGCACCGCGCACGTCGACCGTCACGCCGTCGATGCCGGCGGCGGCGATGCGGCAGTGCTGCGTGCGCTCGGTCGCGTTCATGATCTGCAGCCGGTAGACGTTCTCGACCGCGCCGTCGTCGACGATGCGCGCCAGTGTGCCGCGGTCGCGCACCACGTCGACCTTGAACGGTTTGCGCAGCGCGAGGCCGGCGACGATGCCCGCGGCGACCACGAGCAGGATCGTGCCGTAGACCACGATGCGCGGACGCAGCACGCGGCGCCAGCGCTCGGCGCGGCTCAGGTGCTGCGCGAGGCCGTTCTGCGTGTCGTAGCGGATGAGGCCGCGCGCATAGCCCATGCGATCCATCATGCCGTTGCACACGTCGATGCAGGCGGTGCAGGCGATGCACTCGTACTGCAGGCCTTCGCGGATGTCGATGCCGGTCGGGCAGACCAGCACGCACATCCGGCAGGAGACGCAGTCGCCCAGGCCGGCTGCACGCGGGTCGGCCTTGCGGCCGCGCGCGCCGCGCGGCTCGCCACGCGCGGCGTCGTAGGTGACGATCAGCGTGTCCTTGTCGAACATGGCGCTCTGGAAGCGCGCGTACGGGCACATGTACTTGCAGACCTGCTCGCGCATCCAGCCGGCGTTGCCGTAGGTGGCAAAGCCGTAGAACAGCAGCCAGAACGTCTCCCACGGGCCGAGCCCGAAGCGGCCGACCGACAGCGCCAGCGTCTTGATCGGCGTGAAGTAGCCGACGAAGGTGAAACCGGTCCACAGGCCGAGCGCGATCCACGCGGCCTGCTTGCCGCCCTTGCGCCAGAGCTTGTCGAACGTCCACGGCGCCGCGTCGAGGCGCATGCGCGCCGCACGGTCGCCTTCGAGCTTGCGCTCGATCCACATGAAGATCTCGGTGTAGACGGTCTGCGGGCAGGCGTAGCCGCACCACAGGCGCCCGCCGACGGCGGTGAACAGGAACAACGCGTAGGCCGAGACCAGCAACAGCCCGGTCAGGAAGATGAAGTCCTGCGGGTACAGCACGAGGCCGAACAGGTAAAAGCGCCGCGCGCCGAGGTCGAACAGCACCGCCTGGCGGCCGTTCCACTGCAGCCAGGGCAGCCCGTAGAAGACGAGCTGCGTCGCCCACACCAGCGCCCAGCGCCAGGCGGCGAACCAGCCGCTCACTGCGCGCGGATAGATCTTCCGCTGCTTCTGGTACAGCGAGACGATCGCCGAGCGCTCGTCGGCCGTGCCTACGCTCATCGCCCTTGCGCTTACCGGGCCGCCACGCGCGTGGGTTGCGACAGCCCCCACACGTAGGCGGCGAGCACCTGCACCTGCTCGGGCGTGAGCAAGCGGCCCTGCGCCGGCATCACGCCGGCGCGGCCGCTCGTGATCGCGGTGACGATCGCCTGCTGCCCGCCGCCGTAGAGCCAGTACTTGTCGGTCAGGTTGGGCGCGCCGATGGCCTTGTTGCCCTTGCCGTCCGGCCCGTGGCAGGCCGCGCAGACCGCGAACTTGGGCTTGCCGAGCTGCGCCGCGATGTCGTTGTGCGGGCTGCCCGACAGGCTCAGCACGTAGTTGGCGACGTTCTTCACGTCGTCGCCGTCGCCCACGGCGGCGGCCATCGGCGGCATCGTGCCGCTGCGGCCGTCGACGATGACGGCGGCGATCTGCTCGGCCGTCTCCGTGGCCAGGCGCGACGCGCCGCTTTGGGTCAGATCCGGGAAGCCCTTGCTGCCGCGCGCGTCGGACCCGTGGCACTGGGCGCAGGTGTTCAGGAACAGGCGCTGGCCGATCGCCATCGCCTGCGGGTCGGCCACCAGTTGCTCGGGCGTCATCGACTTGAACTTGGCGTACACCGGCTGCATCGCCGCGCGCGCGCGCGCCTGCTCGGCCTCGAACTGGTTCTGGCTGGTCCACTTCAGGGTGCCGCCGAACGAACCCAGACCCGGATACAGCACCAGGTAGATCGCCGCGAACACGACGGTACCGACGAACAGCCACATCCACCAGCGCGGCAACGGGTTGTTCAGCTCGACGATGTCGACGTCCCACACGTGGCCGGTGGTGTTGTCGCCGGAAATCGCCTTGCGCCGGCTGGCGAACACCAGCAGCGCGATGCACCCCAGCAGGCCCAGCACGGTGACGACGGTGATGTAGACCGCCCAGCCGTTGCTCACGAAATCACTCACCTCGTTCTCCTTCACCCGCGGGCTCGGCGCGCTGGGCGTCCTCCTCCTGGAACGGCAGTTGCGCCGCCGCGGCGTGCTCGCCCGAGCGTCGCCGGCTCCAGGTGTGCACGAACAGTGCGACGAACAGGGCCAGGCTCACCAGCGTGACGACTATGCGCACGTCGTTCAGATCCATCGCCGTTCCCTCCGGCTCACTTGCGCGCGGTGCCGAGCACCTGCAGATAGGCGATCAGCGCGTCGAGCTCGGTGCGGCCCGCGACCTCGTCGCCCGCCTTGGCGATCTCGTCGTCGCCGTACGGCACGCCGACCCTGCGCAGCGCCCTCATGCGCGGCGCTATCGACTCGGGCTCGATCTTGGCGCTGGCCAGCCACGGATAGGCCGGCATGTTGGACTCGGGCACCAGGTCGCGCGGGTTGAACAGGTGCGTGCGGTGCCACTCGTCGCTGTACTTGCCGCCGACGCGATGCAAGTCGGGTCCGGTGCGCTTGCTGCCCCACTGGAAGGGGTGGTCATAGACGAACTCACCGGCCACCGAGACCGGGCCGTAGCGCATCACCTCCGAGTGGAAGGTGCGGATCATCTGCGAGTGGCAGTTGTAGCAGCCCTCGCGGATGTAGATGTCGCGGCCGGCCAGCTGCAGTGCGCTGTAGGGCTTGAGCCCGGGCACCGGCTGCGTCGTCGAGCGCTGGAAGAACAGCGGCACGATCTCGACCAGCCCGCCCACCACCAGCGCGGCGAGGATGAGCACGATCATCAGGAAATTGCTGGTCTCGATCTTCTCGTGACCGCTCGGGGCATGGGCTGCCATCTGTTCGGACTCCGTTGACGGTTGCCGCGTACGTCACGCGTTCGCCGCGGCGACGCGCGGGATCGACGCCAGCACCGGCGCGCCGCTCCTGACGGTCTTGACGACGTTCCAGGCCATCAGCAGCATGCCGCCGAGATACAGCAGGCCGCCGCCGAAGCGGATCACGTAATAGGGATAGGTCGCCTTCACGCTCTCGACGAAGGTGTAGACCAGCGTGCCGTCGGGGTTCGTCGCGCGCCACATCAGGCCCTGCATGACGCCGGCGATCCACATCGCGGCGATGTAGAGCACGATGCC
>JAGWTJ010000358.1 GCA_028869005.1 Burkholderiales bacterium | reverse complement strand
CACGAAGAACCACAGCACGATCAGCGTCGACAGGGCGGTCGCACCCAGGCCGGCACGGAAGCCGCCGATCCACGAACTGACGAATACCGCGGGGTAGAAGAGAAACCAGACGTAGGGCTGGATCAGCGACCACAGCAGCAGCTGCACCGCCAGCGCCACCAGCGGCGGCAACAGCGCAAGCCATGAGCGAAGCTGCGCAGAGCGCGTGATGTCCATGAGCGATCCGGATCCCGTCGCGCGAGCCTAGGGGGCCGGGCGCGCGCGCCGTTGACGGATCGCAACGCGGGTTCGCGCCTGGCGCGCTGTTGCGCGCCGGTCTACAGCGTGAAGTCGTAGTCGATCACCAGCGGCGCGTGGTCGGAGAAGCGTTGCTCGAGGTAGATGTGCTCGCGGCGCGCCTTGGCGGCGGTCGCCGGCGTGGCGAGGTGGTAGTCGAGCCGCCAGCCCACGTTCTTCGCCCAGGCCTGGCCGCGGTTGCTCCACCACGTGTACTGCTCGGGGTGCGGGTTGAGCGTGCGGAACACGTCCACCAGGCCGATGCCGTCGAGCAGCGTGGTCATCCAGGCGCGTTCCTCCGGCAGGAAGCCGCTGTTCTTCTGGTTGCTCTTCCAGTTCTTGAGGTCGATCTCCTTGTGCGCGATGTTGACGTCGCCGACCAGGATGAATTCGCGCTCGGCCTTGAGCTTGACCAGGTGCGGCGCCATCAGGGCGAGGAAGCGGAACTTGGCCTGCTGGCGCTCCTCGCCGCTGGAGCCGCTCGGGAAGTAGCAGCTGATGATCGAGAGCTTGCGCCGCGCGTTGTCGTAGCGCGCCTCGACGTAGCGGCCCTCGGCGTCGAACTCGGGGTTGCCGATGCCGGCGATCACGGCGCTGGGCTTCTTGCGCGTATACAGGCCGACGCCCGAGTAGCCCTTCTTGTCGGCGAAGTGAAAGTGGCCGCTCAGGCCGGCCACGCTCTCGAAGCGGCCGGCCACGTCGGCGGCCTGCGCCTTGACCTCCTGCACCCCCATACAATCGGCCGCCACGCCTTCGGCCCAGGCCTCGAAGCCCTTGGTCGCTGCCGAGCGGATGCCGTTCAGATTGAGCGTGACGAGACGGAACACGAGAGAGCCTTTCGATGACGACGAGCCCCGCCACCGATCCCCTGGCCCAGGACTTCGTGAGGTTTGCGGTCGATGCCGGCGTGCTGCGCTTCGGCGAATTCAAGACCAAGGCCGGCCGGCTGTCGCCCTACTTCTTCAACGCCGGCCTGTTCGACGACGGCGCCAAGCTCGGCCGCCTCGCGGAATTCTATGCACGCCGCCTGCTGGCGTCCGGGCTGCAGTTCGACATGCTGTTCGGCCCGGCCTACAAGGGCATCACGCTGGCGGCGGCGGTGGCCATCGAGCTGGCCCGGCTGGGCCGCAACGTGCCCTTCGCCTACAACCGCAAGGAAGCGAAAGATCACGGCGAGGGCGGCACGCTGGTCGGCGCGAAGCTGGCCGGCCGCGTTCTCATCGTCGACGACGTCATCTCGGCAGGAACCTCGGTGCGCGAATCCATCTCGATGATCCAGGCGGCGGGCGCCACGCCCTGCGGCGTGGCCATCGCGCTGGATCGGCAGGAGAAGGCCACCGAGAACGGCGCCGACGCGCCCTGGTCGGCCGTGCAGTATGTCCAGCAAAAGCTCGCCCTGCCGGTGGCGGCGATCGCGACGCTCGCCGACTTGCTGCAATACTTGAATTCAACCGCCGACGCCGGCCTCAAGGCCCATGTCGCGGCGGTTTCCGCCTACCGAGAACGCTACGGAGTCTGACGTGCACGCCCTGGCCCGACTGCTGGCAGCCACGCCCCTTGCGGCGGCGATCGCGGCTGCGCCCGCTTCGGCGCTGGCGCAGGAGCAGAAGAAGGCGGGGGCGATCTACAGCTGCGTGGTCAACGGCCGCACCGTCGTGCTCGACCGCCCGATTCCGGAATGCGCCTCGAAGGATCAGCGCATCCTGAACTCCGACGGCTCGACGCGCGGCACGCGCACGCCCGAGCTGACCTCCGACGAACGCGCCGCGCTCGAGGCGAAGCAGCAGGAAGAGGCGCTGGCGCGCGCCCAGCAGCGCGAGGCGATCCGGCGCGACCGCAACCTGCTGCAGCGCTTTCCGAACGAGAAGGCACACAACAAGGCCCGCGAGGCGGCGCTGGACGATCTGCGCACCAGCATCAAGACTTCCGAACAGCGTCTGGTCGCCCTGGAGAAGGAGCGCAAGCCGCTGCTCGACGAGACCGAGTTCTACGTCGGCAAGGCGCTGCCGACCAAGCTCAAGCAGCAGATCGACGCGAACGACGCCACCA
>JAGWTJ010000099.1 GCA_028869005.1 Burkholderiales bacterium | reverse complement strand
GCTACCTGGCCGACGAGGACGTGCCGGGCGTTGGTGCCAACGCGCAGGCCACGCAGCAGCAATCGGTATACGGACTCATCGACGACACTGCGGTCGCGGCGCCGGCACTGCCCAGTCTGCGCGGCACGAACGGCAATGCCTGTCCGGCCAACGGCGGCGACGGGGATCTGGTCTGCCAGGGCCTCACTTTCGTGGCCGCGAGCAACACGTATCAGGCGACGACGCACGCGGTGAATCCCGCGACGCGCCGCGGCTGGTACCTCGACCTGCCGGTCGACGGCAGGATGGACAACGCGCGCGTCGTCAGCAAACCGTCGCTGACCACCGGCGGAACGCTCGTGCTGACCGCCAATATCCCGACCAACACGACGTGCGACCCCGGCGGCCGCAATTGGTACCTGGCACTGAACGCCTCGACCGGCGGCGCCGTGGCGCGCAACGTGGGCGGCAACACCTATTACGATGCCGCTCACTTCCTCGGCTACGCGCTGGCCAGCCGCACGGTCATCGTCATCACGGCGGGTGGCAAGCGCGCGCTGATCCGCATGTCCGACAAGACGACGCAGGGGCCTGCGGTGCCCGAACCGGCGGCCGCGGCGGCGCAATGGCGCCGCATCTACTGGCGCCAGATCAAGAACCGAGGGCGCGCCGACGCTAGGTGGGCGGCCTGTGTGGCGCCCGCCGGCCGCCGTGCGCGGCGGCGGCGCCGCAGGACCCCATGCGAGAATGCAGGCTGCGCCAACCGCCTGCCGCACCACCCGTCGCGGCCCCGCTGCTTGAGTCCGGATGCCTTCATCGAGATCGACCACGTCAAGTTCGGCTACGACCCGAGCCGGCTGATCCTCGACGACATCTCTCTGGCCTTCGCGCGCGGCAAGGTCACCGCCATCCTCGGCAGCTCGGGCTGCGGCAAGACGACGCTGCTGCGCCTGATCGCCGGTGTGCACGGCGCCACCTCCGGGCGCGTGGTGGTGGACGGCGAGGCGCTCGACGTGCGCGACGAGGCGCAGTTGCTACGCTTGCGCCGGCGCCTGGGCATGCTGTTCCAGTTCGGCGCCCTGTTCACCGACCTCACGGTGTTCGAGAACGTGGCCTTCCCGCTGCGCGAGCACACCGACCTGCCCGAGCCGCTGGTGCACGACGTCGTGCTGATGAAGCTCAACGCGGTCGGCCTGCGCGGCGCCGCGGGCCTGCGCATCAGCGAGATCTCGGGCGGCATGGCGCGACGCGTCGCGCTGGCGCGCGCGATCGCGCTCGACCCCGAGCTCATCATGTACGACGAGCCGTTCGCGGGGCTCGACCTGGTCAGCATGGGCATCGCCGCCAAGCTGATCCGCACGCTCAACGACGTCACCGGCGCGACCTCGCTGGTGGTGAGCCACGACGTGCCGCAGTGCATGGCGATCGCCGACCACGTGGTGCTGCTGGCCACCGGCGGGCGCATCGTCGCGCAGGGCACGCCGGCCGAGCTGATGGCCAGCAGCGACCCCGAGACGCGCCAGTTCACGCGCGGCGAGCCCGACGGGCCGATGAAGTTCCACTACCCGGCGCGCGACATCGCCGAGGACTTCGGGGTGGCCGCGCGATGAACTGGCTGGCCCGCCTGGGCGCGGTGGCGCTCGATCAGTTGCGCGGCTGGGGTCACGCCGCGCTGTTCTTCGTCGAGCTGGGCAAGGCGCTGCCGGCCGCGCTCAGGCGGCCGATGCTGCTGGTCGAGCAGATGTACGCCATCGGCAACCGCTCGCTGATCATCATCCTGGCGTCGGGCATGGCGGTGGGCTTCGTGCTTGCGCTGCAGATGTACTACGCGCTGGTGCGCTACGGCGCCGCCGACAGCCTCGGGCTGGTGGTCAACCTGGCGCTGGTGCGCGAGCTCGGGCCGGTGGTGACGGCGCTGCTGTACGCCGGGCGCGCAGGTACCTCGCTCACCGCCGAGATCGGTCTCATGAAGGCCGGCGAGCAGATCGCAGCGCTCGAGCTGATGGCCGTCGACCCGCGGCAGCGCGTGCTCGCGCCACGGCTGGCGGCCGGCCTGCTGTCGATGCCCCTCCTCGCCGTGCTGTTCTCGGCCATCGGCATCCTCGGCGCCTGGGTGGTGGCGGTGCTGCTGATCGGCGTGGACACCGGCAACTTCTGGTCGATCCAGCAAAGCGGCGTCGACATCTGGCGCGACATCGGCAACGGCATCGTCAAGTCGTTCGTGTTCGGCGTCGCCTGCACCGTGGTCGCGCTGTACCAGGGCTACGAGACCGAGGCCACGCCCGAAGGCGTGGCCTACGCGACCACGCGCACCGTGGTGATCTCCTCGCTGTGGGTGCTGGGCATGGACTTCGTGCTCACGGCGCTGATGTTCTCCACGCCATGACGGTCGCTTGGCTGGCCCACAGCGCGATCCGCGAGTTTTGGGAGTGATTGATGAGCAAGAAGGGCATGGAGACGCTGGTCGGGCTGTTCGTGGTGCTGGGGCTGCTCGGCCTGGTGTTCCTGGCGTTGAAGGCGGCCAACCTGAGCAGCTCGAACAGCGGCGACACCTACACCATCGTCGCACGCTTCGACAACATCGGCGGCCTGAAGGTGCGCGCGCCGGTGCGCACCGCGGGCGTCGTGGTCGGCCGTATCAAGTCGATCACGCTCGACCCCAAGACCTACCAGGGCGTGGTCGACATGGGCATCGACGTGCGCTACAAGTTTCCGAAGGACACCGCGGCCAAGATCCTCACCTCGGGCCTGCTCGGCGACCAGTACGTCGGCCTCGACCCGGGCGGCGACGACAAGGACCTGCAGCCCGGCGACACGCTGGCGCAGACGCAGTCGGCGGTGGTGCTGGAAAACTTCATCGGCCAGTTCCTCACCAACAAGGCGGCCGAGGCCGTAAGCGGCGCGGCCAGCGCGCCCGAGGTGCGCAAGTGAACGGCGCGGCCGGTGCGGCCGGCGCGCAGCGCGTGCGCAGGTGAGACGCGCGTGATGCGAACCGGCGCGCGTCCCGCAATGGGTGTGCTGGCGCTCGTGTGCGCGCTCATGTTCGCGTTCACGGTCGGCGGCTGCGCGAGCGCGCCGACGGCGGCGCCGGGCGCGGGCGCAGCAAGCGCCGCCGGCGGAACCGGCGCGCCGGCGATGGGCCTCAACCCGGCCGATCCGTGGGAGGCGTGGAACCGCAAGGTCTTCGCCTTCAACGACGCGCTCGACGCAGCGATCGTCAAGCCGGTGGCCACCGCCTACCGCGACGCCTTGCCGCAACTCGTGCGGACCGGCGTCGACAACGTGCTCGGCAACCTCGGCGATGTCTGGTCGACGGCCAACAACTTCCTGCAGGGCAAGGTGATGACCGGCTTCGAGATGGGCATGCGGGTGCTGACCAACACGCTGTTCGGTCTCGGCGGCCTGCTCGACCCGGCCACCGAGTTCCACCTCGAACGCCGCGCGCAGGACTTCGGCCTGACGCTCGGCCACTGGGGCGTCGGCCCCGGCCCCTACGTGGTGCTGCCGCTGTTCGGCCCGCGCACCGTGCGCGACACCGTCGGCTTTGCCGCCGACAGCTTCTTCGACCCCTCGCGGCTGCCCGACACCTCGAGCGGGCGCTGGTCAGTGCTCGCGCTCGAGATCGTCGATGCGCGCGTCAATCTGCTGGCCACCACGCAGTTGCTCGGCGAGGCCGCGCTCGACCGCTACAGCTTCGCGCGTGACGCCTACCTGGCGCACCGCCTGGACGCGGTGTACGACGGCGCGCCGCCGCTACAGCCGATGCCCGACGATACCGACGCGGGCGAGCCACCCGCACCGCGCGCACGGCCAGCACCACCCTCACCGTCCGCACCATCCAAGGCCGGCTCGTGAACCGTCGGAGCGGGTCAGGCGTTATAGAGTCGGCCACGACCCCGGTCGCCGCAGAAAGGAACCTCGTGCGCAAAGCCCTCTTCAACGCCGCTGCCGCCCTCATCGTCGCGCTGGCCGCGTTCGCCTCAGCAACTCCGGCGCGTGCCGAGCTCGCACCCGACGCGCTGGTGCGCAAGATCTCCAACGACGTGCTGGAAACCGCGCGCACCGACCCGGCGATCCAGGCCGGCGACATCGGGAAGATCATGGCCCTGGTCGACACCAAGGTCATGCCGAACGTCAATTTCGAGGTCATGACGCGCTCGGCGGTCGGCCCGCAGTGGCGCAATGCCACGCCCGATCAGCGCCACAAGCTGCAAGGCGAATTCGAGACGCTGCTGGTGCGCGTGTATTCGGGCGCGCTGACCCAGTTGAAGGATCAGACGGTCGAGATCACGCGCACGCTGCCGGTGCAGGGCAGCACGCAGGTCGTCGTGCAAAGCGAGGTGCGAGGCAAGGGCGAGCCGATCAAGCTCGACTACCGGCTCGACAAGTTCGACGGCGCCTGGAGGATCATCGACGTCAACGTCGGCGGCATCTGGCTGGTGCAGAGCTACCGCTCGCAGTTCGGCCAGGTGCTGGCCAACGGCGGCGTCGATGCGCTGATCAACCGCCTGGCCGAACAGAACAAGGCCAACAGCGGCAAGAGCTGAGGCCCGGGCGGCAAAGGTAATGAAGCGACCGAGCGCCCCGATGCAGCTTCCCGCCACCGCCACGTTGCCCGAAACCGGCGCGCTCGTGCAGGGCGTCGAGCGCTCGCTCGCCGCGACCGCGCCGGGCGCCGCTTTCGACATCGACGCCAGTGCGCTGACCGCCTTCGACACTTCGGTGCTCGCACTGCTGCTGCAGGCGCGGCGCCTGGCGCAGGCAGCCGGACGCGGCTTCGCGGTACGCGGCGCGCCGGCCAAGCTCGTGCAGCTCGCGCGCCTGTACGGCGTCGACGCGCTGCTCGAGTTCGCGCCTGATGCTGCGACGTAGCGGCACCGGCGCTACGCCACCTCGACGATGAACTCCGGATCGAACATCGCGTTCTCCGCGACACCGCCACGCGCGTAGCCGCGCGCGTTGCACACGACACGCGTGGCGGCTAGCCGGTAGTCGAAGCTGTCGTGCGTGTGGCCGTGGATCCACAGCGCCGCACCCGAGCGCCGCACGAGGCGCTCGGCGTCGGACACGAAGCAGGCGTTGAGCAGCGAGTCGACAAAGCGCGGATGGATGCTGCGCCGCGACGGCGCGTGGTGCGTGACGACCACCGTCGCACCATCGTGCCGTTCGGCCAGCCGCGCCTCGAGCCAGGCCGCCTGGCGCCGGAACAAGAGCGCCGAGTGCTCGGGCGTGAAGAGCTCGTCGCCGTCTTCGCGCACGCGGATGCGGCTGAAGTCGCGCACCAGCCGCACGGCTTCGGCACGTGACGCCGCGCGGCGTTCGTCGTCGGCCTCCAGCTCGAAGTCGGTCCACAAGGTCGCGCCCAGAAAGCGCACGCCGTCGAGCACGAGCTCCGCCTCGTCGAGCAGATGAACCTGCGTGCCCTCGCACAACTCGCGCAACTGGGCGTTCACGCCTTCCAGGCTGCCGCCGTAGAACTCGTGATTTCCCGGCACGTAGAGCACGGGCTTGTCGAAGCGCAGCGCCCAGGCCACGGCTTCGCGCGGACGCGAAATGTCGCCGGCGAGCACGACCACGTCGGCAGCGTTGAGTGGGCGCTCCAGCGCGCCGAAGCCCAGGTGCAGATCGGAAAGGATGTTCAGTTTCATCGACGAATCCCCAGCGCGTGCGACGCGGCGACTGCGGCGAGCGGCAGAGGAACTACGCCAGCGCCTGCTCCAGATCGGCAATCAGATCGTCGACCTGCTCGAGCCCGACCGACAGCCGCAGCAGGTCGGCCGGTGCCGGTGTGCCCGGCCCTTCGACGCTCGCGCGGTGCTCGATCAGGCTCTCGGTACCGCCGAGCGAGGTCGCGCGTTTCCATAGCCGCACCTTTGCCGCAGCGGCGATGGCCGCCGCCTCGCCGCCGGTGACGCAGATCGACAACATACCGCCGAAGCCGCCCTGCATCTGGCGTGCCGCCGCCGCGTGGCCGGCAAAACCCGGCAGTCCCGGATAGAGCACTTCGCGCACACGCGGGTGCGCCGCGAAGTGCAGGGCGATGCGCTGCGCCGATGCGGCCGCGGCGCGCACGCGCAGCGGCAGCGTGCGCAGGCCGCGCACCAGCAGCCAGGCCTCGAACGAGCCGAGCGTGCCGCCGATCTGGCTGCGCACCTTGCGCACGCGCTGCCAGTGCTCGCCGTCGGCGCGCGTCACCAGCGCGCCGGCGATCAGGTCGCTGTGGCCGTTGAGATACTTGGTGGCGGCGTGCATGACGAGGTCGGCGCCGAGCGCCAGAGGGCGCGTGAAGACCGGCGTGGCCACCGTCGAATCGACGGCGAGCAGCGCGCCGGCGGCATGCGCGGCGGCGGCCGCGTCCGCGATGTCGGTGATGCTCCACAGCGGGTTGGCCGGTGTCTCCACCCACACCAGCCGGGTGCGGCCGGGCCGCAGCGCCGCGCGCAGGGCCGCGGGGCTCGTCATGTCGATCGATTCCACGTCGACGCCCCAGTCGGCGCCGAAGGCGGCGAGCCAGTTGCGCAGCGACCAGTACATCACCTGCGGCACGAGCACATGGTCGCCCGGCCGCAGCGCCTGGAAGCAGGCGGTCGCCGCAGCCATGCCGCTGGCGAACAGCAGCGCCTCGCGGCCGCCCTCGAGCGCGTTGATCACCGCCTCGGCCTGGTCGAAGGCGGGGTTGTCGGCACGCGCGTAGACGCGGCCCGAGCGGTACTGGTTGTCGGGGTCGCGCAGATAGGTGGTCGAGACATGGATCGGCGGGATGACGGCGCGCGTGGCCTCGTCGATCCAGCCGAGCGCCTGCGCGGCGATGCTGTCCGGGTGCAGGGGTCGGCTGTCCATGGCGTTCAGCTCTCGGCGTTCAGCGTTGATAGGCGCCGGGCGACCATTGCGCGCGGCCGGGAGACAGCGCGCGCGTGCCGATCGGCCACTCGAACTCGGCGCGCGGCGCGAGATCGCGGCCGCGGATGTCGCGCGGGTCGACGCCGCGGCCACGCAGCCAGGCGTCGGGCGGCAACTCGAAGGCGCCGGTGTACACGTCGCGCAGCATGCCGAGCGTGGCAGGCCAGTTGCCCGCGAAAGTTCCCGACACGCCGAGCCAGAAGATGCCGTTGCCGACGATCAGGTTGTTGACGAAGAGCGGCTCCTCGGCCATCGGAGTGCGGTCGCGGAACACGCGCACGAACCAGCCCGGCTCCCAGCCTTCGCTGATGAGCGTGTTGTGCGCGAGCACGAGTTCGTTGAGCGGCCACACCGCGCCTTCGCCGCCGTAGTTGATCAGCACCGGGTTCTGCCGGCGCGGGCCCTTGCCGATGACGTTGCCGATCAGCGTGGCGACGCCGCCGTTGGGCAGGTCGATCTCGTAGCTCGCACTGCCCTCGCCGGTGTCGCGGATCATGTTGTAGGTGATCACGCTTTCCCGCGCGCGCGACTTGATCAGGTGGCCCTCGAAGCCGCGGTGGAAGCGGCTGCCCGTGATCGTGACCTTGGCGATGCG
Source organism: Burkholderiales bacterium (assembly GCA_028869005.1). Classification (GTDB taxonomy): domain Bacteria; phylum Pseudomonadota; class Gammaproteobacteria; order Burkholderiales; family Burkholderiaceae_C; genus Rubrivivax. The sequence goes on along the minus strand of JAGWTJ010000099.1, from coordinate 4,342 downwards.
GCCGACGTACAGCAGGTGCGGCAGCGAGCCCTCGATGTGCGGCGCGCGCCCGAACTCGCTGTCGCGGATCTCGAGCCGGGCGTCGCCGAAGTTGGACGTCAGCAGGCCCATCTCGTTGTCGAGGAAGACGCAGCGGTCGACCCGCAGCCGGCCCTTCTCGAAGCGGACGCCGGCGCCGTTCTGGTCGGCGACGCGCGCGCCGCGGAACTCGAGGTTCTCGATCGCGATGTCGCCGTCGCGCACGACGAGGATCGCCTTGCCCTCGGCCGACTTGCCGTCGGCGATGAAGACCGGCCGCTCGCCGACACCGCGGATGGTGAGCTTGCGCTGCACGATCACGCCGAACACGCCGCGGTACTCGCCCGGCAGCACCTCGATCACGTCGCCGTCGCGTGCGCGCGCCAGCGTCTCGGTGAAGGCGGCGGGCTGGCCCGACGGTCCGACGGTCAGCGTCTCGGCGCGCGCTGCGGCCGGCGCACCGAGCACCACCAGCGCCGCCAGCCCCGCGAGCAGCGCCGGCCGCAAGGCGCGCAGTTCGAGTCCACCCATGGTGCGCAGTATGTCAGGGCCGCGCGCGACGTTGGCAGCCGGCTGCACCCTGCTCGGGGGGTGCGGGTTTCCACGGGCCGGCGGGACCGGGGCGCCGGCCGCGGCGCCGCGCCGTGGCCGCTACGATGCGCGCCTGTCCGCTGTCATGGCAACGCACCTCGGCAGGCGCGTTGCCGCCTTCCAGGAGTCCCCATGATCCGTCGCCACTTCGCACCCGCACTCGCCGGTGCTGCCCTGTTGTTGACGCTGGGCACGACGGCTCGCGCCCAGGACGCGAGCCAGGTCAACGTCATCTGCTCGGTGCAGGCCGAGTGGTGCAACATGATCCAGACCGTGTACGCGCGCACCACCGGCGTCAAGGTCAACATGTCGCTCAAGGGCTCGGGCGAGGCGCTGGCGCAGCTCATCGCCGAGAAGGCCAACCCGAAGACCGACATCTGGTTCGGCGGCACCGGCGACCCGCACCTGCAGGCCGCCGAACTCGGCCTGTCGATGGAGTACAAGAGCCCGTCGCTGGCGCAGCTGCACCCCTGGGCGCAGCAGCAGGCCGCGCAGTCGGGCTACAAGACGGTGGGCATCTACAGCGGGCCGCTGGGCTTCGGCTACAACACCGAGCTGCTGGCCAAGAAGAAGCTCGCGGTGCCCAGGAGCTGGGCCGACCTGCTCGAGCCCGGGTACAAGAACGAGATCCAGGTCGCCAATCCGGCTTCCAGCGGCACCGCCTACACGATGATCGCCACGCTGGTGCAGCTGTGGGGCGAGGACAAGGCCTTCGACTACCTGAAGGCGCTGCACAAGAACATCCAGACCTACACGCGCAGCGGTACCGGCCCGATCAAGGCCGTGGCGCGCGGCGAGGCGAGCGTGTCGATCAGCTTCGTGCACGACGGCCCCGGCGAGGCGCTGCAGGGCTTTCCGGTGGCCACCGTCACGCCCGCCGAAGGCACCGGCGCCGAGATCGGCTCGATGAGCCTCATCAAGGGCGCACGCAACCTCGACGCGGCCAAGAAGTTCTACGAATGGGCGCTCACCGCGCCGGCGCAGGAGCTCGGCGCCGCCGCCAAGCAGTTCCAGGTGCCGAGCAACAAGGCCGCCAAGGTCGACGCGCGCGTGCCCGACTTCCGCAAGATCAAGTTCATCAACTATGACTACGCCAAGTACGGCGCCAGCGCAGAGCGCAAGCGGCTGATCGCGCGCTGGGAGAAGGAAGTCAACTCACTGCCTCGATAGAAGGCATGCGGCGTTCTGCATGGACTCCCTCTCCCGCTTGCGGGAGAGGGAGCCATGCCGGCCGCGAGCGCGCGCAGCGCGTGCTGCTGGCCTGGCTGGCGCTCGGCGCGGCGGCGTTCGTGCTGCTGCCCTGGTACTTCCCGCAGAACCTCACGCTGGCGCGTTCACTGCCGGGCGTGTTCGGCGGCGCCGAGACCGCCGGCGGCCTGATGCAGGCGCTGCGCCACGGCCGGCCTTGGCTGTGGTGCGCGCCGATCGGGCTGGCGCTGTGCGCCCTCGCCTGGCGGCTGCCGCCGGGCCGCGCCCAGGGCCGCTGGCTGGTCGCGGGCGCCGCGTTCGCTCTCGTCGGGTTGGTCGGCAGCGGCTTCGCCATCGGCGCCACCGGCTGGTCGTTCGACGTGCTGAATGCGCGTTGGGGCGAACTGCACGGCGGGCAGTCCGGCATCGGCCTGGGCGGCGCGCTGGTGCTGCTTGCGCTGCTGATGCTGCTCGGCGCGGGCATCGCGCGGCTGGGTTTCTTTCGCGGCGACTTCTTCGTTGCCGGCGCCGTCGTGCTGTGCTCGGCGCTGCTGCTGCTGTTCGTCGCGCTGCCGGTGGCCAAGGCACTGGCCGGCGCCTTCGTCGGCGACGACGGCACGTTCTCGCTCGCCGCGCTTGCCGAGCGCCTGGGCCACGAGCGCGTCTGGGGCCTTTCGTGCCTGGCCGGCGGCGTACGCTGCGGCACCGCGTGGGACACGCTGTTCCTGGCCCTGCTCACCGCCTTCGGCACGACGGCCATGGGCAGCTTGATCGCCTTGTATGCCGAGCGCGGCGCGCCGGCGCACGGCGCGCGCCTGGGCCGCACGCTCAACGTGCTCGCGCTGCTGCCCATCATCACGCCACCGTTCGTGGTCGGCCTCGGGCTGATCCTGCTGTTCGGCCGCGCCGGGCTCTTCAACCAGTTCCTCGAATGGGCCTTCGGCGTCGCGCCGACGCGCTGGTTCTACGGCCTGTTCGGCATCTGGCTGGCGCAGCTGTTCGCCTTCACGCCGATCGCCTTCATGATCATGCGCGGCGTGGTGCAGGGCATCGCGCCCAGCCTGGAAGAGGCAGCACAGACGCTGCACGCGAGCCGCGCGAAGACCTTCCTGACGGTGACGCTGCCGCTGATGAAGCCGGGCCTGGCCAATGCCTTCCTGGTCGGCTTCATCGAGAGCATCGCCGACTTCGGCAACCCGATCGTCGTCGGCGGCCAGTACTCGGTGTTGTCGACCGACATCTTCTTCGCCATCGTCGGCGCGCAGTACGACCAGGGACGCGCGGCGAGTCTGGCGCTCATCCTCACCGCGTTCGCGCTCGGCGTGTTCTTCGTACAGCGCCGCGTGCTCGGGCGCACCAGCTACACGACGGTGTCGGGCAAGGGCGACGCCGGCATCGCGATGCCACTGCCCGACGGCGTGCGCCGCGTGGCCGTCGGCCTGGCCGGACCGTGGCTGGCGTTCACGCTCGTCGTCTATCTGTTCGCCTTCACCGGAGGCTTCGTGCAGACCTGGGGCCGCGACTACACGCCGACGCTCGCGCACTTCGTCACCGCCTTCGACCTGCAGTGGGGCGAGCACGGCCTGGTGTGGGCCGGCACCGCGTGGAACTCGCTATTCACGACGATCAAGCTGTCGACGATCGCCGCGCCCCTGTGCGCCGGCATCGGCCTGCTCATCGCCTGGCTGCTGGCGCGCACGCAGTTCGTCGGCCAGCAGGCGTTCGAGTTCGCGGCGCTGCTGGCCTTCGCCATTCCGGGCACGGTGCTCGGCGTGAGCTACATCCTGGCCTTCAACGTGCCGCCGTTCGAGCTCACCGGCACCGGGCTCATCATCGTGCTGTGCTTCGTCTTCCGCAATCTGCCGGTGGGCGTGCGCGCCGGCACCGCGAGCTTCAAGCAGATCGACCGCCATCTCGACGAGGCGAGCACGATGCTGCGCGCCGGCACCGGCACCACGCTCGTGCGCGTCGTGCTGCCGCTGCTCAAGCCCGCGCTGGTGGCGGCGCTGGTCTACAGCTTCGTGCGCGGCATGACGACGGTGTCGGCCGTGATCTTCCTCGTCACCGCCGAGAACGAACTGGCCACCACCTACATCATCGGCCGCGTCGGCAACGGCGACTACGGTGTCGCGCTCGCCTACTGCACGGTGCTGATCGTGCTGATGTCGCTGGCCACCGCGCTCATCCAGTTCCTCGTCGGCGAGCGCAAGCTCGGCCGCAGAAAGGCCGCCGCATGACGACCGCACCAGCCACCGCACCCGCCGCCGGCATCGAGTTCCGCCAGGTCACCAAGCGCTACGGCGCTAGCGGCGCGCCGCTGGTCGTCAAGGGCATCGACCTCGTGGTGCCCAAGGGCACGCTGACCACCCTCCTCGGCCCCAGCGGCTGCGGCAAGACGACCACGCTGCGCATGATCGCCGGGCTCGACGCGCCGACCGGCGGGCAGATCCTGATCGACGGCCGTGACGTGACCACGCTCGGCCCCGCCGAGCGCAACGTCAGCATGGTGTTCCAGAGCTACGCGCTGTTTCCGCACATGAACGTG
>JAGWTJ010000357.1 GCA_028869005.1 Burkholderiales bacterium | reverse complement strand
CAGCCTGAACCAGGAATTCGTGCAACTGGCGCAGGAAGCCACGCGCACGCTGGGCGGCACCCAGTTCAACGGCATCTCCATCCTCGCCTCCAGCGCGGCCTCGACGTACCAGATCGGCGCCAACGCCAGCACCACGATCGACCAGATCTCGGTCGCGGGCTTCGACTGGACGACCAACGCCAGCCTGACCGGCGTGCTCGGCAACACCGTCCTCTCCGGCACCGGCGTGCCGACCACCAGCATCAGTACGATGACCGGCGCGCAGGCGGCGATCGGCAGCATCGACGCCGCGCTGGATGCCGTCAACTCGCAGCGCGCGACCTACGGTGCGATCCAGAACCGCTTCGACAACGTCATTTCCAACCTGCAGGTCGCCGGCGAGAACCAGACTGCGGCACGCAGCCGCATCATGGACGCCGACTACGCGGTCGAGACCTCCAACCTGTCGCGCGCGCAGATCCTGCAGCAGGCCGGCAACGCGATGGTGGCGCAGGCCAACCAACTGCCGCAACAGGTGCTCGCGCTGCTCAAGGGCTGACGCCCGCGGGCCGCCGGGCGGCGGCCGAGCGACGGCCACGCATCCGCCGCGCCTCAAGTTCGCGCCCGGGCCGCCGATATGGGGTTCCGAAAGGCCGTCGACAGACGGTCCGGAGCCCTTTCGCGTTTTGCCCCCGTCCCCCCCTCGCGCCTGCGCAGGAGCCAGCCATGGCCGCCATCACTTCGCTAGGAATCGGCAGCGGTATCGACATCAACACGATGGTCACGCAACTCGTGGCCCTCGAGAAGCAGCCTCTGAAGCAGATGCAGCAGACGGCCAACACGATGCAGACCAAGCTGTCGGCGCTGGGCCGCACGCAGAGTCTGCTCGCTTCGCTGCAGGACGCTGCCAACGCGCTGTCCAGCCCCACGCTGTGGTCGAGCACGACCGCCTCGTCGGCCGCTCCCTCCACCGTGTCGGCCAGCGGCACCTCGGCCGCGGCCGGCAGCTACGCAGTGGCCGTGCAGTCGCTGGCCAGCGGCCAGACGCTGGCCTCGACCAGCGTGTTCGCGGCCGCCACCGATCTCGTCGGCGCCGGCACGCTGACGATCGAACTCGGCGCCTGGGACGCCGGCGCGACCGCCTTCACGGCGAAGACCGGCGCCAGCGCGGTGGCCATCGACATCTCCGCCACCGACACGCTGCAGGACGTACGCGACAAGATCAACGCCAGCGGCGCCGGCGTCACGGCCTCGCTCATCACCGACGCCAGCGGCGTACGCCTAGCACTCAACTCGGCGCAAAGCGGCGCCGTCAACGGCTTTCGCGTCAGCGCCGCCGACTCCGACGGCAACAACAGCGATGCCGCCGGGCTGTCGCGTCTGGCCTACGACCCGCCGTCCGGCGCCGTCTCGATGCAGCGCGCGCAGACCGCCTCGGACGCGCAGGCCACCGTCAACGGCATCGCCGTGACCTCGTCCACGAACCAGCTCACCGGGGTCGTCGCAGGGTTGACGATCCAGCTCAACGCGGTCTCGGCGACGCCGGTGAACGTGACCGTCGCGTCCGACACGTCCGGTGTCCAGACGGCCGTCAAGTCGTTCGCCAGCGCGTTCAATGCGCTCGCCAGCCAGATCGCCACGCAGACCAAGTACGACCCGACCACGAAGACGGCGGCGCCGCTGCAGGGCGACAGCTCGGTGCTGACGCTGCTCAACCGGATGCGCGGCATCGTCAACATTCCGTCGTCGGCGTCGTCGCTGTTTCCCACGCTGTCCTCGATCGGCCTCGAGATGCAGCGCGACGGCACGCTGTCGATCAATCAGGGCAAGCTCGACGCGGCGGCAGCGAACCTGCCGGAGCTGAAGAAGGCATTCGCCAATCTGGACACCACGAACCCGGCCAACAACGGCTTCGCGCGCATCGCCGCGCAAGTCGCCACCGACATGCTCGGCGTCAACGGCACCCTGACCACGAGCCAGGCGGCGCTCCAGCAGCGCATCAAGAGCAACAGCGCCGACCAGGACGCGCTCAACCAGCGCGTCGACGCCTACCAGCAGCGGCTGGTGGCGCAGTTCACGGCGATGGACACGCAAGTGGCCAAGCTGCAGGCGCTCGGCAGCTACGTCACGCAGCAGATGGCCTTGATGACGAACTCGTCGTCGAATAAGTAACCGGTCGGAGACGCACGCTCAAGCGCCTCGGTGCAGGGCCGATAACAGGGCACTCCCAGCCCGCCCTGCACCTCCAGATGTTCGACACCCCGCACGCCCTGCGCCAGCCGGCCGCCCGCCTGCAACGCGGCCTGTACCAGCAGATCGGCATCGAGTCCAAGGTCGCGGTCGCCACGCCGCACACGCTGGTGGCGATGCTGTTCG
>JAGWTJ010000098.1 GCA_028869005.1 Burkholderiales bacterium | reverse complement strand
CGCGGGCGGCGCGGATGCGAGAATCCGCGCTCATGAAAATCCTGCTCACCGGCGCCGCCGGGTTCATCGGCAGCACCGCGGCGCAGCGCCTGCTGGCGCGCGGCGACGAGGTGGTCGGCCTCGACAACCTCAACGACTACTACGACGTCCAGCTCAAGCTCGACCGTCTGGCACGGCTCGAGTCGCAGCCGGGCTTTCGCTTCGCGAAGATGGACGTGGCCGACCGCGCCGGCATGGAGAAGCTGTTTGCCGACGAGCGCTTCGATCGCGTCATCCACCTCGCGGCGCAGGCCGGCGTGCGCTACTCGCTGAAGAACCCGCACGCCTACGTCGACTCCAACCTCGTGGGCTTCATGAACGTGCTCGAGGGCTGCCGCCACAGCGGCGTGCAGCACCTGGTCTACGCATCGAGCTCGAGCGTGTACGGCGGTCACACGAAGATGCCGTTCTCCGAGCACGACAGCGTCGACCATCCGGTGAGCATGTACGCCGCCACCAAGAAGGCCAACGAGCTGATGGCGCACACCTACAGCCACCTGTACGGCCTGCCCACCACGGGCCTGCGCTTCTTCACCGTCTACGGCCCCTGGGGGCGGCCGGACATGGCGCTGTTCCTGTTCACGAAGGCGATCCTCGAAGGGCGTCCGATCGACGTCTTCAACCACGGCCGCATGGAGCGCGACTTCACCTACGTCGACGACATCGTCGAAGGCGTGCTGCGCGTGCTCGACAAGACCGCCACGCCCGACCCCGCCTATCGCGCCGGATCGCCCGATCCGGCGACGAGCAACGTGCCGTATCGCGTCTTCAATATCGGCAACCACCATCCCGTGCCGCTGCTGGAGTTCATCGGCTGCATCGAGGACGCGCTCGGCCGCAAGGCGGCCAAGAACATGCTGCCGCTGCAGGACGGCGACGTACCGGCCACCTACGCGGACGTCGACGCGCTGCACGACTGGGTCGGCTTCGTGCCGGCCACCGACATCCGCACCGGCATCGGCCGTTTCATCGCCTGGTACCGCGAGTACTACCGGGCATGACCGCGGCGCGGCGCCACGTCGGCTTCGGCATCGTGTTGCTGCGACCGGTCACGGTATCGGCAGACAACGGCGGCGCGCTCTGATGCAAGTCGTGACGATGCTTACCACATCCGGTGCGCTTGCGCACCCCTCTGGTGCGGGGTGCTTGCCATTCGATACAGGCGACAGGTCGCATTTGCGGCAGACTTGCAACCAGTACGAATTTTTCGGGTCGAGCCCGTATGGCACCCACCACCCTTATCGCAGCCCCCTTCCAGCCGCGTCGCCTGCATCAGGCGAACGCGGCTTCCGACAACTTCCTTGCCACCGAGTTCGATGCCCTCGGCGATGAACGGCAGTTCAAGATCGAGTCGGCCGATTCATTCATCGTGCGCCAGTCCGCGAATCGGCTGTTGCGCGAGCGCTACGGGTGGCGCGGCTATCACGCCGTCAGACTGCCGGCCGACCAGACCACCAATCGCACGACGCTGACCGCCATCGAAGAGGATTCGACCATCGGCACGATCACCATCGGCCTGGACGACTCCACCGGCATGAACTGCGACGACGCCTTCGGCGACGAGCTCGATGCGCTGCGCCGCGCGGGCCAGCGCCTGTGCGAGTTCACCAAGCTGGCCATCGACCCCATCACCGGCAACCGGCGCGTGCTGGCGGCGCTGTTCCACGTTGCCTACATCGTGGCGCATCGCCTGCGTGGCCGCGACCGGCTGGTGATGGAAGTCAATCCGCGCCATGTGCGCTACTACCAGCGCATGCTCGGTGCCAAGGTGATCGGCGAAGAGCGCACCAATCGCTCGGTGAACGCACCGGCCGTGTTGCTGTCGCTCGGCTTCGAGTACATCGCCTCGTGCATCCGTGAGTTCGGCGGGCGCCCGGAATGCGCGGGCACCGAGCGCACGCTGTACCCGCTGGCCTTCACGCCGGACGAGGAAAGCGGCATCCTCGGGCGCCTGATGGCGGCGCAGACCCCCGCATCGCTCGCGCTCAACTGAGCACCCGATTCACTGCCGTTCGAGCAGTTCGCGCACGAAGCGCACCGGGATCGCGTAGGTGATCCCGGTCGGGTTGGTCAGCGCCGACTCGCGCGTGCTGCGCACCAGCACCATGTTGACGACGCCGATGACGCGGCCGTCACGCGCATCGACCAGCGGCCCGCCGCTGTTGCCCGGGTAGGCGGTGGCGTCGAGCTGATAGACCTGGAACGGTCCCTCGCGCAACTGCTTGACGGCGCGCTCGCTGAGCTGGTGCGCGGTCGGCGAGGGCAGCGCGATCGACGTGATCGACGACAGCATGCCGCGGTGCGTGACCATCGAATAGCCGAGCACGCCGCCGATCGGATAGCCGGCCAGCAGCACGTCCATGCCCTCGCGCACGGTGCCCGCAGGCGCCGGCTCGAGCGCCGGCAATGGCGCCCCGTCGAGTCGCAGCAGCGCGAGGTCGTGCACGGGATCGACGCGCTCGACGGTGGCCAGCCGCAGTTCTCGTCCGCCCTCGGTGCGCGGTGCGAGCACGGCCAGTTGGGGCGAGCCGGCGGCCTGTGGCGTGCCGGCCGGCGCCCCTTCGGGAAGGACATGCAGATTGGTGACGAGCGCACGTCCATCGTCGACGACGAAGCCGCTGCCGCGAAAGCCGAAGCGCGGGCTGTCGAGCGCGTTGAAGGTGCCGACCGGCAACACCGAGCCGCGCAGCCGGTCGACCACCGCCGGCACGTCGGCGCGGGCGACCGCCGCCGCCAGCAGGGCCGCCGTGAAGCTGCGGCGCGTCCAGCGTGCCATGGGGGCCGGCCTCAAGCCCGTTCCAGCCAGTCGACGCAGCTCGACCACGCGGCATCGGGGTCGGCGACGTGAAACCCGTACGCCGGGCCGTCGTAGCTCGGCGCGGCCACCACCACGCGTGCGTCGACCCGGGTGTGCCGTCCTGCGCCGAGTTCGGCCTCGGCCGTGAGGTGGGCGCCGATCGCAAGCTGCGTATCGGTGCGTGCACGAAAGCCGTTCCTCGACAGCTCGATGATGGTGAACGGGTGGCGCCTGGTGGGCGTTCCCGGCGCGCTCAACGTCCCTTCGCACTTGAACGTGAAGCGCGGCGCCCGGCGCAGCGCGCTGCCCGGCGGTGCGGGGTCCGCCAGGCGCGGCAGCACCGCCTCCCACGCCGGGCCGTCGTAGATCGAGTGCAGCAGGCGCTTCCTGCGATCGTCGAGTTCGGCGAAGCCCTGTGTGCGGACGTTGAAGAAGTGGTCGGCGAGCGCGGGCGTGAGGATCGGATCGTTGCTGACGTTCCAGTCGCGCTCCGGGAAGCGGATGTTGGGCAGCTTCGTCTCGACGAAGTAGCGATGCAGGTCGCGCCGCGCCGACTTGCCGACGTAGGCGCGCCGGAACAGCTGCGGCGCCTGCGCCAGGTCGAGCGTCGCGCCGACCGCAGGCGCGCCGTTGGCGAAGTCATAGCGGTCCACCGTGCGCGCCGTCAGGCGCTCGAAGAACAGCAGCGACTCGTACAGCTCGATGCGCGTCGGATGCACGGCGATCACGAGGTGCCGCGTGTCGAAGTAGCGCGTGCAGTACTCGTACATGAACTTCATCAGCGGGAACAGCACGCTGCCGCCGGTGCGCCGGAACGACGGGTGGACGGCGAGCGCCGAGATCTCGGCGATGCGCCCCCCCTTGGCGCGCACCGCGGTGATGTCGAACGCCGACTGCAGCGGGAAGCCGAACACGCCTTCGCGCACGATCGACAGCGTTCCCACCACCTGTCCGGCGACCTTGGCGGCCAGCGTCGTCGTCGTCGGCAGGGCGTGGTACGGCGTGACGCGCAAGCCAGATGGGTGTGCGGCCATGAAGCCGCTCGCCACGTAGGCGTCGTGCAACAGGGCGAAGCAGGCCTCGAGATCGTCGCGCGTCCTGGCGATGGTGAACTCGAATGTCTCGGCCAGCACCTGCGGGCAGTCGACCATGCGGCGATAGAACCCGAAGCGCAGCTCGCGCGGCAGGGCGCCCAGCAATGAGCGCGCCGTCGCGTGCAGGCGGTGTCGCGCGCGTGCGCTCGCCGAACGGCTCATGTCAGCCAGCGCCGTCGCCGTGCGCTACAGCGACTGCAGCAGCTTCGTGACCTCGCCCTGCGCGGCGAACTTGTCGCCGAGCTTGGCCAGGGTTTCGAGCTCGGTGCGCGCCGACTGGCGGTCGCCCGACTTGATGTAGATGCGCGCCAGGTTCAAGCGCAGGCCCGGATCGTCGGGCGCCTTCTCGATGGCGTCCTTCTGCATCTGGATGGCACGTGCGGCCTGGTTCTCGGCGGCGAGCGCGCTCGCCAGCGTGTCCATCAGCACCGGGCGACCGGGCTGGAGATCGTTGGCACGCTCGGCCAGCGCCACGGCGCCCGGCTTGCCCTGGCGCACCATCAGCCAGGCGACGTTGTTGAGCGCCAGCGCGTTGTCCGGCTGCAGGCCGATCACCTGGCGGTAGAAGGCCTCGGCCGCCGCGAACTGTCCGCGCGCGAGCGCCGTGTCGCCCATCATGAAGCGGAACAGCGCGTCCTTCGGATGATCCTTCATCCAGGCGGCGGCCATGCGTTCGGCCTCGTCGCCGCGCTTGGCCGCGTTGAGCGTGCCGTAGAGCCGACCCGCCACCTCGGTACTCCCGCCGAGGGCGAGCGCCTTGCGCAGCGCCGCTGTCGCGGCGTCGGGCTGGCCACGCGCACCGGCGATGTCGGCCTCGAGCACGTAGCCGGCGGGTTCCTTGGGTTGATCGCGCTGCACGCCTCGTGCGATGTCGAGTGCCTGGTCGGGCTTGTTCTGCGCCAGCGCGACGCGCGCCGAGGCGATCCGGGCCGGCACGAGCCCGGGCTTGAGCTCGAGCGCACGGGCCAGCGTACGCTGTGCCGATCCGTAGTCCTTGGTCGACACCTGCGCCTCGGCCAGACGCAACATCGGCTCGACGCGGTCGGGCAACGCGGTCGACAGCTTGGTGAAGCTGGCCGTCGCCTGCTCGAAGGCGCCGCTGGCGAGCTGGGCCGTCCCCAGGCGCTCGAGCAGGACGTTGTTGCCGGGCAGCGCGGCGACTGCGTCCTGCGCCGCGGCGGCAGCGCCCTTGGCGTCGTTGCGACCGAGCAGGTAGTTGATCAACGCGAGCCTCGCCACCGGCTCCGTCGGATGGCCCTTGACGACGTCGGCCAGCCCTCTTGCCACGTCCTGTGCGGTCGCGCCCGCGCGCGCCTTCAGTTCGACCAGGGCCAGCTCGGCGCGCATGTTCTTCGGGTCCTCGCGCAGCAGATCCTCGTAGCGGCGCTTGGCGTCGTCGGGTCGTCCGCTGGCCAGGTCCAGCGCGGCCAGACCGGCGGTGGCGGGGAAGTAGCGCTTGTCGAGCGACAAGGCCTTCTCGAAGCTCGCCGTCGCGCCGGCCGTGTCCTTGCGGCGTGCCTGCACCGAACCTCGCAGCGCGTACGCCACGGGGCTTTCGGGCTGCTTGGCCTGCAGTTCGTCGATCGCCTTGAGCGCGCCGTCCAGATCCTGCTTGGAGAGCCGGGCGGCGATCAGCGTCATCGCGCTGCGCGCGGTCGTGTCCTCGCGCGCCACCGCTTCGAGCTCGGCGAAGCCGCTCTCGTTGCCCTGCGCCAGATGGCCGAGCGCCAGCGCGCGCCGCGCGGCCGTCGCATTGGGATCGATCTTGGCCGCCCGCGCGAACGCCGCTTCGGAGCGCTTCGGGTCGTCGGCCTGCAGGTAGGCCATGCCGGCCAGCGTCAGGCTGTTGGCGTCCGGCGACTTCGAGTCGACGACGGGTTGCAGCAACGCGAGCGCGTCGCGCGAGCGGCCGGCACGCAGGTAGATCTGCGCCAGCGCCTGGCGCGGCAGCAGCGCGTCGGGCCGGATCTTGGTGGCCTGCGCCAGATAGGTCTCGGCCTTGGCCATCGACTTGAGCTGGCCTTCGGCGAGTCCGGCCACCAGCAGCGCGCGCCAGTCGTTCGGGTAGGCCTTGAGCAGTCGCTCGGAGACGTCGCGTGCGCGGGTGAAGTCCTTGTCGAGGTAGGCCAGCCGCGCGTCGTACAGCAGCGTCGTCGGATGGTTCGGCGCGGCCTTCACGAGCTGCGCGAGCTGCTCCTTCGCGCCGGCCGTGTCGCGCTTGTCGAGCAGCATCGAGATGATCTCGGCATGCGCGCCGAACTGCTTCGGTTCGGCGGCGACGGCGGCGCGGTACGCCGCCAGCGCGCCCGCGTCGTCCTTCTTGAAGACGTGCAGCAGGTTGCCCTTGAGGAACAGCGCCTTGCCGTCCTTCGGGTTGCGCGCCAGCACGCCGTCGACGAGCGCCAGCGCCCGTTCGCCGTCGCCCTCGTCTCCGACCAGGCCCGCCAGCAGCAGCGTGGCGCGCGGGTCGTCGGGCCACTCCTTGAGCGCGGCGTTCACGGTGTCGAGCGCGCTGGCCTTGTCGCCTTGGGCCATGAAGGCCATCGCGACGCTGGTCCTCAGGTCGGCCGACGCCTTCGCGTCGCGCAGCACGGTGCCGCCGTATTGCATCGTCACGTCGCGCACCGCGCCTTGCGCCACCAGGGCCCGGGCCAGCAGCGGCACGACCTTGACGTCGCTCGCGCCCAGCTCGAGCGCCTTGCGCAGCTCGACGGCGGCTGCGGCCGGCTGGTCCTCTTCGAGCAGGACCTCGCCGAGCAGCGCGCGTGCGCGCGCGTTGTTGGGCTCCGTCTGCAACGCGTTCTTCACGCTGATGACGGCGGCCTTGTAGTCCTTCTTGGCCGCGAAGCCCTCGGCCTGTGCCACCGCCTCTTCGGCGCTGGGGCCGCGCGCGCATCCGGCGAGGCCGGCCACGGCGAGGAGCAGGGCGAGCGCCAGCGCGGGGACGGGAAGCGTCGAAGTCATGTCCAGCACCCTTTGTCACGTGGCGCGGCGCGCGCCGGGCGGCGCCGCGGCCGGATCACTTGATGGCCAGCCGGCGCATCAGGTCGTAGAGCGTCGGCCGGCTCACGCCGAGCATCTCGGCGGCACGCAGCACGCTGCCGCTGGCGCGCGCCAGCGCGGTGATCACGGCCTGCCGCTCGGCGTCCTCGCGCACCTTGCGCAGGTCGATGTCGCTGGTTGCCGCCGGCTCGCCCTGCGCCGTCTCGGGCGCCGGCAGGCCCAGGTCGGCCGCCGAGACGCGCACGCCGTCGGCCATGATGGCGGCGCGCTTGATGACGTTGAGCAGTTCGCGCACGTTGCCGGGCCAGGCATGGGCCTCGATGGCCGCGATGGCGTCGTCGGTCAGCGTCAGGCTGGGGCGGCGCTGCTCGAGCGCGAAACGGCGCAAGAAGGCGTGCGCCAGCAGCACGGAGTCGCCCTGGCGCTCGCGCAGCGGCGGGATCGTGACCACGATCTCGGCCAGCCGGTAGTACAGGTCCTCGCGGAAGCGCCCGGCCTGCATCAGCGCACGCAGGTCCTGATGGGTGGCGCCGACCACCCGCACATCGACCGGGATCTCCTGGCGCCCGCCCAGGCGCTCGATCGTGCGCTCCTGGAGAAAGCGCAGCAGCTTGGCCTGCAGCGCGAGCGGCAGGTCGCCGATCTCGTCGAGCATCAGCGTGCCGCCGTGGCTCGACTCGATCTTGCCAGGCGTCGTCTTGGCCGCGCCGGTGAAAGCGCCCTTCTCGTAGCCGAAGAGCTCGCTTTCGAGCAGCGGCTCGGGGATCGCCGCGCAGTTGATGGCGACGAAGCGGCCGCTGCGCTTGGACGCCTGATGCAGCGCCTGCGCCAGCACCTCCTTGCCGGTGCCGCTCTCGCCCAGCAGCAGCACCGAGGCGCCGCTCGGCGCCACGCGTTCGACGAGACGGCACAGGCGCAGCATCTCGGGGTCGCGCGTCAACAGGCCGGCCAAGGCGTCGCTCGACTGCAGGGCCTGCATGCGGCGCAGCTCTCCCTGCAGCTCGGCCAGCCGGTAGGCGCGGTCGATCGTGAGGCCGAGCACGTCGGGGTCGAACGGCTTGGCGAGGAAGTCGTAGGCGCCCGAGGCCACCGCGCGCAGCGCGTTCGCCTGGTCGTTCTGCCCGGTGAGCACGATGACCTTCAGATTCGGATCGGCGTCGAGCATCTGGCCGAGCAGCTTGAAGCCCTCGGACACCGAATCGGGGTCGGGCGGCAGGCCGAGGTCCATCGTCACGACGCTCGGCTGGTGGCGGCGCAGCTGCACGAGCGCGCTCTCGCGGTCGGCCGCCGTCACCGACTCGAAGCGATCGAGCGACCACTTGATCTGCTTTTGCAGCGCCAGGTCGTCCTCGACGATGAGCAGCGGTGGGACGTCGTTGGCGGTCATTGCGGGGCGCGATGTTCTCGAAGTGGTCGACCGATCCAGGGATGCCGGCGCCGCCCGCGCTCCCTGCGCGAGCCGGCCGGCTCGCGCCGCAGCCGGACCTTGCGGCGCGCGAACGCCGGCGTCGGCGCTGGAGTGGGGTGCTGATCCCGACGTGACCATCTCATCTTCCGGGCAGTTGGGGGCTGCGTCAACGGGCGCACGCGTGCGATTCGCGCATCTCGTGCCGAGATTCCGGATTGACGAACGAGGAGTGACCAGGATGCCGCACAAGGACCGCCTTGCGCACGCCCGGCGGACGAACCGCGACGAGCGTGCGGCGACGCTCAGCGTGCGCCCTGACCCGTGAGCACCACGCGCACCGTCTCGACCAGCGTCTGGATGTCCAGCAGCAGCGAGTGGTTCTTGACGTAGTACAGGTCGTACTGCAGCTTGCGCTGCGAGTCCTCGACGGTCGAGCCGTACTGGTAGCGCACCTGCGCCCAGCCGGTCACGCCCGGCTTGACGCTGTGGCGCACGGCGTAGAAGGGAATCTCGCGCGTGAGCTGCTCGACGAAGTAGGGCCGCTCCGGACGCGGACCGACCAGGCTCATGTCGCCCTTGAGCACGCAAAAGAGCTGCGGCAGTTCGTCGATGCGCGTGCGGCGGATGAAGCGGCCCACGCGCGTCACGCGGTCGTCGTTGGCCGTGGCCCAGCGCGGCTTGCCGTCGCCCTCGGCGTCGGCGCGCATGCTGCGGAACTTGATGACCTCGAACGGGCGACCGTTCCTGCCGGTGCGCTCCTGGCGGTACAGCACCGGCCCGCGACTCTCGAGCCGGATGGCCAGCGCCGCCAGCACCATGACCGGCGCCGCCAGCACGATGAGCGCGAACGCGCAGACGATGTCGAACAGCCGCTTGACCGCCGTGCGCGCGAAGCCCTGGTTGAAGCCGTCGCCGAAGATCAGCCAGCCGGCGTACAGGTAGTCGATGCGGATCTGCCCGAGCCGCTTCTCGAAGTGCGAGTTGATGTCGTGCACGCGGATGCCCTGCAGCTTGCACTCGAGCAGGTCGCGCAACGGCATGCTGCCGGCACGCCGCTCGGTGAGCGCGACGACGATCTCGTCGACGCGGCGCTCGATGGCGGTGGCGATCAGCGAACGCGTCAGCGGCAGCAGTTCTGCGGCGGGCACCGCCGGCGTGCCCTCGTTCGGCCCCGGGTAATAGCCGACGATCTCGACCGCGGAGTCCGAATCGAGCAGCGTCTCGCCGACCACGCGAGCGGCCTCGCCGCTGCCGAAGACGAGCGTGCGGCGGCGCTTGCGCGACTGCACGGCCGAACTCGTCGCCTCGTAGCCCCGATGCAGGATGACCGCCGCCACGCCGGCCATGGCGGCCCACTGCACCAGCCCCGATGCGCCGAAGCCGGCGGGGTTCATCAGGAATACGAAGTAGGTGAGCGGCAGGGCCACGGCCAGCGCCACCAGCGAACGCACCACCGCCCAACCCAGGCCGCGGCGCCCGACGCTCTCGTAGAAGCCCGAGGCGCCGTTCAGGAACACGACACCGGCGGCCAGCGAGACGCCGCGCGTGCCCACCTCCTGCAGCGACTCGGCCGCGACTCCGGCATCGATCAGCACGCCGCCGTAAACCGCCAGCAACACGACTCCGACGTCGACGAGCGCGCGCCCGACCCAGGCCCGACGCAGCGCTTCGTGTACTACTCGAAACATTCACTCTCCCAAAAAAGCGCGAATCCGGCCACGTTGCCGGCAAGGCTGCGATCGAGCCGGCCCCGGCAAAGTGTCAAAGAATTCGACACGCTCGACTGTACGAACCGACCTTGGCCGCCGACAGCCCTTGGTTGGGGGGGTGGTGTGACATTCGCCCGCCGAACGGAATGGCCACGCGAGAGGCGCACTTCGCGCATGATGAAATGCACAGGGGCTGTCGCCTCGGGAAGGGGCTGGCCCAGCGCGTGCTGGGGCTACGGCGTAGTGCGGCGCGCATGCGAGGAGTTCACGCCGCGCGGGGGGTGACGCACCTCCCCGCGGCGCTAGCATCGCTGGTTCACGGCGACGCGACAGAGTCGAGCGGGCTGAAGCGGAATGTGGAGCGCGGAGAACGGCATGGCGGTCGGGCTGTTTCAGTCCGGCTACGTGGTCCTGGCTGCGGCGTACGCGGTCTATCTGGTGCTGCTGCTGCGCCGGCGCACGCTCTGGACGCCGGCACGGCCTGCGACGCTGGCGCATTTCGCTGCCGCGGCCGTCACCTGCGCCTGGGGGCTGCTCGCGCTCGTCGGACTGCGAGGTCGGCTGGAAGCCGCCTGGCAGCTGGCGTTCATCCTCGATCAGGCGCGCTACCTGGCGTGGATCGTCTTCATCATGCTGCTGCTCGCCGCGCCGTCCGATGCGGTGGCGGCCTCGCCCTGGCGGCGGCGGCTGCGGTTCGGCCTGCCGATCGTGCTGCTGGTCGTGGGAATCACCTCGGGCCTGCTGATCGGCAGCGTCCGCGACTACGCGGCCGCGGCCACCCGCACCGCGCTTGCCTGCCAACTTGCCTGGGCCGTGCTCGGGCTGGTGCTCGTCGAGCAGTTGTTCCGCAACCAGCCCGACGCCTCGCGCTGGTCGGCCAAGCCGCTGTGCCTGGGGCTCGGCGGCTTGTTCGCCTATGACCTCTACCTGTATTCGCAGGCGCTGGTGTTCGGCTCCTTCGATGTCGACGCCCTGGGTGCACGCCCCGTCGTGCACGCCGCGGCGGTGCCGCTGCTGGTGATCGCCTTGCAGCGCCAGGACGGCGGATCGGGCCGCCTGCGCGTGTCGAACTCGGCGGCCTTCTATTCGGCCTCGCTGATGCTGATCGGCGCCTACCTGCTGCTCGTCGCGGGCGCCGGCTACTACGTGCGTTACTTCGGCGGCACCTGGGGCGGCGCGCTTCAGGTTGCGCTGCTGACCGTGTCGCTGCTGCTGCTGTCGGCGCTGGTGCTGTCGGCGTCACTGCGCGCCCGGCTGCGCGTCTTCCTCGGCAAGCATTTCTTTCGCTATCGCTACGACTACCGCGTCGAATGGCTGCGCTTCACCTCGATGCTCACGGCCAAGGCGACGCCGCAGGAACTTGGCGGGCTCGTCGTGCGCGGCCTGGCCGACATGACCGAGAGCCCGGCCGGCGCCCTCTGGTTCAGGACGCCGGAGGGGGAGGGCTATCTGAAGACGGCCGAATGGAACCTGTCGGCCGCCTTGCCCTCGGAACCAGCGGATTCGGCGCTTTGCCGCTTCATGCGCGAGCGCGAATGGATCGTCGACCTGCATTCGGTGCGCGCCGGACGCGGCGCGCGCGAAGAGATGCAAGTGGTGCCGCGCTGGCTGGCCGAACTGTCCACGGCCTGGCTCGCGGTGCCGCTGCTGGCGGCCGACGAGATGCTCGGTTTCGTGGTGCTGGCCGATCCGCGCACGCCGGTCGCACTCAATTGGGAAGTGCGCGACCTGCTCAAGACCGCCGCGCGCCAGGCGGCCGCGTTTCTCGCCCAGATCCACGCGGCGGAAGCGCTCGTCGAGGCACGCAAGTTCGAGGCCTTCAACCGCATGTCGGCCTTTGTCGTGCACGACCTCAAGAACATCGTCACGCAGCTGTCGCT
>JAGWTJ010000097.1 GCA_028869005.1 Burkholderiales bacterium | reverse complement strand
CGAGGCCGAACTGGCCAAGAACGGCTTCATGCCGCTGGTGCACCGCAAGAACAGCGACTTCGCGGCCTTCATCGGCGCGCAGTCGCTGCAGAAACCCTTCGAATACGACGACCCCGACGCCACCGCCAACGCCAACCTGGCGGCGCGGCTGCCCTACCTCTTCGCCTGCTGCCGCTTTGCGCATTACCTCAAGTGCATCGTGCGCGACAAGATCGGCTCGTTCAAGGAGCGCGCGGCGATGGAGAAGTACCTGAACAACTGGATCATGAATTACGTGGATGGCGACCCCGCCAACTCCTCGGACACGGTGAAAGCGCAGAAGCCCCTCGCCGCCGCCGAAGTCACGGTCGAGGAGGTTCCCGGCAACCCCGGCTACTACACCTCCAAGTTCCTGCTGCGGCCGCACTACCAGCTCGAAGGGCTGACGGTGTCGCTGCGGCTCGTGTCCAAACTGCCGTCCGAGAAGCAGTGATACCAAAGCGTCGTTGGCATTCGATTCCACGCGCCGCACACTGAGCGCGCCATCAACTCAAGGAGACACCGATCATGGCAATCGACACCCACATCAAGTTCGACGGCGTCGAGGGCGAATCCACCCACCAGGACCACAAGGGCGAGATCGAGGTCCTGTCGTGGACCTGGGGCGTCAGCAATGTCGGCCAGTCGGCCGGTGGCGGCAGCGGCAAGGGCAAGGCCAGCGGCGGCGATCTGCACATCACGCACCTGTACGACAAGGCCTCGCCGGTGCTGGCCAAGAAGTGCGTCCAGGGCGTGCACTTCCCCACCGTCGTGCTGACCTCGCGCAAGTCCGGCGAAGGCCAGAAGGACTTCCTCAAGATCACGATGAAGGAGGTGTTCGTCACGACGGTGTCGCCGGCCGGCGGCAGCGGCGGCGACATCCACGAGTCGGTCTCGATGAGCTATGGCTCGATCGAGTTCGCCTACAAGCCGCAGGACACCAAGGGCACGCTGGGCGGTGAAGTCAAGTTCTCGTGGGACACCAAGACCACGAAGGTCGCCTGACACCACTTGCGGGCACGCATCGTGGCCACCGCATCCGGCCATGCGGCCGGCGCCGACATGTACCTGCGCGTGCAGACCAAGCGCGCGGGCAAGATCAAGGGCGAGGCCAAGAGCCAGGGCCACACTGACGAGATCGAACTCGTCGGCTGGCGCTGGGGCGTGAGCACCGGGTCGGCGCTCGGCAACAGCCAGGCGACGGGCCGGCGCTCGTACGAGGCGCTGACGGTCGTCAAGCGCATCGACGCCGCCACCACGCCGCTGATGTCGGCGCTGGCCACCAACGACGAGGTCAAGGAACTCGTGCTCGCGATGCGCCGCGCCGGCGGCGAGCAGGAGGACTACTTCACCATCAAGCTCGAGGCCGGCCGCATTTCCAGCATGCATCACGAGGTCGATGCCGAGGGCAGCACGACCGAGACGGTGACGGTGGCCTTCACCAAGGTCGAGCTCGAATACCGCCTGCAGCGCTCGAGCGGCCAGCGTGGCGCGAGCACGTCGTTCGTGGACGTCCTGCCTACAGGGGGAAACTGAAGCGGTGAGCGCGACACCCGAGGAACTGCTGGCCGCCGGCGACGCGGGCGCGGCGCTCGAGGCGCTGCAGCAGCAGGTGCGCGCCAACGCCGCCGACGTGAAGCTGCGCGTCTTCCTGTTCCAGCTGCTGGCGCTGCTCGGTCAATGGTCGCGCGCGCTCGACCAGCTTCGCGTCTGCGGACAGATGAGCGCGGCCACGCTGGCCATGGTCAACACCTACACCAGCGCCGTGCAGTGCGAGGGCGTGCGCGAAGCGGTGTTCGCCGGCCGCACGCTGCCGCATGTGTTCGGGCCGCCCACCGAATGGATGGCGCTGCTCGCTCAGGCGCCGCAGCTCGATGCCGAGGGCCGCAGCGAGGCCGCCGCCGCCGCGCGTGCGCAGGCGCTGGAGGCGGCGCCGCCCAGCCGCGGCACGCTCGACGGCGCGCCCTTCGAGTGGTTGGCCGACGCCGACTCCCGCCTCGGTCCCGTGCTCGAGGTCATCGTCAACGGCCGCTACGGCTGGCTGCCGCTGGCCCATCTGGCGGCCGTCGATATCGAACCGGTGGTCGACCTGCGCGACCTCGTCTGGGCGCCTGCGCATCTGGTTTTCGCCAACGGCGGCGACACGGTGGCGCTGCTGCCGGTGCGCTATGCGGGAACGCCGCTCGCCGAAGGCGGCCCCCTCGCGCTCGCGCGCCAGACCGAATGGCTGGAGATCGGCGGCGGCCAGTATCGCGGCCTGGGGCAGCGCGTGCTCGCCACCGACGCCGCCGAGCGCGGCCTGCTCGAAGTGCGCCGCATCGCCTTCGAGACCACGGCGGCGTCCTGAACGACGCGACCGCTGCGCAGGCCGGCACAAGGTGAGCGTCCCCCCGACCGAGATCGAGCCGCGCGACCGCCTGCAGCCGGCGCTGCTCGATCGCCTGACGCGCGACGGCGATGCCGGCCGCATCGTCTCCAAGAGCGAGCTGCGACAGGCGGTGCTGCGCGACCTGTCGTGGCTGTTCAACGCCACGCAGCCGCATCCCGAGTGGAACGACGCACGGCCGGCACTGGCCGGCACGGTGCTGAACTTCGGGCTGCCGCCCCTGGCCGGCCAGTTGCTGTCGCGGCTGGACCTCACGCGGCTCGAACGCACCATTGCCGAGACCATCCGCCGCTTCGAGCCGCGCATCCTGCCCGACACGCTCGTCGTGCACGCGCTCGAGCCGAGCAGCGTGCTCGACACGCACAACACGATCGAGTTCGAGATCCGCGGTCAGTTGTGGGCACAGCCGGTGCCGCTCGAAATCCTGCTGCGCACGCAACTCGACCTCGAGGCCGGTCAGGCCGTGGTGCGCGAAGCGCTGGGCGTGGCGCCGGGACGCGTGCGCTGAGCCGCGGCACCGAGGCAGACGTCACCCGCACCCGCATCGAGGCCAGCCCCATGGATCCGCGCCTCGTCCGCCTGTACGAAGACGAGCTCGCCCACCTGCGCGAGGTGGGACGCGAGTTCGCGCGCGAGCATCCCAAGGCCAAGTACCTGGGTCTGGAGGAGACCGAGGTCGCCGACCCTTACGTCGAACGCCTGCTCGAAGGCTTCGCCTTCCTCACCGCGCGCGTGCGCCTCAAGCTCGACGCCGAGCACCCGCGGCTCGTCGACCAGATCCTGCAGACGCTCAATCCCAACTTCCACTCGCCGGTGCCGTCGGCGGCGATCATGCGGCTGGCGGTGGATCCGGCGGACCCCAATCTCGCGCGCGGCTTCGAGGTCGCGCGCGGGGCCGCCGTGCGCTCGCTGCAGCGGCGCGGCCAGGACACCTTCTGCGAGTTCCGCACCGCGCATCCGGTGACGCTGTGGCCGCTGCAACTGCTCGACGTGCGCTGCTTCACGCACGCGCCCGATCTCGGCCTGACCCGCATCCCGGCGGCACGCGCCGCCAAAGGCGGCCTGCGCATCCGGCTGAAGACGGGCGGCGGGCTCACCTTCGCGCAACTCGGCCTGGAGCGACTGGCCTTGTACATCGCGGCCGACGACGATGTCGCGCTGCGGCTGCACGAGCTCGTGCTCGGGCATGCGCTCGGCACGCTCGTCACGCGCGTCGCCGGCGCCGCCGACGGCCGTCACTGGCGCGACGGCGTGAGCGTGCGGCCGCTCGGCTTCGGCGACGACGAGGCCATGCTGCCCGAACTCGGCCGCGGCTTCTCCGGCCACCGCCTGCTGCAGGAGGCGTCGGCGTTGCCGCAACGGCTGCTGTTCTTCGAAGTCACCGATCTGCAGTCGCGCCTGCGCGATTTCGGCGGCGACGAGATCGAGCTCGTCGTGCTGTTCGAGCGCGGCGTGGACGACCTGGCGACGCTCGTCGACGAACGCAGCCTGGCGCTGTTCTGCACGCCGGCGATCAACCTGTTCGCCAAGCGCCTGGACCGCGTCGTGCTCGGCGCCGGCACCGCCGAGTTCCACGTCGTGCCCGATCGCACGCGGCCGATGGACTACGAGGTGCACAGCATCGAGCAGGTCACCGGCCACGGCGCCTCGGGCACCGACGGCGCGCGCTCGTTCGTGCCGCTGTACCGCTGCACGCACCACAGCCTGCCCGAGGGCGACGGCTACTTCACGCTGCGCCGCTCGGCACGCCGCCCGTCCGAGCGGCAGCGCCAGCAGGGCGCGCGCGTGCCCACCTACCTCGGCGACGAGGTGTTCCTGTCGCTCGTCGACGGCCAGCACGGCGCCTATCGCGACACGCTGCGCCAGCTCTCGGTGCAGGCGCTGGTGACGAATCGCGACCTGCCGGTGCTGCTGCCGCGCGAGGCCGGCACCGGCGAAGCGCTGTGGCAGCTCGACGCCAGCGGCCCCGTCACGGCCGTGCACTGCCTGCGCGGCCCGACGCGGCCGCTGTCCCGGCGCACCGACGGCGACGCCGGCTGGAAGCTCGTCGCCCAGCTCACGCAGGATCATCTCGGCCCGGGCAACGACCCCGAGCGCGCTGCCGGCGCGCTGCGCGCCGCGCTGCGCCTGTACGGTCCGCGCGACGACGCCTGGCTGCGGCAGGCCGACGGCATGCGCGCGCTGCAGGTGCGCACCGTGACGCGGCGCCTGCCCTTCGCCGGGCCGCTCGCCTTCGGCACCGGCATCGCGCTCGATCTGGAGATCGACGACGCCGCGTTCCAGGGTGCAAGCGCGTTCCTGCTCGGCAGCGTGCTCGAGCGTTTCTTCGCACGCCACGCCGCCATCAACAGCTTCACCCAGCTCACCCTGCGCAGCGCGCAGCGCGGCGTCATCAAGAGCTGGCCGCCGCGGCTGGGCACGAGGACGACGGCGTGACCAGCGCACCCGATGGCGTAAGCGACGAGCAGGCGCTGGCCGAGTTGTTCGCGCGCGTCAGTGCCGACGCGTCGGCGTTCGACTTCTTCGCGCTGCTGCGCCGCGTCGACGCGCTGCGCCGCCAGTGGCCGCGCACCGGCGAGGCTCTGCGCCCGCGCCAGGAGGCCTTGCGCCTGGCACAGGCGCCTGCGCTCGACTTCGCGCCGGCGCCGCTGCATGCGTTGGAGATGCGCGCCGGGCTGCCGCCGCGGCTGGCGGTGCGCTTCTTCGGCCTGCTCGGGCCGCAGGGGCCGATGCCGCTGCATCTCACCGAGATGGCACGCGATCGTCTGCTGCACCATGCCGACGGCACGCTGGCGCATTTCCTCGACCTCTTCCACCACCGGCTGCTCGCGCTGTTCTACCGCGCCTGGGCCCAGGCGCAGCCGGTGGTACAGCACGACCGGCCTCAGGACGACCGCTTCGGCCAGTGGCTCGTCGCCTGCGGCGGTGCCCCGGCCGACGGCGGCGCGCTGCCCGCAGCCGCGCTCGCCTATCAGGCCGGCTGGTTCGCCGACCGCAGCCGTCACCCCGAGATGCTGCGCAAGGTGCTCGCGCGCTACTTCGGCGTCGACGTGCGCGTCGAGGAGCACGTGGGCCATTGGCTGGTCATGGAAGGCAGCGATCGCTCGCGCCTGGGCTGGGCACGCAACCGACTCGAAGCGACCGGGTCGTCGTCGGCCCGGCTGGGCCGAAGCGCCAACGCCGGCTCGCGCGTGTGGGATCGCCGCTACCGCTTCAGGCTGCATCTGGGCCCGCTCAGCCATGCCGAGTACCTCGAGTTCCTGCCGCGCGCGCGTGCCTGGACGCCGCTGCTGCACTGGGTGCGTCTGCTCGCCGGCCGCGAGCTGCTGTGGGACTTGCAGCTCGAGATGCGCGTGGCCGAGCGGCCCGAGCCGCGCCTGGGTTCGCGCGCCCGCCTGGGGCTGACGGTGTGGCTCGGCCGCAGCGGTACGCCGCGCACGTCACGCACGCCGGCCGGCGCGGACGGGTGCAGCGCCGCCGCCGCGCCGCCGGGCCCGCCCTCGCGCGTGCCGCAGGCGCTGCGCCTGCGCCCGCACACGTCGTTCCTGCTGCGTCGCCAAGGAGCTCCCGATGCCTGACATCTCCCGCACCGCTTCGTTCGGCAAGCTCGATGCCCTCGCCTACAAGGCCATCGAAGGCGCCACCGTGTTCTGCAAGATGCGCGGCAACCCGTTCGTCGAGTTGCAGCACTGGCTGATGCAGATCCTCAACGCGCCCGACAGCGACCTGCATCGCATCGTGCGCGCCTACGAACTGGATGCCTCTGCGCTGGCCGCCGATCTGACCAATGCGCTCGACCGCCTGCCGCGCGGCGCCAGCAGCATCAGCGACATCTCGCAGTTCGTCGACACCGCCGTCGAGCGCGGCTGGGTCTACGGCTCGCTGATGTTCGGCGACCAGAAGGTGCGCACCGGCCATCTGCTGCTCGGCATGCTGAAGACGGCGTCGCTGCGCGGTGCGCTGATGGGCATCTCGCGCCAGTTCGAGAAGGTCAACGCCGACGACCTGGCCAGCCGCTTCGGCGCCATCGTGCACGGCTCGCCGGAGGACTCGGCCGCAGCGGCCACCGGCGCCGCCGCGCCCGGCGAGGCGAGCGAGGCAATCGCGCCGGCCGCGCTGGGCAAGCAGGAGGCGCTCGCGCGCTTCACCACCGACCTCACCGAGCAGGCCCGCAGCGGCAAGATGGACCCCATCGTCGGCCGCGACGACGAGATCCGCCAGGTGGTCGACATCCTGATGCGGCGACGCCAGAACAACCCGATCCTGGTCGGCGAGGCCGGCGTCGGCAAGACCGCGGTGGTCGAGGGCTTCGCGCAGCGCATCGTGCGCGGCGACGTGCCGCCTGCGCTCAAGGAGGTGCAGCTGCGCGCACTCGACGTCGGACTGCTGCAGGCCGGAGCCAGCATGAAGGGCGAATTCGAGCAGCGGCTGCGCTCGGTGATCGACGAGGTGCAGGCGAGCGAGCAGCCGATCATCCTCTTCGTCGACGAGACCCACACGCTGGTCGGCGCCGGCGGCGCGGCCGGCACCGGCGACGCGGCGAACCTGCTCAAGCCGGCGCTGGCACGCGGGCACCTGCGCACCATCGGTGCCACCACCTTCGCCGAGTACAAGAAGTACATCGAGAAGGACCCGGCGCTGACCCGACGTTTCCAGTCCGTCACCGTCGACGAGCCCGACGAGCCGCGCGCCGTGCGCATGATGCGCGGCGTGGCCGGCACCATGGAGCAGCACCACCGCGTGCAGATCCTCGACGAGGCGCTGGAGGCGGCGGTGAAACTGTCGCACCGCTACATCCCGGCGCGCCAGCTGCCCGACAAGAGCGTGAGCCTGCTCGACACCGCCTGCGCGCGCGTCGCGGTCAGCCTGCACGCGACGCCGGCCGAGGTCGACGACAGCCGCAAGCGGATCGAGTCGCTCGAGACCGAGCTCGGCATCATCGGGCGCGAGAACGCCATCGGCATCGACACCACCGCACGCGCGGCCGCCGTCGACGAAGGCCTGGCCTCGGAGCGCGAGCGCCTGGCGCAACTGGAGCGGCGCTGGCACGACGAGCGCGCGCTGGTCGACGAACTGCTGGCCCTGCGTGCGCGCCTGCGCGGTGCGCTCGAGGCGGCGCCGGCTGCGGGCAGCGCAGCAGCGACGAACGGCGCGCCTTCGCCCGGCGACGCTGCCACTCCTGCCGCCGCCGCCGCTGCCACGGCCGCGTCCAGAGCGCCCAGCGACCCCGCCGCGCCCCCCGCCCTGAGCGAAGCCGAGCGCGCCGCAACGCAGTCGCGCCTGCGCGAAGTGCAGACGCAACTGGCCGCGCTGCAAGGCGAGAGCCCGCTGATCCTGCCCACCGTCGACCATCAGGCGGTGGCCGCGGTCGTCGCCGACTGGACCGGCATCCCGGTCGGTCGCATGGCGTCCAACGAGATCGAGACCGTGCTCACGCTGCCGCGCCTGCTCGCCGAGCGCGTGATCGGCCAGGACCACGCGATGGAGATGATCGCCAGGCGCATCCAGACCGCGCGCGCCGGCCTGGACAACCCGAGCAAGCCGGTGGGCGTGTTCCTGCTCGCCGGCACCTCGGGCGTGGGCAAGACCGAGACCGCGCTCGCGCTGGCCGAGGCGCTCTATGGCGGCGAGCACAACCTCATCACCATCAACATGAGCGAGTACCAGGAGGCGCACACCGTCTCCACGCTCAAGGGCTCGCCGCCGGGCTACGTCGGCTACGGCGAAGGCGGCGTGCTGACCGAGGCCGTGCGCCACCACCCGTACAGCGTGGTGCTGCTCGACGAAGTGGAGAAGGCGCACCCCGACGTGCACGAGATCTTCTTCCAGGTCTTCGACAAGGGCTTCATGGACGATGCCGAGGGCCGCTACATCGACTTCAAGAACACGCTGATCCTGCTCACCACCAACGCCGGCACCGACCTCATCGCCAGCCTGTGCAAGGACCCGGAGCTGATGCCCGACCCCGAGGCCATGGCCAAGGCGCTGCGCGAGCCGCTGCTGAAGGTCTTCCCGCCGGCGCTGCTCGGGCGCCTGGTGACGATCCCCTACTACCCGCTCGCCGACGACGTGCTGGGCCGCATCGTGCAACTGCAGCTCGAGCGCATCCGCAAGCGCGTGCAAGCCCACTGGAAGGTGCCGTTCGTCGTCGGCGACGACGTCGTCGCCCACGTCGTCTCGCGCTGCACCGAGAGCGAAAGCGGCGGGCGCATGATCGACGCCATCCTCACCAACACGCTGCTGCCCGACGTGTCGCGCGCCTTCCTCGAATTCACGCTGCAGGGCAAGCCGGTGCAAGGCGTGCGCATCGGCGTGGTCGACGGCAAGTTCGACTACCGCTTCGAATGAGCGGCCGCAGCGCGAAGCGCCAGGCGGCACACGCGGCCCCCGCGGCCCACGCTGCACGGCCACTCGCGGTCGAGCTGGCCGCGGCCATCGACCATCTGCGCAACGAGCGCATCGACGAGGCCGAGCCGCTGCTGCTGCGCCTGCTCGAACGTGCGCCGCAGCAGCCCGATGCGCTGCACTTCCTCGGCGTGCTGCGCCACACGCAAGGCCGCGTCGACGAGGCGGTCGACCTGATCCGGCGCTCGCTCGCGGCGCTGCCCGACAACGCCAGCGCCTGGAACAACCTGGGCAACGTGCTGCTGCTGGCCAGCCGCGCCGACGAGGCCGCCGAGGCCTACGCCAAGGCGGTGGAGTTCGCCGACAGCAAGGGCGGCGAGGCGCCGCTGGCGCTGAACAACCTGGGCGTGCTGTACCGCAAGCTCGGCCGGCTCGACGACAGCGAACGCGCCTGCCGCCGCGCGCTGGACCTCGCGCCCGAGTTCGGCGACGCCTGGTACAACCTGTCGACCACGCTGATCCGCATGGGCCGCATCCACGACGGCCTGATCGCGCACGGCAAGGCGGTGGCGGCCTGGCCCGAGCATCAGCAGTCGCGCCAGGAGGTGATCCGCGCCCTGCTGCTGCTGGGCGAGAACGAGCGTGCCGCCGGACTGCTGCGCGAGTGGCTCGCCGACGCCCCCGGCAACCCGGTGGCGCAGCACATGCTGGCGTCGGCCGAGGGTGCGCTGGCGCCCGCGCGTGCCAGCGACGGCTACGTGCAGCAGGTGTTCGACGGCTTCGCCTCGTCGTTCGACGCCAAGCTCGAGGCGTTGAGCTACCGCGCGCCGGCGCTTGTGACGCAGGCGCTAGTCGCGCTCGTCGGCACGCCGGCGGCGACGCTGGCCATCGTCGATGCCGGCTGCGGCACCGGTCTGTGCGGCCCCGGACTGCGGCCGTTCGCGCGCCACCTGGCCGGCTGCGACCTGTCCGCCGGCATGCTGCGACGCGCGAGGGCGCGCGGCCTGTACGACGCATTGCACCAGGCCGAGCTCACGCACTACCTCGCGACGCAGCCCGCCGCCTTCGACGCCGTGGTGTCGGCCGACACGTTGTGCTACTTCGGCGCGCTGGAAGATGCGCTCGCCGCCGCCCGCGTCAGCCTGCGGCCCGACGGCCGGCTGGTCTTCACGGTCGAGGCGCTCGCCGACGGTCGCGCCGACGATCACGTGCTGCAGTCCAACGGCCGCTACGCGCATGGCGAGAACTATCTGCGCCGGGTGCTCGCCGCCAGCGGCTTCGACGACCTACGGCTGCAGCGCGAGACGCTGCGCCTGGAGGCCGGCGAGCCGGTGCCGGGCTGGCTGGTGTCGGCACGCGTGCGCGACACGACGGGCTGATCGTCGACGCGCATGGCATGCGCGCTCTCCCCCATGCAGATGACAGTCATGACTTTCGTCGCTGGTCACTGCGCTCGCCTTTGACCGAGCATGCCCGCAAGGCCCCACGCTGCGGGGCGGATGCCGAGATGCCTTCGTCGCCCGTCACCTTCAAGAGCCCGTTGTCGCCCGAAGACCTGCGCTTCGAGGCCATCAGCGCGACCCAGGGCGTGTCGGTGCTCGAGACGATCGAGCTCGAGCTGCTGAGCGCCAAGCCCGATCTGGCGGCCGAGAAGCTGCTCGGCCAGCCGGTAGGCGTCAGCATCGCCCTCGGCGACGGTGGCCGGCGCCACATCAATGGACTGGTCACGCGCTTCGGCATCGGTGGCGCGCAGGGGCGCTGGTTCCGCTACCACGCCAGCGTGCGCCCGTGGCTGTGGGCGCTGACGCAGACGGCCGACTGCCGCATCTTCCAGGACCAGGACGTGCGGCAGATCATCGAGGCCGTGTTCGCCGACCACGGCGCGATCGCCAACTTCCGCTTCAAGCTGCACAAGAGCTACCGCAAACGCAACTACTGCGTGCAGTACCGGGAGACCGACTTCAACTTCGTCGCCCGGCTGTGCGAGGGGGAAGGCATCTACTGGTACTTCGAGCACGGCGACGGCAGCGCGCAGCAACTGGTGCTGGTGGACGACGTGGCCGCGCTCGAACCCGCGCCCGGCGCCGAGTCGCTGCCCTACTACGACAACCGCGGCCAGCGCGCCCCGGACACCGGCACCGTCGGCGACTGGAGCGCCTCGCGCGAGATCTGCTCGGGCAAGACAGCGCTCACGAGCTACGACTTCGAGCGCCCGGGCACGGCGCTGGGCGTCGAGCAGGCGCAGCCGCGCTCGCACACGCTGGACGACTCCGAGGTCTTCGACTTCGACGGCCAGTACACGCAGAAGGCAGACGGCCAGCATCTGGCCGACACCCGGCTCGAAGAGCTGCAGTGCGGCTTCGAGCGCCTGTCCGGCAGCACGACCTCGCACGCGCTGCTGGTCGGCCACCTGTTCAAGCTGACCCGCCACCCGCGCGCCGACCAGAACGCCGAATACCTGTGCCTGCACAGCCGCCTGAGCCTGCGCCTGGCGCCCAGCGAATCGGCCGGCGCCGGCGGCGCCGACCGATTCGAGTGCAGCTTCGCCGCGCAGCCCTCGCAGCAACCGTTTCGCGCGCCGCGGCGCACGCCCAAGCCCTTCGTGCAGGGTCCGCAGACCGCATTGGTCGTGGGCCCGGGCGGCGAGGAAATCTTCACCGACAAGTACGGCCGCGTCAAAGTCCAGTTCCACTGGGACCGCTACGGCAAGAAGAACGACAAGAGCAGCTGCTGGGTGCGCGTGTCCTCGCCCTGGGCCGGCAAGAGCTTCGGCTTCGTGCAGATCCCCCGCATCGGACAGGAAGTGGTGGTCTCCTTCCTCGAGGGCGACCCCGACCAGCCCATCATCACCGGCCGCGTCTACAACGCCGAGCAGATGCCGCCGTGGGAGCTGCCGGCCAACGCCACGCAAAGCGGCGTGCTCACGCGCAGCAGCAAGGGCGGCGCCTACGGCAACGCCAACGCCATCCGCTTCGAGGACAAGAAGGGATCCGAGCAGCTATGGATCCACGCCGAGAAGAATCAGGACATCGAGGTCGAGAACGACGAGACGCACTCGGTGGGGCATGACCGCACCAAGACCATCGACCACGACGAAACCACCCACGTCAAGCACGACCGCACCGAGACGGTGGACAACAACGAGACCATCACCATCCACGGCCAGCGCACCGAGACGGTGGACAAGGACGAGAC
>JAGWTJ010000356.1 GCA_028869005.1 Burkholderiales bacterium | reverse complement strand
GCCCGCCCTCGGGCTTGGGCTCCAGGCCGTGCTTGATGGCGTTCTCCACCAGGCCCTGCAGCATCATCGGCGGGAAGGCGGCCGAGCGCAGGCCCTCGGGCACGTCGATCTCGGTCGTCAGCCGGTCTTCCATGCGCACCTTGAGGATCTCCAGGTAGGGCTGGATCACCGCCATCTCGCGCCCGAGATCGCGCACGCCGCTGCCGCCGCCGTTGGCCTCGCGCAGGGTCGGCATGCTGGCGCGCAGCAGCGCGATCAGGTTCTTCTGCATCACCGAGGCGCGCTTCGGGTCGGTCTCGATGAGGTGGTCGATCGAGGCCAGCGTGTTGAAGAGGAAATGCGGCTCCACCTGCGCCTGCATGGCCGCCATGCGCGCCTCCACCACCTGGCGCTTGAGCTGCTCGGCCTCGGCCGTCTCGGTGGCCTGCGCGGCCTTCACCTCGGCCTGCAGGCGGCCCTTGTAGGTGATCTTGAGGATGATCGACATCGCGATCCACAGGAAGGCGATCGTCGGCAGCTCGTCGCCGAGGGTGAAGTAGTCCCGGCGGCGGCCGGGCGGCGTGATGTTCACCGTCACGTCGCCCTGCGCGCCGCTCTCGGCGGCCGCCTCCGCGGCGGCGTCGGCCGCGGCTTCGATCGCCTCCTTGATCTGGTCGCGGGCCTCGCGCACGGCCTCGCGCACCACCTCGCTGTCGGCGCCCGGCGGCACCTTGATCTCGATGCCGTCGCGGTCGATCTTGAGTCCGGGCGAGGCCGCCGATGCGCTGCCGGCCGCCGAGCTGGCCGCCGAGCTGGCGGCTGAACTGGCCGCGCCCGGCGTGCGCCGCACGAAGATGCCGTCGCCGTTGATGCTGATCTGCACCTCGCCCTTGGTCGCGGTGACGCCGCTGGCCGCCCGCGCGGGCGGCTTGGGAGGAACGGGCGGCGCGGGCGGCACCGGGAGGGCATCGACGCGCGCCAAGGTCGGCAGGCGGATGTTGAAGGGCGGGATCTTCTGCAGGATGCCGCTCATGATCATCAGCAGCAGCGACAGCACGATGAACTTCCACCAGGTGATGGTCACCAGCCAGCCGCCGTAGGCGTGGTAGGCGCGCACCACCGTCGACTTGAAGGCGGCCCAGCCGTCGCGAGGCGGTGTCGGCACGGGCGGGTTCGGTGGCAAGGGAGGTGTGCTCATGGGTCATCGGCAGGAACTGGCCGCCACTGTACGGCCCGCCCCCGCGCCGCGCGAGGGCCGTGCGACGCCCGCGCACGCCGGCGCGACAGGCTGCGCCCAGGCGTGACAGGCCGGCTGTCGGCCGCTCTTGTCGGCCGCCCTCGTCAGCGCCCCTTGCGCGCCGTGCTGCTGGCCCGCGCGTTCAGCGCGTTGGGGAAGTACAGCGCCGTCAGGCTGGCGGTGTGCACCGGCACGAAGGCCTCGCGCTGCGGCGTCTCGCCGGTGTAGCGGCGCCAGTCGCGCAGCCAGTGGATGTCGTCGCAGGTCTGCAGCAGGCCGAGCGTCTCGCGGTCGCCCACCAGGATGCCCTGCACGCGCAGGCCCAGCTCGCGGCGCGCGTCCTCCAGGTGCTGCAGCGTGGCCGGCGTGCAGCCGAACTCGCCGTCGCTGACGATCAGCAGATCGGCGCTGCTCCAGCGCGCCTCGCGCACGCGCTGCACCGCGCGCTCGATCGGCGATTGCACGTCGGTGCCGCCGTCGAAGCCCTGGCCGAGCAGCGCGAGCAGCGCGTCCAGGCCCTCGTGCGGCCGCTCGATGGGCCGCAGGTCGCGCTCGACGATCTCGTCCGGCCCGCCGAAGGCGATCAGCAGGCAGCCGCGCTGCTCGCGCTGTGCAGTGCGCAGCGCTTCCAGCACCACCGCCTTGGCGATGTTCTCGGGCGCGCCGCGCATCGAGCCGCTGGTGTCGATGGCGAGGATCATCGGCCCGCGCTCGAGCCGCTTTGCCTGCGGCGCGCTGCGCTGGCGCGCGCGGCCCTGCGGGTCGGGCACGCGCTCGACCAGCAGCGCCTCGCTCTGGTAGGTGAGCAGCCGGCTCTCGGCCAGGCGCGCGCGCCACAGCTTGTGCAGCACCGGATGGCGGATCTGCATCGCCTCGCTGCCGAGCATGCGTTCGAGCCGGTCGGAGTGGCGGATGCCCATCAGCTCGCCGGGCGCATCGGGCAGGCGCGTCTCGCGCTCGGTGAGCGGCAGCGCCGTGTCGCTGACCAGCGGCTGCGCGAGCGGCGCGGGCGGCCGCTCGGGGTGGTGGTGGGCGCGGCCGAGGCCGCGGATCAGCTCGGCCAGCGGCTGCAGATGCGCGAGCAGGGCGCCCAGGCGCTGCGCCTCGCGCCACTCGCGCGAGCTCAGCCGGCCGCGCAGCTCGTCC
>JAGWTJ010000355.1 GCA_028869005.1 Burkholderiales bacterium | reverse complement strand
CGCCAGCAGTCGGCGCTGACCTGGCTCTCGCTGCGGCCCAAGCCATTGCCGGCCATCGGCACCTGGGACACGCACGGCGAGGTGGTGCGCCCGCCCAAGGGCACGACCCACGTGGTGCTGGACACGCCCGCCGGCCTGCACGGCAAGCGCCTCGACGAGGTGATGAAGCTGGCCGACAAGGTGATCATCCCGATCCAGCCCAGCATCTTCGACATCCACGCCACGCATGCCTTCGTCGCCGAGCTGCTGGCGCACCGGCGCAGCGACAAGGTGAAGTTCGGCATCGTCTGCATGCGCGTGCGCGAAGGCACGCTCTCGGCCGAGCACCTGCGTGCTTTCGTCGACAAGCTCAAGGTGCCGCTGATCGGCCAGCTGCGCGACACGCAGAACTACGTGCACCTCGCCGCGCACGGGCTGACGCTGTTCGACGTCAGCTCGTCGCGCTTCGAGCGCGACCACGAGCAGTGGAAGAGCATTCTCGAATGGGTGGACGCATGAGGAAATTCGCATCGCTGGACGAACTCGGCCGCGAGCTCGGCCAGGTGGTGGGCACGAGCGAGTGGATCACCATCACCCAGCAGCACATCGACGAGTTCGCGCGCGCCACCGGTGACCTGCAGTGGATCCACGTCGACCCGGTGCGTGCCGCTGCCGGCCCCTTCGGCACCACCATCGCGCACGGCTTCCTCACGCTCTCGCTGCTGCCGCAGATGGGCGCCTCGGCGATCGATATCGGCGGCGTGCGCATGGGCGTCAACTACGGCCTCAACAAGGTGCGCTTCCCGGCGCCGGTGCCGGTGGGCAGCCGGCTGCGCGGCCACTTCAAGCTGACCGGCTTCGAGCCGATCGAGGGCGGCGCCCAGATCACCTTCGAGGTGACGATGGAGCGCGAGGGCTCGGCCAAGCCGGTGTGCGTGGCCGAATCGCTCTCGCGCCGCTACGTCTAGGAGGACATCGCCATGAAGGTCCTGCTGATCGACGACCACCCGCTG
This sequence comes from Burkholderiales bacterium, assembly GCA_028869005.1. GTDB lineage: Bacteria > Pseudomonadota > Gammaproteobacteria > Burkholderiales > Burkholderiaceae_C > Rubrivivax. The sequence continues at coordinate 1,374 of JAGWTJ010000355.1, read as the reverse complement.
ATCCTCTCCGCCCTCAAGACCGTGATCCAGGGCCTGGGCGACCATGTCTCGGTGGTGGGCGCGGCCAGCGCCGCCGAGGCGCGCGGCGTGCTCGCCGCCGACCCCGATTTCGACCTGGTGCTGCTCGACCTCGCGCTCGGCGACGCGCACGGCTTCGACGTGCTGACCGAGTTCCGCGCCCAGTACCCGGCGGTGCCGGTGGTGGTGGTGTCGGCCTCGGATCGCAGCAGCGACGTGATCCACGCCGTCGACCTCGGCGCGATGGGCTTCGTGCCCAAGCGCGCCAGCAACGACATCCTCTTCGAGGCGCTCAACGTGGTGATGTCCGGCGGCATCTACGTGCCGCCGATGACGCTGCGCAGCTTCGACGAGATCGGCGCGAGTGCGCCGGCCGCCGCCGGCAGCGTGCCGCAGGCGCTCAACGTGGTGCGCGAGCAGGCCGAGGCCGGCGAGGTGCAGAAGACGCCGCCGCTGGCGTCGCTGGGCCTGACGCCGCGCCAGACCGACGTGCTCGCCCTGCTGCTGCAGGGCAAGCCGAACAAGCTGATCGCGCGCGACCTCAACCTCTCGGTCGAGACGGTGAAGGACCACGTCGCCGCGGTGCTGCGCGCGCTCAACGTCAGCTCGCGCACGCAGGCCGTGCTGGCGGTCAGCCAGATGACGCACCAGGGCGGCATCAACGCATGGCGCAACCCGTCGCGCTGAACGACGCACCGCAGGCCGCGGCGGCGCGCCCGGCGCCGCCCTCGCGCGAGGCGCTGCTGCCCGACGAGGTGCTGGCGCTGTACGCCTTCACCGGCGCCACGCTGGCCGGCCTGGCCGGCGGCTTCGCCCTGATGCTGATGCTGTTCTGGGGCAAGGCGCCGAGGCCGCTGTTCCTCGCCTGGGCGGCGCTCTTCATCGGCCTGTGGTTGGTTCGCATCGTGCTGGCGCGTGCCTTCCGGCGTGCCTACAAGCGCGGCACGGCGATGGCGTGGGCGCGCTGGCAGCTGCGCTGGAACGTGCTGACGCTCAGCTCGGCCGCGGCCTGGGGCCTGTCGGGCTGGCTGTTCTACTCGCATGCGATCGGCATCCAGCAGACCGGCCTGATCCTCACCATCTATACCTTCTGCATCGCGGTGGTGCCGGTGCTGGGCAACCACCCGCGCATGTTCATCGCCTACGTGGCGATCTGCTTCACCCCGCTGGTCGTGCGCATCGCCCTCGTTGCCGACGTCTACAGCTACCAGCTCGCCGGCATGCTGGCGGTCATCGTCTCGCTGACCACCGCGCTGGCGCGCAACTACCGCCACACCCTGCAGCGCCTGCTCGAACACAAGCTGCGCGCCGACACCCTGGCGGCGCAGCTGCGCGTCGAGAAGGCGGCGGCCGACG
>JAGWTJ010000096.1 GCA_028869005.1 Burkholderiales bacterium | reverse complement strand
CGATGGGCGTGCGCGCGATCTGCAGCGCCGCCGCAGCGAGCGCCAGCAGCCACAGCGCGATCACCCAGGCGCGCCGCGGTGCGCTGCGCGGCCCGCCGGCGGTGGTGCTCATCGCGAGGCGGCGCGGGCGGGCGGCGCGCTTGTAGCGCTTGTAGCGCTCGTGGCGCTCGTGGCGCCGGCGGCGCTGCTGCCTGCGGCCGCGTCGCCTGCGCGCTGCAGCGGCTCGATCAGCATCAGCGAGCGGTCGCCGCCGGCCAGCACCAGCTCGACGCTGCGCAGCTCGATGCCCTGGCCGGCGAGCTGCACGCTGCGCACCTGGCCGGCGAGCTGGCGGTCGAGCGGAACGAGCGCGAGCGTCCACAGCGCCGCGTTGCCGCCCACCCGCACCGCGAAGTACTTGCGCAGCAGCGCGCCGTCGCCGCTCAGCGTGGCGCGCATGGCGTCGACCAGCACCGCCAGCTCGGGCAGTGCGTCGAGCGTCGTGTAACGCGTGCGGCCGCCACGTTCGAGCTTGAGCGTGTTGCCGTCGACCTCCATAGCCTCGGGCCGCGGTTCGAGCGTGCGGCGCACGAAGCGGTCGGGCGCGCTGAAGGCCAGCAGCCCCGAGCTGCGCAGCGGCGAATCGAAGCCGCGCACGATGCGTTCCTCGGTGAAGCGGGCCTCGCCGCTGCGGCGGCGGGCGAGCAGCGCCATCAAGGCGGACAGGTCGAGCGCGCCGTCTGAGGCCTTGCTCTCGGCGCGGGCCATCGCCACGCACGGCGCGAGCGCGGCGGCCAGGAGCCAGCGTCGGCGCGCGTCACTGCGCACCACCGTCCTCGCTCCAGAAGTCGTGGAAGTTGAACCAGTTGTAGGGCGCTTCGCGCGCCAGCGCCTCGAGTCGGGCGACGTAGGCGGTGATCGCGTCCTGCAACGCGCGCTCGCGCGCTGCGGCGTCGTCCGGGCGGCGGCTGAAGTCGGCCAGCTCCTCGAAACGCACGTCGTAGCGCCGGCCGCCGCGGTACAGGCCGGCCATGAAGATGACGCGTCGACGCAGCAGTTGCGCCAGCCGCAGCGGACCGTCGGAAAAGCGCGCCGGCACTCCGAGGAAGCTGCGCTCGACACCGGCATGGCGCGCCGCCTCGCCCGGCGCGAAACGGTCGCCGAGCAGCCCGGCCAGGCCGCCGCCGTCGAGCCACTCGCGGATCGCCAGCGTCGAGCCGGGACTGCCGATGGCGATGATGCGCAACTGGAAGTCGGGTGCGACGCTGCGCAGGACGGCCTGGATCATCTGCGCGTTGTCGGGGTACATGACCATCGCCACGCGCAGCTCGGGCCGGCTCGCGCCCGCCGCCTGCAAGGCCTCGAAGCTGCCGATGTGCGAGCCGATCAGGAACGCGCCGCGGCCTTCGGCCAGCGTGGCGTCGACGAGCTCGGCGCCGTGGATGCGCAGCTCGAACTCGTGCAGCGCGCCGCGCACGAAATACAGGCGGTCGAGCACCACCGAGGCGAACGCGTGCATGTGCCGCCAGCGGTCGGGCAGACGCGGCGCCCGGCCCAGCGCGCGCCCCAGGTAGCGCACGGACTGGCGCCTGGCCCGAGGCGCGAAGACGACGAAGTACAGCGTGATCGGCAGCAGCACGAGACGCGCCACGCGCCGGCCCAGGTGCAATGCGATCCAGGCCATCGTGCGCAGCGCCGGCATGTTGCTGCGCTCGCGCTGCGCCGACCAGTGGCCCGGCGGAGTCGCGATGGGCGCCGTGATCGATGGCGCGACCGGTGCTGCGGTCGGTGCTGAGATCGGCTCCGGCGCACCCGGCCCGCCGCCCGGCTCGCGGCGCGCGAGGGTGCTCACCCGACGAGACTCCCGAGCACGCCGCGCGCCACCACGGTGGTGCCGGCGCTCACCTCGAAGCCGATGGCGCGGCCGCGCGGCGTGAAGCGCAGCGCCAGCGCCGTGCCGGGACCGACCGTGGCGAGGAACTTCACCTGCTCGACGACCAGTGCGGCGCCGAGCCGGTTGCGCAGCGACGGCCGCGCCTGGAGCGCGTCGAGCACGAACGCAAGCAGCGTCGCCCCGGGCAGCACCGGCTGGCCGGGAAAGTGGCCGTCGAAGGCCGGGTGATCGGCCGCCACGTGCAGCGCGATCGTGCCCTCGTCGGGCGTGCGCGTTCCGTCGCAGCGCGCCGGCGTGCCGTCGCGCTGCGCCAGCGTCGCCAGCGCCGTCAGCGCGAAGTGGCGCAGCGCTGCGCTGGTGAGCTTGCCGGTGGCCTCGCGCGGCAGCGCGGCTACGTGCAGCACGCGCCGCGGCACGAAGGCGCTTTCCAGTTCGCGGCGCAGCGCGGCGACGATCTCGCGCGCGCTGCGTCGTGGCGCGACGACGAAGGCGAGCGGGCGCGTCGCGGCGCCGGGCACCTCGTCGGGCAGCCAGAACGCGCCGTCGTCGACGCCGTCGATGCGGTTGAGCACGAAATTCAGATGCGCCAGCGAGCTGCGCTTGCCCGCCACGTTGACCACGTCGTTGCCGCGTCCTAGCAGCCGGAAGTGCTCGGCGTCGACGAGTTCCAGTCGGTCGGCCAGCGGCGTCGGCGCGCCGACGTGTCCGCCTTCGACGATGAAGTGCTCGTCGCCGATGGCCACGTCGCTCGCGGGCGCCGTTGCGTCAGCGGGAATCGTGGCGGCCGTCGTCGCGCCCGTTCGACGCGACAGTCGCAGGCCTCGCAGCGCATGCCAGGTCTCGCCGGCCGTGGTGCGGCGCGTGGCGACCTGGCCGGCTTCGGTGCAGCCGTAGATCTCGATCAGCGGAGCGCCGAGCGCCGCTTCGGCGCGGGCAGCCAGTTGCGGTGTCAGCGGCGCGGTGGCCGAGAGCACCAGGTCCGCCGCGGGCAGCGCGAGACCGGCGCCCAGCAAGGCCTTGAGGTGGAAGGGTGTGGTGACGAGCGCGCGCGGCCTGGGCAGGCGCGCCAGCGCGGCGGCGATGTCCGCCGGATAGAAGGGCCGCCCGGCGTCGAGTACCGCGCCGCCGAGCAGCGCCAGCAGCACGCTCGACTCGAGCCCGTAGCTGTGCTGCCCCGGGACGGTGGCCACCAGCGTGAGGCCGGCCAGATCGGCGCGGCCGAGCAGCTCGGCCAGGCGTGCGGCCTCGGCGCCGATGTTCGCGGCCAGCGGTCCCCAGCACTTGACGTGCGGCTGCGGCGCACCGGTGGAGCCCGAAGTGAGCAGGCACACGGCGGGCTGCGCGGCGTCGAGCAGCGGCACTTGCGGAACTTGCGGCAGCGCTGCGGCCGGGACGTCGAGATCGGCCGGCGTCAGCGACACGAGCGCCATGCCGGCCGTGTCGACGGCGCTGTCGTCGCTCAGCACGTAGGCCGGCCGTGCGTCGGCGGGCAACTGGCGCAGCGTCGCTGCCAGCGTGTTGGGCGGCATCAGGCTGAGGTGGCCGCGCCGCAGCGCGGCGGCCAGACCGAGCGCCATCAGCAGCCGGTCGCAGCACAGGTTGACGGCGCGGCCGTCGGCCGGCAGCCGCTCGGCCAGCCGCTCGGCGGCGGCGAGAAACTGCGCCGCACTCAGCGCGCGGCCGTCGCGCCAGGCGAACGGCGCGGCCGGATCGCGCGGCGAGAGCAAGGGCACGGGAGAGGACAACGATGTCGGCGGCAACATGGGCGGCAGTGCGAGCAACGGCGTGCCCGGCGGCGTAAGCAACGGTGCAGGCCCCACGGTAGCCGACGACGTCGCCGGGCGCTCGAGCAGCGGCAAGAGGTCGGGAGCCGGCTTCATCGGATGGCGCCCGATGACGGGCGCGTCTGCCAGGTCTGCCAGGCACGCCATGCGGCCGCCAGCGACGCCCGCTCGAACTCCGGGTGACGCCGATGCCGCCACAGGTGTTCGAGAACGAACAGGCCGGCCGCCAGCAGCGGCGACAGCAGATTGCCGAACAGCGACCACCAGCGCCACGGTGCGAACGCATAGAGGAGCGCGGATACGGCGACCATGCCGACGAAGTAGCCGGTCCAGGCCACGGTGAGCCGGCGCGTGTAGACCCGCATCGCCGGCGACAGGCGCCCGTGCATGCGCAGGGCGAGCCGCGTCAGCAGCGGCTCGCTGCCTGCGCGCAGCGTGCTCGCGAAGGGCCAGGCGAGCGTCAGGTGCAGGACGGCGTGCTGCAGGACGTACATGCGCTGCATGTCCTGCACGCCGCCGCGCGCCGTGATGGCCGCCAGCACCGCGGCGGCCACGGCGCCGAGGCCGAACGCCGCCCACTGGCGGCGCCGTAGCGCGCCGAGCGCGACCGCGGCCAGCAGCGGGCCGAACAGCGCTGCCACCGACCACGGGTGGGCCGGCGCGTGCACCATCAGTGCATGCGACAGTCCTGCGTAGGCCAGCAGCGCTGCCGCGGCGGCGACGAAGCGCCAGCTCGGCATGGGGCAGACGGGTTACTTCGTGCGTTTCGCCGCGATATGGGCGGCGAGGCTGCGCAGGTTGCGGAAGATGTTCTGGTTGTTCTCGTCGTCGCTGCGCAGCTGGAAGCCGTAGCGCTGCGAGACTTCGAGCGCGACCTCGAGGATGTCGATCGAGTCGAGGCCCAGGCCGTCGCCGAAGAGCGGCGTCAGGGGATCGATCTCGGCGGCCGGGGTTTCGAGGTTCAGCGCGTCGACGAACAGCTGCGCGAGTTCGGCTTCCAGCGCCGCGGCGTCCGCGGCGGTGGCTGCGGAGGCGGTGGCGGTGGCGATGGGCGGCGAAGACACGGCGAACTCCCTCGATATGCGTGGCGCGGCGTCACGTCACCCGGTGCCGGACCGGGACGGCGTGCGCAGCGCCCGATTGTAGGCGGGGGCCTGGAAGCGGGCACGGCCTGGCCAGCGCGCGCAGCGCCCGCTACATGCCGCGGAACAGGTGCGCGTACAGGCGGCTCGCGGTCAGCGTCTCGGGGCGGCCGGCCAGGCTCAGCGTGACCTTGCCCGATTCCTCGCGCCGTGCCTGGCGGATGCAGCGCGCCTGCACCACGGTGCCGCGGTGCACCTGCCAGAAGCGCTGCGGATCGAGCCGCGGTACAAGTTCGCGCAGCGACATGCGGATCAGGTGCTCGCGCTCGGCGGTGACGACGCGCACGTACTTGTCGGCGGCTTCGAAGTAGATGACCTCGTCCACCGGCACCAGATGCACCAGCGCTCCGGCCTGGGCCTGGATGACCTGCAGCCGCTCGCCGGCGGGCGCTCCGGCCGCGCCGACCAGCGCTCGCAACTGCGCCAGCGTGGCCTCGAGGGCCGCCGCGCCGATCGCGCCGGTGGCATTCGGTGTGTCGGCCGCGCCCGCGACGGCGGCATTGGCGGCGTTGGCCGCGGTAGCCGCGCGTTCGGCCAGGCGCTGCTGCAGCCGCAGGACGCAGGCCGCCAGTCGCTCTTGCGCCACCGGCTTGACGAGATAGTCGACGGCCTGCCGCTCGAAGGCCTCGATCGCATGCTGCTCGTAGGCGGTGACGAACACCAGCAGCGGCAGCGCCGTTCCTTGCGGCCAGTCCTCGGCGAGCGCGGCTGCCGCGTCGAGCCCGTTCATGCCTGGCATGCGGATGTCGAGAAAGCAGATGTCTGGGCGCCGCGCCAGCGCCTGCACCAGCGCCGAGTCGCCGTCGCCGACGCGTGCGACGATCTCGAGCGACGGCCACAGCGAGGCCAGTTCGGCGACGAGGCCGGCGGCGAGCAGCGGCTCGTCCTCGGCGACCAGTGCGGTGGCGCGCTGCGCGGTCGATGCGGTCGCCGCCGTCGGCGCGGCGGTGCCCGTGCTCATCGCTGCGCCCCGGCGCTGCCGGCCAGCGGCAGGCGCAGTGTGGCGATCGTTCCGCCCTCGGCGTCCGCAGCCGGCGCGAGTTCGACGCTCGCACCGGCGCCATAGATCGTGTGCAGACGCTCGCGCACCTGCGCCAGTCCGAAGCCGCCGCCGGCCGCGGCCGGTGCCGGCCGCTGCGGCAGGCCGACGCCGGTGTCGCGCACCGTGAGCACGAGCGTGTCGCCGGTGCGCGCTGCGCACACCGCGATCCGCCCCGGCGCCACCTGCGGCTCGAGGCCGTGGCGGATGGCGTTCTCCACCACCGGCTGCAGCAGCAGCGGCGGCACCGGCAGCGCCGCCAGCGCCGGTGGCAGATCGAGCTCGTAGTGCAGGCGCTCGCCCATGCGCACCTGCATCAGCGCGAGGTAGTCGTCGAGCCAGGCGAACTCGCGCGCCAGCGCGTGCCGCTCGGCCTGCGACGCGCCGAGCGTGGTGCGCAGGAAGGCGTTGAGCCGGTCGAGCATGGCCTGAGCGGCCGCCGGGTCGACGCCGATCAGCACGCGCAGGTTGGCCAGTGTGTTGAACAGCATGTGCGGCTCGAGCTGCGAGTGCAGCAAGCGCAATCGCGTCTCGGCCGCCTGGCGCTGCGCGGCCTCGGCGGCCAGTCGCGCGCTGGCCAGCCGCTCCTGCAGGCTCAACACGACGATGCTGGCGGCGGTGCCGATGACCGCCAGCGCGATCGTCAGCCGCGTGCTCATCCAGCGCGTCTCGAGCAGGCTCGGGCTGCTGCTGCCGCTCAGCCAGTCGCCGATGGCCAGGCCGGTGGGCGGGCCGGCGAGCATCGCCACCAGCACCGCCGGCAGCACGCCGCTCCAGCCGGCGCCGAAACCCATCTCGGCCGCCGGCAGTCCGCGCAGCCGGCGCCACAGGTCGGAGGCCCCGGCCGCGGCCAGCCGCCCGAGCGAGGTATACAGGCTGCACGCCAGTCCGATGGCAAACGAGTAGACGAGCTTGGTGCCGAAGCCGCCGCCGTCGACCGCGGCGAGCAGCGCGGCGATCGCCACGCACAGCGCGACGACGAAGGCCGCGGCGCGCAAGCGCCGTGCGCGCATGCGCCGCAGCGCCGCCGGCAGTGCGCCCGTGCGCACGTCGGCCTCGGCGCCGGCGTCGAGGCCGGCGTCGATGTCGGGCGCGGGGTCAGGCGAGCGGGCGAGCGTCGGCATGGCGGCTGCGGGCGGACATTGTGGCTGGCCGCGTCAGCGCCAGCAGCCCGAGCGCGCGTCCGGCGAACAGGCCGCCGATGGCGCCGTACAGCATCGACACGCCGGCCAGCAGCGCCAGATCGTCGCGCCAGCCCGGGTGCAGCACGAAGCCGACGGCGATGCCGTAGCGCAGCCAGAACACGACCAGGATCAGCGCCAGCGGCAGCCAGCTGCCGGGCAGAGCCAGCCGTGCCTGCGCGGCGTCCCAGGACGTGCCGGCCGCAAGGCGCCACTGCCGCGCGGCCAGCAGCATCGCCAGGTACGCCGCGAGCCAGAGCGCGGCCAGCGTGGGATGCGCGGCGAACGTCGGCCACGACGAATTGAGCCCGAGCGCGAACATGACGGCGGGCAGCACCACCAGGCGTGCACGCGCCAGCCGTTGCGGTCGCGCCTGCACCAGGCCGAGCGCCACCAGCGCCGCCAGCAGGCCCCAGACCCAGGTAGGCGTGTGGGTGAGGATGTCGATCATCTGTATCTCCCGGGCCGCGGGTGGGTGGAGCGCCGATGCGGCAGTCGCGGCCAGCGGCGTCACTGTGCAGGGCCGCGCCTTGCCGCGCCAGCGCGCTGCGACGCGTGGCGGCGTGGCGGCGCGAAGCGTCGGACGGGTGGCGCGAAGCGACGTGCGCAGGGTGCGGTCGCCCTTGTGCCAGTGCGTCCGTGCGCCCTTGCGCGCCGACCGCTGCTGCGCGATCCTCACCGCTCGCCCACACGACCAGTCCCTTGCCCGGAGTCCCTCCATGTCCATCGAAGATCGTCTGCATGCCCTGGGGCTGCAGTTGCCCGCTCCGCTGCAGCTTCCTGCCGGCGCCAAGCTGCCGTTCCCGTGGGTCCTGGTGCGCGGCTCGCGGGTTCTGGTCTCGGGCCACGGGCCGACGCTCTCCGACGGCACGCTGGCGACGCCGCTCGGCAAGGTGGGCGCGGAGGTGAGCCCCGAGCAGGCCTATCAGGCGGCGCGCCTCACGGCGCTGGCCATCCTCGGCAGCCTGGCGCGCGAGCTCGGCTCGCTGGAGCGCATCGCGGCCTGGGTGCGCGTGTTCGGCATGGTCAACACGGCGCCGGGGTTCGACCGGCAGCCGGCGGTCATCAACGGGTTTTCCGATCTGATCATCGAACTGTTCGGACCCGAGCGCGGCGCGCACGCACGCAGCGCCGTCGGCATGGCGGGGCTGCCGTTCGGCATCCCGGTCGAGATCGAGGGCGAGGTCGAGCTCGCGTCGTAGCGCGCTGCGCGCGACGCGGCTCAGCGCCAGGTGAAGCGCGGCTGGTCGAAGTGCGCGACGCGCGTCGGCTGGTCGAGCAGGCAGACCTCGCGGAACTGGTACAGCAGGGCTGCCGTCGGCGCCGCCACCCAGTCGCGGCCGAGCGGCATGCGTAGCACCGGGTGCACGCTGTCGTCGTGCGGCGGATCGAGCAGGGGTGCGTCCGCGCGCAGCAGCTCGGTGAGCTCGACGCGGTGCACGCTTTCCACCTCGGCCGCGGCGGGTGCGAGCTGCGCGGCACCGTCGGTCCAGGCGACGAAGGGCGTGATCACGTAACCCGAGCGCGTCGCGTAGTCGTCGAGCGCGCCGAGCACGTTCGCGGCCGGCAGCACGAGGCCGAGTTCCTCGCGCAGCTCGCGCAAGCCCGCGTGCAGCGCGCTCTCGCCGTCGTCGAGGCGGCCGCCGGGCAGCGACCACTGGCCGGCGTTGCGCTGCAACTGCCGCGTGCGCCGCGTCAGCAGCAGCGCCGCCTCGCGGCTCCAGCGGCGATGGCGCGGCAGTCCGCGCAGGGCGGCGCCGTGGCCCGCGTCGGCGATGGCGAGCACGACGGCGGCGCGCCGGTGCCCGGGCGCATCGGCGGCGACTATCGGCTGCCGCGGCCATGCGGCCAGGCGCGCTTGCAAGGTGTCGCGCAGCGAGTCGTCGCGCAGCACGCTGGCCTGGCCTGTGCGTGCTCAGCGGCGCTTGCTGCCGAGCAGCGAGCCGAGCACGCCGCGGATCAGCTCGCGGCCGACACTGGAGCCGATGCTGCGCACGGCCGACGAGGCGGCCTTCTCGACCAGCCCTTCGCGTCTGCCGCCACGCGGACCGGTGCTGCCGAGCATGATGTCCTTCACCGCGTCCAGCATGCCGCCGCCCGATGCGGCCGCCCCGGCCGCATCGGGCGGACCGGCTGAGCCTGCCGCGGTGCCGGCGGACGCCGCGGGTGCGGCCGTCGCGCGCGCCTTCAACTTCTCGTAAGCCGATTCGCGATCGATCGTCTTCTCGTACACGCCGGCCACCAGCGAGCCGGCGACGAGCGCCTTGCGCTGCTCGGGCGTGATCGGGCCGATCTGGCTGCCCGGCGGGATCACGTAGACGCGCTCGGTGACGCTCGGGCGGCCCTTGTCGTCGAGCAGGCTGACCAGCGCTTCGCCCACCGCGAGCTCGGTGATGGCGCCGGCCAGGTCGGCGATCTTCGGGTTGGGCCGCATCGTCTCGGCCGCGCTCTTGACGGCCTTCTGGTCGCGCGGCGTGAAGGCGCGCAGCGCGTGCTGCACGCGGTTGCCGAGCTGGCCGAGCACGGTGTCGGGGATGTCCAGCGGGTTCTGCGTCACGAAGAACACGCCCACGCCCTTGCTGCGCACCAGGCGCACGACGAGCTCGATGCGCTCGATCAGCGCCTTGGGCGCGTCGGCGAACAGCAGATGCGCCTCGTCGAAGAAGAACACGAGCTTGGGCTTGTCGAGATCGCCCACCTCGGGCAGCTTCTCGTACAGGTCCGACAGCATCCACAGCAGGAAGGTCGCGTACAGGCGCGGCGAGGTCATCAGCCGATCGGCGGCGAGGATGTTGACGACGCCCTTGCCGTCCAGGGTTTGCATGAAGTCGCCGATGTCGAGCATCGGCTCGCCGAAGAACTTGTCGCCGCCCTGCTCGCCGATCTGCATGAGGCCGCGCTGGATGGCGCCGATGCTGGCCGCGCTGACGTTGCCGTACTCGGTGGTGAACTGGCTCGCGTTGTCGCCGACGAACTGCAGCATGGCGCGCAGATCCTTCAGGTCGAGCAGCGCCAGGCCGTTGTCGTCGGCGATCTTGAACACCAGGTTGAGCACGCCTTGCTGCGTCTCGTTGAGCGCCAGCATGCGCGCCAGCAGCAACGGGCCCATGTCGCTGACGGTGGCGCGCACCGGGTGGCCCTGCTCGCCGAACACGTCCCACAGCGTGGCCGGACAGGCCGTGCTCGCGGGCAGGGGCAGGCCGCGATCCTTCAGCAGGGCAGCGACCTTTGGCGGGAGCGTGCCCGCTTGCGTGATGCCGGTGAGGTCACCCTTCACGTCGGCCATGAACGAGGGCACGCCGATGGCGCTCAGGCTCTCGGCGATCTTCTGCAGCGTGATCGTCTTGCCGGTGCCGGTGGCGCCTGTGACCAGGCCGTGGCGGTTGGCCAGCGCCGGCAGCAAGAAGCACTGCGTGTCGCCGTGCTGGGCGACGAGAAGGGGCTCGGGCATGGACGAAACCTCGGCGTGGCGTAGGGGCTCGTTCAGTCTAGACGACCAGCGCGAGGCGGCCTCTGGCGCGACCTCGGTTGCAACTTCCCGCGCAGCGATTCATGCGGCACGAACGCGATCGGCGCACGCGGGTTGCGGTTCACGGTGCCGCAGAACCCGCCGCGGCGATCGCGGCGGCGGCCAGCTGCGAGCGGCTCGCTGCGAAGGACTCGCGTTCGGCGCTCGCCATGCGCTCGAACGCCGCGTCGGCCTCGGCCAGGGCCTGCGCATGGCCCGCGGCGTTGCCGGCGGCGGCCTCGACCAGGCCCAGCGCCTGCCAGCCGAAGAAGACTTCGAGCGGCGGCGCGTCGTGCGCGCGCACGATCTCCAGGCAGGCCCGTGCGTGCCGGCGCGCCTGATCGAAGTCGCCGGCCACGGTGCAGCTGCGTGCCAGCCGGTACTCGGCGCGTTCGACCTCGAGCCAGGTGCCGGCGCGTGCCCAGCAGGCGCGCGCAGCGCCTGCAGCACGCAGCATCAGGCTGCGCTCTGCGGCGCTGCGCTCTGGCTTCTCTTCCAGCGCGCAGGCCAGGTTGTTGCCCGTGACGGCCAGGGCGCGCACGGCCGGGTCGTCGTCGGCCAGCGAGGCGATGTCGGCTGCGGCCAGGGCCTCTTGCAGCAACTCGGCGGCGCGCGTCGCGTCGCCGGCGCCCAGCGTGCCGGCGGCCAGAGCCGTGGCGCGGATGCGCTCGGACGCGTCGAGCGCGGCGCGCGCATCGTCGCCTTCGCACAGGGCCAGACCGGCGTCCAGCACACGCAGCGTGCGCGCGCTGGCCTGGCCCGCTGCAGCGTGCGTGCCCAGCCGCTTCAGCAGGGCGCGGCCGTCGGCGTGGCGGCCCAGGTGTTCCCCGAGCACATGCTGCGCCAGGCGCGCCAGAGCAGCGACATGCGCGTCGCTCGCGGCCAGCGCCACGCCCTCGGCCGTGATGCGCGCGGCCACGCCGGCGCTGTCGTCGGCGTGGTCGTGCCAGGCCTGGTCCAGCCAGCGGTCGAACTCCATCTGCGCTCCTCGTGTTCGGCCTCGGGCGCGAGGCCACCGCCATGTGCTTCGGGGCCCCGTCGTGAGCTGCCAGTCTAGGAGCGTATGCTCGTCGCGCGCCCGCCGCTTCGAGCGAGCACCGCCGTCGACATGAACGCATCGGCATCCTGGGGCCAGTTCCGCTACCGCGTGAGCTCGAGCGCGAGCGTCACGCCGGTCATCCGCGAGCTGTGGCTGGCGCCCGTGGAGCGCGCGCTGTCGTACCGCGCGGGGCAGTATGTGCTGCTCGGCGACACCGATTGGCGCGTGCCGCAGCGTTCGTACTCGCTGGCCAACGCCGTGCGTGAAGACGGACGGGTGTGCGTGCTGGTGACGGCCGTCGCAGGCGGCGCGACGAGCACCTGGGCCCACGCGCTGCGCGCCGGCGACGAGGTGCTGCTGGAAGGGCCGTTCGGCACCTTCGTCACCGAAGCGGCGCGCGA
>JAGWTJ010000095.1 GCA_028869005.1 Burkholderiales bacterium | reverse complement strand
GCCGGCGCGGGTCGGGCCGCGGCCGCCGCCGCGCCCGGTGCCGCCCGAGGACGTCGTCGCCGAGGCACCGCAGCGACCGGCCGAGGTGGTCGCGGCCGCGCCGCAGGAGCCACGTTCGGGCGCCGCGGCCGTTGCGGCGCCCGCTTCGGTCCCGGCATCCGGCAAGGCTGCCGCCCACGGCGACGCGCCGGCCTCCGGCACACCGAATTCCGTGGTGGCGGTCGCCAGCGCTCCGATCGTCGGCGGTCCGGCCACGCCTGCGCGCGAGGCAACGCCGGCGCCGCGTGCCGCCGCGTCCGGTCCCTCGGGTCCCACCGGTCCCGCCGCGCACGCGTCGTCGACGGCCGCAACTGCGGCCGTCTCTGCAGCCGGCCGTTTCGTCGTCCAGGTCGGCGCGTACACCGACGCCGCCACACTGCGCGAGGCGCGCGCCCGGGTCGAGCGCCTCGGCCTCAGGACCTACACGCAGGTGATCGAGAGCGACAGCGGCAAGCGCACTCGGGTGCGTGTCGGGCCCTTCGCCACGCGCGACGAGGCGGCGGCCGCCGCGCGCAAGCTCCAGGCGGCGGGCCTGCCGCACAACCTCCTCGCCTTGTGAAGATGTCGATGGCGCACGCGCTGGCCGCGATTGGCTGGCTCGACTGGACCTTCGTTGCCGTGCTCGCCCTCTCGGTTGGCGTCGGTCTCGTGCGCGGCGTGGTCTTCGAGCTGATGTCGCTGGTCGGCTGGGTGGTGGCCTGGTTCGCGGCGCAATGGGCGGCGCCGCAGATCGCGCCGCACCTGAGCGTGGGCACGCCGGGTGGCGGGCTCAATCTGGGCGCCGCATTCGTGCTCGGCTTCGTTGCCGCGCTCGTCGTGTGGGGGCTGCTGGCGCGAGGGGGGCGCATGCTGATGCGTGCCACGCCGCTTTCTTTCGCCGACCGCCTGCTGGGCGCCGTGTTCGGCGCACTGCGCGGCGTGGTGCTCTTGCTGGCGCTGGCGATGGTCGTCGCGCTCACGCCGGCGGCACAATCGCAGGACTGGCGGCGCTCGCAGGGTGCACGCTGGCTCGGGCAGGCCATGGCGGCGCTCGAACCGCTGCTGCCCGAGGCGGCGCAGCAACTGCTGACCTGAGGCCTGCTCGCGAGGAAGATCCTGCCATGTGCGGCATCGTCGGCGTCATCTCGAAGGCGCCCGTCAACCAGCTCCTCTACGACGCGCTGCTGCTGTTGCAGCACCGCGGGCAGGACGCCGCCGGCATCGTCACGATGCAGGGTACCCGCTGCTTCATGCACAAGGCGCGCGGCATGGTGCGCGACGTCTTTCGCACGCGCGACATGCGCGCGCTGCCGGGCACGGTGGGCCTGGGCCAGGTGCGCTATCCGACGGCCGGCAACGCCTACAGCGAGGAGGAAGCGCAGCCGTTCTACGTCAATGCCCCGTTCGGCATCGTGCTCGTGCACAACGGTAACCTCACGAACGCGCAGGCGCTGAAGGCCGAGCTGTTCGACGTCGACCGTCGGCACATCAACACCGACAGCGACACCGAGGTCCTGCTCAACGTGTTCGCGCACGAGCTCGATCTGGCGGCGCGCGATCTGCCGCTCACCGCCGAAGAGGTCTTCAAGGCGGCCGCTGCGGTGCACCGGCGGCTGCGCGGCAGCTACGCCGTGGTGGCGCTGATCGCGGGGCATGGGCTGCTGGCGATGCGCGATCCGTTCGGCATCCGACCGCTGGCCTTCGGCCGCAACGCCGAGGGCGACGTGATGGTGGCCAGCGAGTCGGTGGCGCTGGTCGGCACCGGCCACCGGCTCGAGCGCGACGTGGCGCCCGGCGAGGCGATCTTCGTCGACCTTGCCGGCCGCGTGCACGCGCGCCAGTGCGCCGCGCGGCCGACGCTCAACCCGTGCATGTTCGAGTACGTGTACCTGGCACGGCCCGATTCGGTGCTCGATGGCATCAGCGTGTACCAGGCGCGGCTCGAGCTCGGCGAGACGCTGGCGCAGCGCGTCATCTCGACCATGCCGCCGTCGCAGATCGACGTCGTGATCCCGATCCCCGAGAGCAGCCGCCCGAGCGCGATGCAGCTCGCCCAGCGCATCGGCAAGCCGTATCGCGAGGGCTTCGTGAAGAACCGCTATGTCGGGCGCACCTTCATCATGCCGGGCCAGGCGGTGCGCAAGCGCAGCGTGCGCCAGAAGCTCAACGCCATCGATGTCGAGTTCCGCGACCGCAACGTGCTGCTGGTCGACGATTCGATCGTGCGCGGCACGACGAGCAAGGAGATCGTGCAGATGGCGCGCGAAGCCGGCGCCAACCGCGTCTACATGGCGTCGGCGGCGCCGCCGGTACGCTGGCCGAACGTCTACGGCATCGACATGCCGACCAAGGAGGAACTGATCGCGCACGGCAGGAGCGTCGAGCAGATCCGCGAGTTCATCGGTGCCGACGCGCTGATCTACCAGGACGTGGATGCGATGAAGCGCGTCGTCAAGGCGCTCAACCCGGCGCTCGACGGTTTCGAGGCGAGCTGCTTCGACGGCCGCTACATCACCGGCGACATCACCGACGCCGACCTCGCCGCGCTCGACGCGCAGCGCCCGCTGTGCTTCGATGACGACGACGAGGACGCGCCGCCGGCTTCTGCGCTGGCGCTGCCGGTCGCGGAGCAGGCGCGATGACCATCCCGCGCGTCGACCTGCCCGCCGACGCCAGGCTCGACACGCTCGCGGTGCGCGAGGGTCTGCCGCCCAGCGCCTGGGGCGAGAACTCCGAGGCGCTGTTCCTGACCAGCAGCTTCGTGCACCCCGACGCCGAGACCGCGGCCAGGCGCTTCGCCAACGAGGAGGACGCGTTCATCTACAGCCGCTTCTCCAATCCGACGGTGGCGATGCTCGAGCGGCGGCTGGCGGCGCTCGAAGGCACGGGCGATTGCATCGCCACGGCGAGCGGCATGTCGGCCATCCTGATGATCGTGCTGGGGCTGCTGAAGGCGGGCGATCACGTCGTGTGCTCGCAGAGCGTGTTCGGCTCGACCATCAAGCTGCTGCAGGACTTCGGCCGCTTCGGCGTCACCACCAGTTTCGTCGCGCAGACCGACCCGGCGGCGTGGCGCGCCGCGCTGCGCCCCGAGACGAAGCTGCTGTTCGCCGAGACGCCGAGCAACCCGCTCACCGAGGTCTGCGACATCGCTGCGCTGGCCGAGATCGCGCACGGCGCCGGGGCGTTGCTGGCGGTCGACAACTGCTTCTGTTCGCCGGCGCTGCAGCGGCCGGTGGAGTTCGGCGCCGACATCGTCATGCACTCGGGCACCAAGTTTCTCGACGGCCAGGGCCGTGTCATGGCCGGCGCTCTGTGCGCGTCGGAGGAGCTGGTGCAGACCAAGTTCGTGCCGACGCAGCGCAGCGCCGGCATGAGCCTGTCGCCGTTCAACGCCTGGGTCGTGCTCAAGGGGCTCGAGACGCTGTCGGTGCGCATGCAGGCGCAAAGCGCGCGCGCGCTCGAGCTGGCGCGCTGGCTCGAGGCGCAACCGACGGTCGAGCGCGTCTACCACCCCGGGCTGCCGACGCATCCGCAGCATGCGCTGGCGATGCGGCAGCAGCACGGCGTCGGCGGCGCGGTGCTGTCCTTCGTCGCGCGCGGTGGGCGCGCCGGCGCTTTCGCGGTGATCGATGCGGCGCGCATCTGCAGCATCACCGCCAACCTGGGCGACACCAAGACCACGATCACGCATCCGGCGAGCACCTCGCACGGGCGCCTCACCGAGGCGCAGCGGCTGGCCGCCGGCATCACGCAGGGCATGATCCGGCTGTCGGTCGGCCTGGAGGATGTCGAGGATCTGAAGGCCGACCTGCTGCGCGGCCTGGCGGCGCGCGCATGACGCCGGCACCACGCCCGCATCGCGCCCAGACCAACCTTTCCATGAAAAGCATCCGCACCCGCATCGCGCCATCGCCCACCGGCGACCTGCACCTGGGCACGGCGCGCACGGCGCTGTACTCGTGGGCTTTCGCGCGCCACCATGGCGGTGAGTTCGTGCTGCGCATCGAGGACACCGACGTCGCGCGCTCGACCGAGGAATCCACGGCGCAGATTCTCGACGCGATGCGCTGGCTGGGACTGGACTGTGACGAGGGCCCGATCCACCAGATGAGCCGCCTCGAGCGCTATCGCGAGGTGGCCGAGCAGCTCATCGCCGCCGGCCGCGCCTACCGCTGCTGGTGCACGCCCGAGGAGCTCGATGCGATGCGCGAGACGCAGCGCGCACGCGGCGAGAAGACGCACTACGACGGCCGCTGGCGACCTGCACCGGGCAAGCTGCTGCCGGCGCCGCCGGCGGGCGTGCAGCCGGTGGTGCGGTTTGCCAACCCGCAACACGGCAGCGTCGCCTGGAACGACCTCGTCAAGGGTCCGATCTCGATCGCCAACGAGGAGATCGACGACCTCGTCATCCTGCGCGGCGACGGCGTGCCGACCTACAACTTCGCCGTCGTCGTCGACGACTGGGACATGCGCATCAGCCATGTCTGGCGCGGCGACGAGCACATCAACAACACGCCCTGGCAGATCAACATCTTCCGTGCCGTCGCCGGCGCCGACGCGGAACTGCCGCAGTACGGCCACTGCCCGATCATCCTCGGCGAAGACGGTCTGAAACTGAGCAAGCGCCGCGGCGCGGTGAGCGTCACCGCCTACCGCGAGCTGGGCTACCTGCCCGAGGCCATGCTCAACTACCTGGCGCGCCTGGGCTGGAGCCACGGCGACGAAGAGCTCTTCACGCGCGAGCAGATGGTGCGGTGGTTCGACGGCGCGCACCTCGCGAAGAGCCCCGCGCAGTGGGATCCGGCCAAGCTGGCGTGGGTCAACGCGCAATGGCTCAAGCGCGCCGACGACGCGCGGCTGGCGCGTCTCGTGCGCGAGCAGCTCGTGGCCCGCGGCGTCGAGGTCGCCGACGAGGCCACGCTGGCGCGCGCGGCGGCGCTGTTCAAGGACCGTTGCACGACGGTGGTCGAACTGGCGGACTGGAGCGCGATGCTCTACGTGCCGGTGGCGCCGCGCGCCGAGGATCTCGCCGCGCACGTGAGCGAGGCCGTCAAGCCTGCGCTGCGCGATCTGCGCGAACGGCTGGCCGAAGTCGTCTGGAACAAGGACGCGATCGGCAGCGCGCTGAAGGCGGTGCTCGCGGCGCACCAGCTGAAGATGCCGCAGCTCGCGCCGGCGCTGCGCGTGCTCGTCTGCGCACGGCCGCAGACGCCTTCGATCGACGCCGTGCTCGCGCTGTTCGCGCGCGACGTGGTACTGCAGCGTCTGGCGCAGGTCTGAGCGCAGACGCAGACGGAGGCGCAGGTGGTCGCGGCGCAACGCGCCCGGTCGCGCGGCGTACGCGAGCGCGACGGCCGCATGCACGATTACGCTATACTGATCGACTCGCTTCAGACGGCATCGCGATGCACGCCAAGGCCCGCAACGGCTGCGACGACATCGAGGTTCTGGACCCGGGGGTATAGCTCAGCTGGGAGAGCGCTTGCATGGCATGCAAGAGGTCAGCGGTTCGATCCCGCTTACCTCCACCAAGCCAGAGCCAGGTGCCGTGGGAAGTCGATGGAGGATCGCAGTCCCCTTCGTCTAGAGGCCTAGGACACGACCCTTTCACGGTTGTAACAGGGGTTCGAATCCCCTAGGGGACGCCAACGAAAGTTGGACAAGCTTGGCGGCGCTTGGGCGTTATGCGCGAAAGCCGCCACCGACGTGGAGTGGTAGTTCAGTTGGTTAGAATACCGGCCTGTCACGCCGGGGGTCGCGGGTTCGAGTCCCGTCCACTCCGCCAACGTTTCTAGAGCAAAGCGGCACCTTCACAGGTGCCGCTTTGCATTGAGCGATCGGCCAAAGATGAGCGGTCTGCACGCCGTCGCGTGCGGTGCACCTCGCTCAGCCGGGCGCCATGTCGGGCGGCCACGCCAGCGCGGGATCGGCCGAGGGCACCGAGGCCAGCAGCAGCTGGGTGTAAGGATGCTGCGGGCGCGCGAAGATCTCGTCGGTCGGGCCTTGCTCGACGATCGTGCCGCGCTGCATGACGATCACCCGAGAGCACAGATAGCGCACCACCGACAGGTCGTGCGAGATCAGCAGCAGCGCGATGCCGTGCCGGCGCCCGAGCCCCTGCAGCAGATTCAGGATCTGCGCCTGCACCGAGACGTCGAGCCCGGATACGATCTCGTCGGCCACCAGCAGTCGCGGCATCACGCATAGCGCACGGCCGATGCTCACGCGCTGCTTCTGGCCGCCCGAGAGCTGGCTCGGGTAGCGCTGCAGCGCGTCGTCGGGCAGGCCGACGTCGCGCAGCAGCTCGGCGGCGCGAGCGTCGCGCGTGCGGCGATCGACGCGCTCGCGCCGGTGGCTCGCCTCGTAAGCCTGCGTCAGCAGGCGCAGCACGGTGCGGCGCGGATTGAGCGCCGAGTGCGGGTCCTGGAAGACCATCTGCAGATGCTCGCGGCGCAGCGCCAGCACGCGTGCCGGTGCCACTTCGGCATCCTCGCCGCCGATCAACAGCTGCCCGCTGGTGGGCCGTTCGACGTCGACGATCAGGCGCGCCACCGAACTCTTGCCGCTGCCGCTTTCGCCGACGATGCCGACGAACTCGCCGGGACGGATCTGTAGCGAGACGTCGCTCACGGCATCGATGCAGACCTTGCGCTGCAGCAGGCCGCGCCGCGCCGTGTAGCGCAAACCGACCCCGCGCAGCTCGACCAGCGGCGCGGCCGATGCCGCATCGGCACGTGCCTGCGGCAGCGCGGCGGCCGCAGTGGCGACCTCGGCCTCGACCACGTCGAGCAGCGTCTGCGCGTCGCGCGGCGCCAGGCAGCGCACGCGGTGGCTCCGGCCGCATTCGACGAGCGCGGGCGGCGCCTGCTCGCACGCCCCGAGCCGGGCCTCGCAGCGCGACGCGAAGCGGCAGCCCGAAAGCGCCGCGAGTTCGGAGATGCCCGGCATCTGCCCCGGCAGTGCCGGCAGCCTGCGCGGCGGGCCGTGCACGTCGGGCATCGCGTGCTGCAACGCCCCGGTGTAGTGGTGGCGCGAGCCGCGCAGCACGTCGTGCGCCGGGCCGTCCTCGACCAGGTCGCCGGCGTACAGCACCGCGATGCGGTCGCACACGTGCGCGGCCAGCCGCAGGTCGTGCGTGATCAGCAGCACGGCCGTGCCGCGCGCGCGCCGCTGCTCGGCCAGCAAGCGCAGCACGACGGTCTGGCTGACGACGTCGAGCGCCGTGGTCGGCTCGTCGGCCACGATCAGCGCCGGGTTGGCGGCGAAGGCCATGGCGATCAGGACTCGCTGGCATTGCCCGCCCGAGAGCTGGTGCGGGTACCGCCGCAGCATGTCCTGCGGATCGGGCAGGCCGACCGCAGCCAGCTGCTCCTGTATGCGCGCTCGGCGCAGCGCACGCGGAACGCCGAGCCGCATCAGGTGTTCGCCGAAGGTCTGGCCGATGGTCAGCACCGGGTTGAGCGCGGTGAGCGGCTCCTGCGGTACGAAGGCGATCTGCCGGCCCAGCAAGCGGCGTCGCCGGGCGGGCGGCAGCGCCAGCAGATCGCGGCCGTCGAGCGTGACGCTGCCGTGGGTCACCGCGAAGCCGGCCGGCAGCTGGCCGGCCACGACGCGGCCGAGCATGCTCTTGCCGGCGCCCGACTCGCCGACCAGCCCGAGCACCTGCCCGGGTTCGATGGCCAGCGTCAGATCGCGCAGCACGTCGACGGCGCGTCCGCCGACGCGCGCGCCCAGCGTGAGTCCGCGGACCTGCAGCATCGTCACGCGTCGCGGCGGCGCAGCCGCGGATCGAGAGCCAGCCGCAGGCCGTCGCCCAGCAGATTGCAGCCGAGCACGGTGACGATGATGCAGGCCACCGGCGTGAGCATCGCCCACGCGGCCGACTGCATGTCGTTGCGGCCGTCGGCCAGCATCTGACCCCAGGTGGCGATCTCCGGCGGCACCGACAGGCCGATGAACGACAGCGTGGCCTCGACCATGATCGCAATCCCCATCTCGATCGAGAACAGCGTGATCATCAGCGGCAGCACCGCCGGCAGCACCTCGGCCAGCATGGTGCGCAGGTGCGAGAAGCCGATCAGCCGCGCCGCCAGCACGTAGTCGCGGCGGCGCGTCACCAGCACCTCGGCGCGCACGACGCGGCAAAAGCGCGTCCAGTCCACCAGCACGATGGCCAGGATCACCTTGTCGACGCCGGTGCCCAGGCCGACCAGCAGGATCAGCGACAGCACCACCGGCGGAAACGACATCCACAGGTCGACGACGTAGCTGATCGTGCGGTCGATCCGGCCGCCGAAGTAGCCGCCCAGCAGCGCGAGGGTGCTGCCCAGCAGCATCGAGCCGAAGGCGGCGACGACGGCCACCACCAGCGCGACGCGCGCACCGTAGATCGCGCGTGACAGCACGCAGCGCCCCAGCCCGTCGGTGCCCAGGGGAAACTCGGCGCTGCCGCCCGGCGACCACATCGGCGGCGCCAGCATGTGCAGCAGATCCTGCGCCAGCGGATCGTGCGGCGCGAACCACGGTGCGCCGAGCGCCACGGCGAGCGCCGCGGCCACGATCACGCCCCCCACCCACACGCGCGGCTGCCGCGCGAGCTGGCCAAGCATTGCGAGCACGGCCGATCGCCTGCGGCGCGCGATGGCGGGCGGTGCCGGCCAGGCAGCACTCATGGCGTGCGCAGCCGCGGGTCGAGCAGCGCGTAGAGGATGTCGACGATCACGGTGATCGACAACATCAGCACGCAGAAGACCAGCGCGATGCCTTGGATCAGCGGCAGATCGGTGCCCTTGACGGCCTGCACCATCAGGTTGCCCAGGCCCGGCAGGCCGAAGATCATCTCGACCAGCAGCGCGCTGCCGAACATGAAGCCGAACTGCACGCCGATCATCGTGATGGTCGGCAGCGACGCGTTCTTCAGCATGTGGCGCCACAGGATGCGCGACTCCGACAGCCCGCGCAAGCGCGCCACGCCGACGTAAGGCTCCTCGGCGGCATCGATGAGCCCGGTGCGCAGCACGCGGATGACCAGCGGCGCGAAGCCCAGCGCCAGCGACACCGCGGGCAGCGTCAGGTGCGCCAGCGCATCGAGCCAGGCGGCGAGGCGCCCGGTGAGCAGCAGATCGACCAGCGCCAGTCCGGTGATGCTCGGCAGCGCCACGTCCTGACCGACGCGGCCGGCAAACGGCAGCACCGGCCACAGCACGCCGAAGGCGAGGATCAGCAGCAGCGCCCACAGGAACGCCGGGATCGACTGCAGCAGCGCGACCAGCAGATCGACGAGCACCTCGCCACGGCGCCGGTGCAGCACGAAGGCCAGCATGCCGCAGGGCACGCTGATGGCCAGCGCGATCCCGAGCGCGACCAGCGTCAGCTCCACCGTCGCCGGCAGCGCGGCCAGCATCAGCGTGGACACCGGCTGGCGGAAGTTGATCGAGATGCCGAGGTTGCCGCGCAGCGCGTTCCACAGCCAGATCAGGAACTGCTCGGGGAGCGGCTTGTCGAAGCCGAGCTGGCGACGCAGCGCCTGCGCGTCGGCCGCCGTGGCCGACGCCGGCAGCAGCATCGCCAGCGGATCCACCGGCAGCAGCCGCAGCACGACGAACACCACCAGCGACAGCAGCATCAGCGCCGGCACCGCCATCAGCAGCCGCCGCGCCACGAGCGTGGCGATCTGGTGCAGCATGGCGCGCGGTCGCGGCGGGCGGCCGCGTCAGCGGACCTTGTATTCCGCCGGCAGCACGTAGCCGTTGTCGAACAGCACCGGCTGCAGCGCCGACGTGTAGGCCACCGTGGCCACCGCCTGCAGCAGCGGAATGGCCCAGGACTTCTGCGACGACTCGACGTTGAGCGCCTTGTAGCCGGCCATGCGCTTGGCCTCGTCGACCTCGGTCATCAAGGCGTCGATGCGCGGGCCCAGCGACATGTCCTTCCACGCCGAGAAGCGCAGGCGCGGGTCGAAGATGCGGCCGGCGTAGTTCTCGGGGTCGCCGGTGGCATTGGCCCAGCTGTACAGCAGCGGCCCGGTCAGCTTGCCGTTGGTCGCGGCCTCGATCAGCTTGGCCGGGGTCGTCTCCTCGATCGTCGCGTTGATGCCGATTCCCTTCCACATCTGCGCGATCGCGCGCGCCATGTCGAAGTCGCTCGGAAAGACACCGTTGGTCGACAGGAACGTCAGGGCGAGCGGGTTGTTCGTGTCGTGCCCGGCGGCCTTCAGCTCGGCGATCGCCCTGGCCTTGTCGTGCGGGTACGTGAAGTCGCTCACGTACGACGGCGTGCCTTCGGGCGCCAGCACCGACAGCGGCTTGGCCGCGCCGCCGTAGAAGGCCTTGGACAGCGCCGCCTTGTCGATCGCGAGGTGCATGGCCGCGCGCACGTGATCGTTGTCCAGCGGCTTGACGTAGCTCGGGATGCGCACCATGTAGACCTCGGAGTACGGGTAGATCTTCGTCACGATCCCCGTCTTCTGCGCCAGCCGCTGCGCCTCGCGCACCGGCAGCTGCACCGCGAAGCCCGCCCGGCCCGACTCGACCAGCGCCACCCGCGCCGACGCCTCCGGCACGATCTGGAAGATCACCTGGCGGATCGGCGGCGCGCCGCCCCAGTACTTGTCGAAGGCCTCGAGCACGATGCGCGAGCCGCGCTGGTGCTCGACCATGCGGTACGGCCCGGCGCCGATCGGCTTGGCATTGAAGCCCTCGGCGCCGACCTGGCTGAAATAGGCTTTCGGCACGATGTACGCGGTGAGAAACGCGAGGTAGATCGGGGCCGCCGGCGTCGGGCGCCCGTACACCAGCACCCCCTTGGTGGGCGACAGCACCTGCACCTCGGTGAGCGTGTTGAACATCGCGCCGACGATCAGCTTCTTGTCGGCCTTGGCGCGATCGGACAGGCTGTACTTGACGTCCTCCATCGTGAGCGGCGTGCCGTCGTGGAAGACGATGTCGTCGCGCAGCGTGATCTCGAGCCGCGTGGCCTTGGGGTCGGCCCAGCGCCACTCCTTGATCTGGCGCGGCTGTAGCTCGAGATGCGGCGAATAGCGCAGCGGCGAGTCGAACACCGTCGCGTACAGCGCCTGGATGGCGGGGATCGACAGCGCGCCGGGATCCCAGGTCGGCATGTCCACCGGATAGGCGATCGCGAGCGTCGACTTGTCGACGACCTGCGCCGCGAGCGGCCAGGACAGCGACGCGCCGGCCACGGCGGCGGCACCGGCCAGCACGCGACGGCGCGGCCAGAGCAGCGTGTCGAGCTCGGCCGCCGTGGCGGCAGGCATCGGATCGGGCCGCGAGGAAGAGGCTTCGGTCATGGCGGATCTCGTCGGGCTGGGGCTTGCCGCAGGTGGCCGGGAATGTATATTCTGCATTCAGAATCCGCAAGCAGGGAGACGTGCGTTGTCGCAGCGGCCCACCGTCCTACCGATCCGCTCGCTCGGCCGCCCCGGCAGCCTGAGCGAGCGCATCCATGCCGATCTGCGCGCGCGGCTGCAGGCCGGGCACGTGCGCCACGACGAGCGGCTGCTCGACCAGCAGATCGCCAAGGCCTACGGCACGTCGCGCATGCCGGCGCGCGAGGCGCTGGTGCGGCTGGTCAACGAGGGCTATCTGCGGCGCACGACGCGCGGCTTCGTCGTGCCTTCGCTCGACGCGACCGACGTGCGTCATCTGTTCGAGGTGCGCCGGCTGCTCGAGCCGGCGGCGGCGGCCAGCGCGGTCGGCGCGCTGGGCACGGCGGCGCTGGCGGCGCTGGACAAGGCGCTCGAGCGTGCGCGCCGCGGCGCCGAGCGCGCCGACACGGCGGAGATGATCGGCGCCAACATCGACTTTCGCGCCGCCTGGATGTCGGGCGTGGCCAATCCGCGGCTGGCCGAGGCGGTGCTGCGTTTCGTCGACCACGCGCAGTTCGTGCGCGTGACGACGCTGGCCGATCCGTTCGTGCAGCGCGTGGCGCTGGCCGGGCTCGAGGCGCTGCACGCGGCCTT
>JAGWTJ010000354.1 GCA_028869005.1 Burkholderiales bacterium | reverse complement strand
TGCCCAACGACGGCCACAACCTCGAAGACCCGGCGAAGTACGGGTGCCTGTTCACCTGCATCGACGCCGAGTCGATGGAGCCGCGCTGGCAGTGCCGCGTCGACGGCAACATGGACCTGGTCGCCACGTCGTACGACGGCAAGCTCGCGTGCTCGAACCAGTACAACACCGAAAACGGATTGAAGTACCAGGACATGATGTCGGCCGAGCGCGACTCGACGGTGTTCTTCCACATCGAGCGCATCGAGGCGGCGGTCAAGGCGGGCAAGTTCACCACCATCGGCACATCGAAAGTGCCGGTGGTCGACGGCAGGAAAGCCGGCAACGCCGACCCGAAGAGCGCACTGACCTGCTACGTGCCGGTGCCGAAGAACCCGCACGGCATCAACGTCAGCCCCGACGGCAAGTACTACGCGGCGTCCGGCAAGCTGTCGCCGACCGCGACGTTGATCTCGCACGAGCTGGTGCTGAAGTGGTTCGCGGGCGAGCTCAAGGAGCCGCGCGACACGGTCGTGGCCGAGCCGGAAATCGGACTGGGCCCGCTGCACACCGCGTTCGACGCCCGCGGCAACGCGTACACGACGCTGTTTCTCGACAGCCAGATCGTGAAGTGGAACCTGGACAAGGCGATCGCCCAGTACAAGGGCGACAAGACGGCGCAGGTGGTGGTCGACCGCCTCGACGTGCATTACCAGCCCGGGCACTGCTACTCGTCGATGGGCGAGACCAAGGAGGCCGACGGCAAGTTCCTCAACTCGGGCAACAAGTTCTCGAAGGACCGGTTCCTGCCGGTCGGGCCGCTGCACGTCGAGACCGAGCAGCTGATCGACATCAGCGGCGACAAGATGAAGCTGGTGCACGACCACACCGCGTACTCCGAGCCGCACGACGCGATCATCGTGCGCCGCGATCTGGTCAAGACGCGCCAGATCTACAACATGGACGACTTCCCGAACGCGGTGAAGGACATGAGCAATGTTCGCGTCGAGCGCAAGGGCAACAAGTCGACGATCTACCTGGCGTCGGTCGCACCGACCTTCAACCTGCCCGAGTTCAAGGTCAAGCGCGGCGACGAGGTGACGATCATCCTGACCAACCACGACAAGGTCGAGGACCTGACGCACGGCTTCGGCATTCCCGACTACAACATCTGCTTCATCGTCAACCCGCAGGAGACGAAGTCGGTCACCTTCAAGGCCGACCAGCCCGGCGTGTTCTGGTGCTACTGCACGCACTTCTGCCATGCGCTGCACCTGGAGATGCGCAGCCGGCTGATCGTCGAAACGTGAGAGCTTGAGAGCGTGACGCCATGCGGCGGCGCAGCGCGCTGTCTTCGCTGATCGTGCTGCCGGCGGCGCTGCCGCCGGCGCGCGCAGCGACAGCCGGGCCATCGGCTGCGCCAACGCCCGCAGCCGCGATCAACAAGGCCGGCAGCCTGCGCATGCTCACGCAGCGCGCGGCGAAGGCGTACCTGATGCTCGGCCAACGGATCGCGCCGGCGCGCGCACGCGTGATCCTCGACGAGTCGATCGCGACGTTCGACGCGCGCCTGGCCGAACTGGCCGTTGCGGCGGCCACGCCCGATGCGCGTACGGCGCATGAACAGCTGGCGCGGCGGTGGGTCGAATACCGCGCGGTGCTCGTCGCGCCGCCCAGCCTCGACGGCGCGCGCGAGATCTACGTGCTCGGCGAGCTAGCGCAGGAAGCGGCGCACCGGCTCACGCTCGCGCTCGAGCGTGCCTCGCCGACGCCTGCCGACCACCTGGTCAACCTCGCCGGCCGCCAGCGCATGCTCGGTCAGCGCGCCGCGAAGTACGCGCTGTTCATCGCGTGGAAGGTGCAGCCTCAGGCGGCGGCGATGGAACTGAGCCTCGCGCGCTCGTGGTTCTCGCCCGCGATGCGCCAGCTGGAGGCCGGCGCGCGCGACGATGCGACGCGCGCGCAGCTCGGGCGGGTCGATCGGGAATGGGTCGCGTTCGGCCGGGCCCTCGACCGGACGCTCGACCGGGCGCCGACACCGGCGAAGCGGGTCGAAGTGGCCGATCGCAGCGAACGCCTGCTCGAACTCAGCGAAGCGCTGGTGTCGCTGTTCGAGCGCCAGGCGGATGCGGCGGCCCGCGCGTCGGCAGCGTCGGCAGCGTCGGCACTCACCCGTTGAGATGGCGTTTGCGCCTGCCGCCATGGACGCGTTGTGCATGTTCTTTCGTACCGCGCTGGTGCTGCTCGCACTGGCCGTGCCGGCGCTGAAGGCCGCGACGGTCTACGACGCGCCGCTGCCCCCACAACTCGCGTCCGATCCCGACCTGTGCGCGTACGCGCCGTGCCGCGAGGTGCTGCCCGGCGCCGAGTCGTTTTCGCAGCGCAAGGGCCAGCCGCCGTACGTCCAGGGCTACCGGGG
>JAGWTJ010000353.1 GCA_028869005.1 Burkholderiales bacterium | reverse complement strand
GTGCGAAGGCCTGGGCGAAAAGCGCTTTCGCGCCGTCCAGTTGTTTCGCTGGATCCACCAGAAGGGCGCGCGCGATTTCGCGCAGATGACCGATCTGGCGCGCTCGCTGCGCGCCAAGCTCGAGGGGGCGGCCGAGATCCGAGCGCTCACGCTGGCCAGCGAGCACGAGTCGGCCGACGGCACCGTCAAGTGGCTGTTCGATGTCGGCGGCGGCAACGCCATCGAGACGGTGTTCATCCCCGAGGCCGATCGCGGCACGCTGTGCATATCGTCGCAGGCCGGCTGTGCGGTCGGCTGCCGCTTTTGCAGCACCGGCCACCAGGGCTTCAGCCGCAACCTCACGAGCGGCGAGATCGTCGGCCAGCTCTGGTTCGCCGAGCACCGGCTGCGCGAGCGCGCCGGCGTGGCCGGTGGCGCCCCGGTGCGCGCCGTGGACAACGTCGTGATGATGGGCATGGGCGAGCCGCTGCAGAACTACGCGGCGCTGCTGCCGGCGCTGCGCACGATGCTCGACGACCACGGCTACGGCCTGTCGCGCCGACGCGTGACGGTCTCGACCTCGGGCATGGCGCCGATGATCGATCGCCTGGCCGCCGACTGCCCGGTGGCGCTGGCCGTCTCGCTGCACGCGAGCGACAACGCGCTGCGCGACCACCTGGTGCCGCTCAACCGCAAGCACGATCTGGATGCGCTGCTCGACGCCTGCCGGCGCTATCTCGACGTGGCACCGCGCGACTTCATCACCTTCGAGTACTGCATGCTGGATGGTGTCAACGACAGCGACGAACAGGCGCGCGCACTGGTGGAGCTGGTGCGCCGTCGCGTGCCGTGCAAGTTCAACCTCATCCCGTTCAACCCGTTTCCCGGCTCGGGGCTGAGGCGTTCGCCGGCAGCGCGCATCGCCGCGTTCGCGCGCGTCCTGCAGGAGGCCGGCATCGTGACGACGATCCGCAAGACACGCGGCGACGACATCGACGCCGCCTGCGGGCAACTCGCCGGCGAGGTGCAGGACCGCACGCACGCGCGCGAGCGGCTGGCGCAGCGCCGCGTCGTCGAGATCGCGACGGCCGGAGGTCCGACGTGAGCGCGGCCGTGTCGACTCCCGGCACGCAGCCGCTGCGCGCGGCCTTTGCGTGGCTCGTGCTCGGCGCGGCCGCCGCGCTCTGCGGCTGCTCCAGCACGACGCAGGTGGTGATGCCCGGTGCGCAAGGTGCCGCCGCGTTGCCGGCGGACAGGCGCAACCCCGACGATCCGGCCGAGGTCGAGCGGCGCGCACGGCTGCGCCTGGAACTCGCCGGCATGTACTTCGGCCGCGGCCAGAACAGTACGGCGCTCGACGAACTCAAGGCCGCACTCGCCGCCAAGCCCGACCTGCCCGAAGCCTGGGGCCTGCGCGGCCTGATCCTGGCCAGCATGGGCGACCCGCGCGGTGCCGAGGACAGTTTCCAGCGCGGGCTGCAGATGCGGCCGGGCGACGCCGACATCCTGCACAACTACGGCTGGTTCCTGTGCCAGCTGCGCCGCTACGACGAGGCCGACGCGCAGTTCCGCGCCGCCCTCGCGCAGCCGCAGTACCGCGAGACGACGCGCACGCTGCTCGCGCAGGGCTCCTGCCAGGCGCGCGCCGGCCGTTGGGCCGACGCCGAGGCCACGCTCAAGCGCAGCTACGAACTCGATCCGGCGAACCCGGCCACCGCCTACAACCTGGCCGAAGTGCTGCTGCACCGGGGCGAACTCGAGCGCGCGCGCTTCTACGTGCGGCGCATCAACGCCGTACCCGAACAGGTGACGGCGCAGAGCCTGTGGCTGGCGGTGCGCGTCGAGCGGCGCCTCGGCAACGGCGAGGCGCTGGCCGACCTCGGTCGCCAGCTGCGCGACCGTTTCCCGCAATCCACCGAGGCGCTGCAGTTCGAACGCGGTCAATTCGATGAGTGAGGCGACGCCAGCCGCCGGAGCGAGCGCCGGCGCGCTGCTGCGGGCGGCGCGCGAGAAGCGCGGCCTGCACATCGCGGCGCTGGCCGCCGCCATCAAGGTCGCGCCGCGCAAGCTCGACGCGCTCGAGAACGATCGCTGGAGCGAGTTGCCCGACGCCACCTTCACGCGCGCGCTGGCGCAAACGGTTTGCCGCAGCCTGAAGATCGATGCCAAGCCGGTGCTCGATCTGCTGCCGCCGGCCGAGATCCTGTCTGTCGAAGCGGGCGCCGGCGCGCTCAACGAGCCCTTCCACGAACACGGCGCGCGCCGCGACGCGAGCTGGGCGGCGCTGGCCGTCAAACCGCTGGTGGCTGCGGCGCTGCTGCTGATGGTGGCGGCGGTCGTGGTCTATCTGCTGCCTGCCGGCTGGTGGTCGCCTGACCGGGCACCCACGGTGGTCGCGTCGCCGCTGCCGGCCTCTGCCGCG
>JAGWTJ010000094.1 GCA_028869005.1 Burkholderiales bacterium | reverse complement strand
GTCGACGCCTGCCTGCACCTGCTGAAGAACCCCGAGGCGACGATCGACGAGCTGATGGAGATCGTGCCGGCGCCCGACTTCCCCACCGCCGGCATCATCTACGGGCTGGCCGGCGTGCGCGAGGGCTACCGCACCGGGCGCGGCAAGGTCGTGATGCGCGCCAAGTGCCACTTCGAGGATCTCGAGCGCGGCGACCGCCAGGCCATCGTCGTCGACGAGATCCCCTACCAGGTCAACAAGAAGACGCTGCAGGAGCGCATCGCCGAGCTGGTGCGCGAGAAGAAGCTCGAAGGCATCAGCCACATCCAGGACGAGAGCGACAAGTCCGGCATGCGCGTGGTGATCGAGTTGAAGCGCGGCGAGGTGCCGGAGGTCGTGCTCAACAACCTGTACAAGAACACGCAGCTGCAGGACACCTTCGGCATCAACATGGTGGCGCTGGTCGATGGCCAGCCGCGCCTGTGCAACCTGCGGCAGCTGATCGAGATCTTCCTCGACCACCGGCGCGAGGTGGTGACGCGGCGCACACTGCACGAGTTGCGCAAGGCGCGCGAGCGCGGCCACGTGCTCGAGGGACTGGCGGTGGCGCTGGCCAACATCGACGAGTTCATCGAGACCATCAAGACCTCGCCGACACCGCCGCTGGCCAAGACGGCGCTGATGAGCAAGAGCTGGGACAGCTCGCTGGTGCGCGAGATGCTCGCGCGGGCCGAGGAGAGCACGCCCGGCGGCCGCGCCGCCTACCGGCCCGAGGGCCTGCCTTCAGGCTACGGGCTGCA
Organism: Burkholderiales bacterium; assembly: GCA_028869005.1. Taxonomy (GTDB): domain Bacteria; phylum Pseudomonadota; class Gammaproteobacteria; order Burkholderiales; family Burkholderiaceae_C; genus Rubrivivax. The sequence continues at coordinate 11,395 of JAGWTJ010000094.1, read as the reverse complement.
GCCGGACGGGCTGTATCGCCTCTCCGACGACCAGGCGCAGGAAATCCTGCAGATGCGCTTGGCGCGCCTGACCGGACTGGAGCAGGACAAGATCGTCGGCGAGTACAAGGAGGTGATGGCCGAGATCGCCGACCTGCTCGACATCCTCGCCAAGCCCGAGCGCGTGAAGATCATCATCGCCGGCGAGCTCGCCGCGCTGCGCCAGGAGTTCGGCCAGACCAAGGAAGGCGCACGGCGCAGCGTCGTCGAGCGCAACGCGCAGGAACTCGGCACCGAAGACCTGATCACGCCGGCCGACATGGTGGTCACGCTCAGCCACGGCGGCTACATCAAGAGCCAGGCGCTCGGCGAATACCGCGCGCAGCGCCGCGGCGGCCGCGGCAAGCAGGCGACGATGACCAAGGAAGACGACTGGATCGACCAGCTCTTCATCGCCAACACGCACGACTGGATCCTGTGCTTTTCCAATCGTGGCCGCGTCTACTGGATCAAGGTCTGGGAAGTGCCGCAGGGCGGGCGCAGCTCGCGCGGCAAGCCGATCGTCAACATGTTCCCGCTGCAGGCCGGCGAGAAGATCACCGTCGTGCTGCCGCTGACAGACAAGTTTCGCGCCTTCCCGGCCGACCATTACGTGTTCATGTCGACGGCGCTCGGCACGGTGAAGAAGACCTCGCTCGACGAGTTCGCCAATCCGCGCCGGGCCGGCATCATCGCCGTCGACCTCGACGAGGACGACTACCTGATCGGCGCCGCGCTCACCGACGGCCACCACGACGTGATGCTGTTCAGCGACGGCGGCAAGGCGGTGCGATTCGACGAGGACGACGTGCGCGCGATGGGGCGCACGGCGCGCGGCGTGCGCGGCATGGCGCTCGACGAGGGCCAGAGCGTGATCGCCATGCTGGTCGCCGAGGACGAGACGCAGAGCGTGCTCACCGCCACCGAGAACGGCTACGGCAAGCGCACCTCGATCGTCGAGTACACGCGCCACGGCCGCGGCACCAAGGGCATGATCGCGATCCAGCAAAGCGAGCGCAACGGCAAGGTCGTCGCCGCGACGCTGGTGCGCGCCGAGGACGAGATCATGCTCATCACCGACACCGGCGTGCTGGTGCGCACGCGCGTCGCCGAGATCCGCGAACTCGGCCGCGCCACGCAGGGCGTGACGCTGATTGCGCTGGACGACGGCGCCAGGTTGTCCGGCCTGCAGCGCATCGTCGAGAACGACGCCCCGGGCGAGGCCGACGACGCCGTCGGCGAGATCGAAGGAAAGTGATGAAGCCGTTTGTCCTGACTGCGCTGCTCGCGCTGTGCACCTCAGCCGCCATCGGCCAGAGCCCGGCCTCGGCGCCGGTCTCGGCCGCGAAGAAGGAACTCGTGGCCAAGGTGCTCGAGCTGCACCGGCCCGCGGTGGAGAACATGGCGCGCACCCTGGCCGAGCAGCCCGCGCAACGGCTGATCTTCGCCGTGCAGACCAGCGGTGCGCTGCAGCGCGTGCCCGCCGACAAGCGCGAGGCGCTCGGCAAGGACCTCGACGCCGACCTGCGCAAGTACCTGGGCGAGTCGACTCCCATTCTGCGCGAGCGTGCGCTGACGCTGATGCCGACCACCATGGGTCCGATCCTCGAGCAGCGCTTCAGCGAGGACGAACTGCGCCAACTGGTCGCCTTTCTCGAGTCTCCGCTGAGCGCGAAGTTCCAGGCCGCCGGCGCCGAGATGCAGCGGGCGCTCGGCGAGCGGCTGGTGGCCGACTCGAAGGCCAGCATCGAGCCCCGGCTCAAGACGCTCGAGAAGGCGGTCAACGACAAGTTGAACGCGGCCGCCGGCACTCCCGGCCGTGCCGCCAGCGGCGCCAAGCGCTGACCGCGCGCGATGGCCGGGCGTGCCGAAGACGAGACGGAGCTGGGCGCGCTGCGCGCACGGATCGACGCGCTCGACCACGAACTGCTCGCGCTGCTCAACCGCCGCGCTGCCGTCGCACTGCAGGTGGGCGAGCTGAAGAAGCGCGACGGCTCCGCCACCTTCCGCCCGGAGCGCGAGGCGGCGGTCATCAAAGCACTCGAAGCGGCCAACCGCGGGCCGCTGGCAATGTCCAGCGTGGCGCCGATCTGGCGCGAGATCATGTCGGCCTGCCGCGCGCTCGAGAGGCCCACGCGCGTGGCCTATCTGGGGCCGGCGGGCACCTTCAGCGAGCTCGCTGTGCTGGGCTACTTCGGCACGTCGATCGTCAAGGTGCCCTGCGCCCACATCGACGAGGTGTTCCGCGCCGCCGTCGCGGGCGCGGCCGATTTCGGCGTCGTGCCGGTGGAGAACAGCACCGAGGGCGGCGTGGTGCGCTCGCTCGACCTGTTCCTGCACGCGCCGCTGGCCATCGTCGGCGAGACCAGCCTGCTGGTACGCCACAACCTGCTGCGCCGTACCGACTCGGCAGACGGCATCGCCGCCGTGCTCGCGCATCCGCAGGCGCTCGCGCAGTGCCAGACCTGGCTCGACGCGCACGTGCCGAAGGCCGAGCGCCGGCCGGTGGCCAGCAACGCCGAGGGCGCGCGGCTGGCGGCGCTCGACGCGTCGCTGGCCGCCATCGCCAGCGAACGCGCGGCCGGCGAGTTCGGACTGCACGTGGTGGCGCCGGCGATCCAGGACGACGCGCACAACCGCACGCGCTTCGCCGTCGTCGCGCATCCCGAGCGCCAGGCTATGCCGCGCGCCTCGGGACACGACTGCACCAGCCTCGTCGTCTCGGTGCCGAACAAGCCGGGCGCCATGCACGACCTGCTGACGCCGCTGAAGACGCACGGCGTGTCGATGACCCGCATCGAGTCGCGGCCGGCGCGCTCGGGCCAGTGGGAGTACTACTTCTACATCGACCTCGAGGGCCACCCCGACGAACCGCGCGTGGCGGCGGCGCTGGACGAATTGCGCGCGCTGTGCGCCTTCTTCAAGGTGCTGGGCGCCTATCCGGTCGACCGGCACTGACGCCAGGCACTCGCATGTTCCGACAACTCGGCGTCATCGGCTGCGGCCTGATGGGCGGATCGTTCGCGCTCGCCCTCAAGCGCGCGGGGCTTGCCAGGCGCGTCGTCGGCTACAGCAAGTCGCCCTCGACCACCGAGCGTGCGCGCCGGCTGGGCATCATCGATGCCGCAGCCGAGTCGGCGCTGCTGGCGGTGTCGGGCAGCGACATCGTCATCATGGCGGTGCCGGTGGCGGCCACCGAGGGCACGCTGCGTGCCATCCGCCAACTCGTCGAGCCGGACGTGCTGGTGATGGACGTCGGCAGCACCAAGCGCGATGTCGTCGACGCCGCGCGTCGCGTGCTGCGCGAACGCATTGCGTCGTTCGTGCCCGCCCATCCGATCGCCGGCAAGGAGGCCTCGGGCATCGAGCATGCCGACGCCAACCTCTATGCCGGGCGCCAGGTGATTCTCACGCCGCTGCCGCAGACACGGCCCGAGCTGGTGCAGAAGGCCACCGACGTGTGGGCCGCCATCGGCTCGCAGGTGTTGAAGATGACGCCGGAGAACCACGACGCGGCCTTCGCCGCCGTGAGCCACCTGCCGCATCTGCTCGCCTTTGCCTACTTCAACGCCGTCGTCAACCAGCCTGCCGGGCGCGACTTCCTGCAACTCGCCGGACCGGGCTTTCGCGACTTCACGCGCATCGCCGCCAGCAGTCCCGAGATGTGGCGCGACATCCTGCTCGCCAACCGCGAGGAGGTGCTCAAGCAGTCGCAGCGTTTTCGCCAGGCGCTCGATGCCCTCGAGGCGGCGCTCGCCCACTCGAATGCCGACGCGCTCGAAGGCCTGATCCGGACGGCGGCGCAGGGCCGCACCGGCTGGCAGATGGGTGCGCCGCGCGCCGCCGCCGGCGCGGCCGCGCCCGGCCATCCCAGGAGCTGAGAGCTTGTCCGTGAATAGGGCAAGCTCTAAGCGCCGCGGCCGCGCGCGCCGCGCCCGCGCCACGCCATCACGATGTTCGACATCCCGCACCTCGACCTGCCGCCGCTGACGCTCGCCTGCGGCACCGTGCGGCTGCCCGGGTCCAAGAGCATCTCCAACCGCGTGCTGCTGCTCGCCGGGCTGGCCGAAGGCACCACCGAGCTGCGCGACCTGCTGGCCAGCGACGACACGCGCGTGATGCTCGATGCGCTGCGCGCGCTCGGCTGCGGCGTCGAGCCGGTCGCGGGCGCGCGCGACGCCTGGCGCATCACGGGCCTCGGCGGCCGGCTCGCCGTGCACGAAGCCGATCTGTTTCTCGGCAACGCCGGCACCGCGATGCGCCCGCTGACCGCCACGCTGGCGCTGCTGGCGGCCACGCAGGGCGGCAGCTTCACGCTGCGCGGCGTGGCGCGCATGCACGAGCGGCCGATCGCCGATCTCGTCGACGCGCTGCGGCCGCTCGGTTGCACCATCGACGATCTCGGCCGGCCCGGCTACCCGCCGTTGCGCGTGAGCGGCGAGCGCGGCGGCACGCTCGCGCTGCACGGCCCGATCCGCGTGCGTGGCGACGTCTCGAGCCAGTTCCTCACTGCGCTGCTGCTGGCGCTGCCGCTCGCGGCCGACGCGCGCGATCTGGTCGTCGAGGTCGAGGGCGAACTGATCTCCAAGCCCTACGTCGAGATCACGCTGGCGCTGCTGGCGCGCTTCGGCATCGTCGTGCAGCGCGCAGGCGAGTCGCGCTTCACGATCGCGCGCGGCAGCGTGTACCGCAGCCCGGGCCGGCTGCATGTCGAGGGCGATGCGTCGTCGGCCTCCTACTTCATCGCCGCCGGTGCCATCGCCGCGGCCGGCGGCGCGCCGGTGCGCATCGAAGGCGTGGGCAGCGACTCGATCCAGGGCGACGTCGCCTTCGTCGACGTCGCGCGTGCGATGGGCGCGCAGGTGGCGAGCGGCCCCGGCTGGATCGAAGTGCGCCGCGGCCGCTGGCCGCTCGCCGGTCTGACCATCGACGCCAATCACCTGCCCGACGCGGCGATGACGCTGGCCATGATGGCCCTGTACGCCGACGGCCCGACGCGCATCGGCGGCATCGCCAGCTGGCGCGTGAAGGAGACCGACCGCATCGCCGCGATGGCCACCGAACTGCGCAAGCTCGGCGCCGCCGTCGTCGAGGGCGCCGACTTCATCGAAGTGACGCCGCCGCCGGCGCCTGTCGACTGGCGCGCGGCGGCCATCGCCACCTACGACGACCACCGCATGGCGATGTGCGCGTCGCTGGCCGCGTTCAACCCGCTCGCCGGGGCGCACGTGCCGCTGCGCATTCTCGAGCCGCGCTGCGTGGCCAAGACCTTTCCCGACTACTTCGAGGCCTTGCTCGGCCTGGTGCAGGCCGCACCCGACGACGTGCCGGTGATCGCGATCGACGGGCCGACCGCATCGGGCAAAGGCACGCTGGCGGCCGCGGTGGCGCGCGCGCTCGGCTTCCATCTGCTCGACTCGGGCCTGCTGTACCGCGCCACCGGCCTGGCTGCCACGCGCGACGGCGTGGCGCTCGACGACGCGCCGCGCTTGGCAGCGCTGGCCGCGACGCTCGACCTGCGCTTCGGCCAGGGCGAAGAGGCCGGCCGCACCTGGCTGCGCGGACGCGAGGTCAGCGACGAACTGCGCCTGGAGGCCAGCGGGTTGGCCGCCTCGCGCGTCTCGGCACTGCCCGCGGTACGCGAGGCGCTGCACGGCCTGCAACTCGCCTTTCGCCGCGCGCCCGGGCTGGTCGCCGACGGACGCGACATGGGCACCGTGGTATTCCCCGCAGCCGGGCTCAAGGTGTTCCTCACCGCGAGCGCCGCCGAGCGCGCCGAGCGACGGCATAAGCAATTGATTTCCAAGGGGATTTCCGCTAATATCGCCGACCTCCGCGCAGACCTCGAGGCGCGCGACGAACGTGATCGCAAGCGCGTCGTCGCCCCCTTGAAGCCGGCCGGGGATGCGCTCCTGCTCGACAACTCGCAGCTCGACATCGAAGCCTCGGTGTCGCGCGTGCTTGGTTGGTGGCAGGAGCGAAGTCCGTTCGAGCGGGCGCGCGAGCGCCGGGCCCGGGCGGGCGAACAGGCTCCACCGCGCCGCCACGAGTGATCGTCAGGTTCGAGCGGCCGCCGGCCTCGACCCGAGGCCAGCCGCTTGCGCACGGTGGTTCATCGACCACAACCCCGCAGCACCCGCTGCACGCACGCCCGGCTCTGCACCCCCAACCACCCCCGGGCACCAAGGAACCCATGTCCTCCACTCAAGTGGCCACCGCCGGTGGCACGGAATCGTTTGCCGCTCTGTTCGAAGAATCGCTCAAGAGCGCCGACATGCGTGTCGGCGAGGTCATCTCCGCCGAAGTCGTGCGCATCGACTTCAACCACGTCGTCGTCAACGCCGGCTTGAAGAGCGAGAGCTACGTCCCGATCGACGAGTTCAAGAACGACCAGGGCGAAGTCGAGGTCCAGGTCGGCGACTTCGTCGCCGTCGCCATCGACGCCGTCGAGAACGGCTACGGCGACACCATCCTCAGCCGCGACAAGGCCAAGCGCCTGGCCTCGTGGATGAGCCTCGAGAACGCGCTCGAAAGCGGCGACTTCGTCAGCGGCACCGTGAGCGGCAAGGTCAAGGGCGGCCTCACCGTGCTCGTCAACGGCATCCGCGCCTTCCTGCCCGGCAGCCTGCTCGACACGCGCCCGGTCAAGGACATGACGCCGTTCGAGGGCAAGACGCTCGAGTTCAAGGTCATCAAGCTCGACCGCAAGCGCAACAACGTCGTGCTGTCGCGCCGCGCCGTGGTCGAGGCCAGCATGGGCGAGGAGCGCGCCAAGCTGCTCGAGACGCTGACCGAAGGCGCCATCGTGCACGGCGTGGTCAAGAACATCACCGAGTACGGCGCCTTCGTCGACCTGGGCGGCATCGATGGCCTGCTGCACATCACCGACATGGCATGGCGGCGCGTGCGGCACCCGACCGAAGTGGTGCAGGTCGGCCAGGAACTGACCGCCAAGGTGCTGAAGTTCGACGCCGAGAAGAACCGCGTCTCGCTCGGCCTGAAGCAGCTCGGCGACGATCCGTGGATGGGCGTCTCGCGCCGCTACCCGCAGGGCACGCGCCTGTTCGGCAAGGTCACCAACATCGCCGACTACGGCGCCTTCGTCGAGATCGAGCCCGGCATCGAAGGTCTGGTGCACGTCTCGGAGATGGACTGGACGAACAAGAACGTCGCACCGAGCAAGGTCGTCACGCTGGCCGAGGAAGTCGAGGTCATGGTCCTCGAGATCGACGAGGACAAGCGTCGCATCAGCCTGGGCATGAAGCAGTGCAAGGCCAACCCGTGGGAGGAGTTCGCCGCCAACGTCAAGCGCGGCGACCGCGTCAGCGGGCCGGTCAAGAGCATCACCGACTTCGGCGTCTTCGTCGGCCTGGCCGCCGGCATCGACGGCCTGGTCCACCTGTCCGACCTCAGCTGGCACGAGCCGGGCGAGACCGCGGTGCGCAACTACAAGAAGGGCCAGGAGGTCGAGGCCATCGTGCTCGCCGTCGACGTGGAACGCGAGCGCATCAGCCTGGGCATCAAGCAGCTCGACGTCGATCCGTTCACCAGCTTCACGACGCTCAACGACCGCGGCGCCATCGTCAGCGGCAAGGTGCGCAGCGTCGACCCGCGCGGCGCCGAGATCCAGCTCAACGCCGACGTCACCGGCTATCTGCGCGCCAGCGAGATCAGCCGCGACCGCGTCGAGGACGCGCGCAACGTGCTCAAGGAAGGCGACGACGTGAGCGTGATGATCATCAACGTCGACCGCAAGATGCGCTCGATCCAGCTGAGCATCAAGGCCAAGGACAACGCCGACCAGCAGGAGGCCATGCAGCGCCTGGCGCAGAGCAACGAGCGCGAGACGGCCGGCACCACCAGCCTGGGGGCGCTGTTGCGCGCCAAGCTCGACAAGACCGGCGAGTGACGCCGTCGCGGGCCCGTGCCGTCACCGGCATCGGGCCCGCGCGATCGCCGCCGGTTCGTCCGCCACCGTCCCGCTCGCCGTCCCCCTCGTCGTCCAAAGGGCCATGCCGTTGACCCGTTCCGACCTCGTCGCCCGCCTCGCGGACCGTTTCGCGCAACTCACGCAGCGCGATACCGAGTTCGCGGTCAAGACCATGCTCGACGCCATGACGCACGCGCTGGCGCGCGGCCACCGCATCGAGATCCGCGGCTTCGGCAGCTTCTCGGTGAACCGCCGTCCACCGCGCATCGGGCGCAACCCGCGCAGCGGCGAGCAGGTCACGATCCCCGAGAAGCTGGCGCCGCACTTCAAACCCGGCAAGGCACTGCGCGAAGCGGTCGACGCGCAAGCAGCCGGCCGCGAGGGCTGACGCAGGGCCTGCCCCGACGCTGCGCGCGGCGTGGTCGGCATCGCCCCCTTTTTGCCGCATCATCGCGGACCATGCGCCTCGTCGTCTGGCTGCTGCGCGGCTTCGTCTTCTTCACGCTGTTCGCGTTCGCGCTGAACAATCAGCAGAACGCCGTCGTGCGCTGGTTCTTCGGCGCCGAATGGCATGCGCCGATGGTCATCATCGTGCTCGTCGCCTTCGCCGCCGGCGCCGCGATCGGCGTGCTGGCGATGGTGCCGGCGTGGTGGCGCCATCGGCGGCTCGCCACGCGCCAGGCGCCGCCGGCGGCCGCCGCAGCGCCGGCGCCGGAGGTTTCGGCGCTGCCCTCCGAGTTCGGCGCCGAGCATCCGCCGCGCGACGGCTTGTAGGCACGCGCGCCTACGAGCGGACCGGCACCGGCGATGGATTTCGACTTCCAGTGGCTGCTGATCGGCCTGCCGATCGCCTTCGCGCTCGGCTGGGTCGCCTCGCGCATGGACCTGCGCCAGTGGCGCCGCGACGCGCGCGAGTCGCCGCGGGCCTATTTCAAGGGACTCAGCCTGCTGCTCAACGAGCAGCAGGACAAGGCGGTCGACGCCTTCATCGAAGCCGTGCAGCAGGACCCCGAGTCCTCGGAACTGCACTTCGCGCTCGGCAACCTCTTTCGCCGCCGCGGTGAATTCGAGCGCGCGGTGCGCGTGCACGAGCACCTGCTGGCACGCAGTGATCTGCGTGCACCCGAGCGCGAGCGCGCACGGTTCGCGCTCGCCGAAGACTTCATGAAGGCGGGGCTCTTCGACCGCGCCGAGGACGCCTGGCGCGCCCTCGAAGGCGGACGCTTCGACCGCGAGGCGCGGCTGGCGCTGCTGGCGCTGGCCGAGCGTTCGCGCGACTGGCCGCGCGCGCTCGAACTGGCCGCGCAACTGGATGCCGCCGGCGACGGCTCGTTCGCCGCGCGGCGCGCGCACTACGAGTGCGAAATGGCGCAGGCAGCGGATGCCTCCGGCCGCCCCGACGAGGCGGAGGCGGCGCTCGCGAGGGCGCTGCAGGCGTCGCCCGGCAGCGCGCGCGCCTGGTTGCTCAGCGGTCAGCGCCTGCTGCGCGCAGGCCACCCGGTCGAGGCGCTGGCGGCATGGGACGCCTTGCGCGGCGCGCATCCTGCGATGTTCCTGCTCGTAGCCGACAGCTACGCCGCCGCCGCGCTCTCCTGCGGCCGCGCCGCGGCGGCACGCGCCGTGTTCGAAGCACAGTACGCGCAGCAGCCGGCCGTGGAACTGGTGGCGGCACTCGATGTCCTGGACGCCTCCGATGGCGCTTCCGATGCAGCCTCCGATGGCACCTCGGCACGCGCCGCGCGCTGGGTGCGACACCTGGGGCAACTGCCTTCGCTCGCCGCTGCCGGGCGGCTGCTCGCGCTGCCGCAGGGGCTATGGGGCGAACCGGGCGTCACCGCCCTGCAGGCGGCGGTGGCGCGCGCCGCCGTGCCGCTCGAGCGCTTTCGCTGCGCAGCGTGCGGCTTCGAGGCGCAGCATTACTTCTGGCAATGCCCTGGCTGTCTGAGCTGGGACAGCTTTCCGCCGCAACGGGTCGAGGCGCTGTAGAGCGCGGCCGCGCCGTTCAGGCCGCCATCTGCGCGTCGAGAAGGTCCAGCACCTCGACGCGGCCCGGCACCTGATGTTTGCCGCCGATGCTGGCCACGCGCCCCGGACCGGTGATGCCGGCCAGCCCCGGCTCGTGATCGCAGTAGATGCCGAGCGTGGGCCGGCCGAACGCCGCCGCCAGATGCGTGAAGCCCGTGTCGAGCCCGACGACTTGCTGCGCGCTCGCCAGCACCGAGGCCATCTCGCCGACCTTCAGGAACGGCGGCACGTCGCCGTCGCAACCTGCGGCGATGCGCTCGGCCAGCGTCTGCTCCTCGTCGCGCCCCCACAGCACCAGCGGATGCAGACCGCGCTCGACCAGGCGCCGCCCGACCGCTATCCAGTGCCGCTCGGGCCACAGCTTCTCCTTGCGGCTGGCATTGGGGATGAGCACGGCGTAGGCGCCGCGCGGCAGCCACGTCGGCGCCGGCGCCACGAGGCCGAACTGCGGCGCATCGTCGGGCGGCGGCAGGCGCAGATGGGCGGCGGCCAGCAAGCGACAGCGCTGCACGGCGTGCAACTGGCGCGGCACCGCGGCACGCCGGCGGTACAGCCGCGCCGCCAGCGGCTCGCGCGCGCTCGCCGCGTCGTAGCCGGCCACGGGCGCATTCGCCTGGCGCGCCCACAGCGCGCTCTTGAGCAGGCCCTGCAGGTCGAGCGCGAGGTCGAAGTGGCCGTCTCGCAACTCGTCGCGCAGTTCGCGCATCGCGCGCCAGGTGCGACGCTTGGCGAGTTCGCTGCGCCACTTGCGCCAGGCCATCGGCAGCACCTTGGCGACGCCCGGATGCATCGCCGGGATGGCGGCGAACGGCGCTTCCACCAGCCATTCGATGTGCGCGCTCGGGTGCACGCGCAGGATGTCGTGCACGACCGGCATCGCGTGCACCACGTCGCCCATCGACGAGGTCTTGACGATGAGCAGCCGCGGGCCGCCCGGGGGCTGCGGCGCCGCGCGACCGGCGGCCGTCATGCGGCCGGTGGCAGCGAGCCCCGCTCGGCCACGAGCGCGGGGTTGAGCAGCGGGTCGTTGTACATCTTGAACTGGCGGTAGACCTTGAAGGTGGCGCGCCCGGCCTCGGCATCGGCCAGCAGCGCGTGCAGGCAGCCCGCCAGGTCGGCACGCTGCTGCTGCAGCTGACCGAGCTTGACGGCGCTGGCCGCGCGGTGCGCCGCATCGACATCTCGGCGCAGCGACTGCGCGCGCATCGCCTGCACCTTCAGCGCCAGGATCGACAGGCGGTCGACCATGCTGCCCGCGGTCTCGCTGTTCAGGCGCGCGCCGGGCGGCGCCAGCGAGCGCGGCGCGGCGCTGCCGGCCGAGGCCGCGTCGACCAGGCCCAGCCGCAGCAGCAGGATCTCGTCGATGCGCTCGGTGGCATCGTTGCGGGCCTGGTTGTGGCGGTCGATGGCGCGCTTGTTGGC
>JAGWTJ010000093.1 GCA_028869005.1 Burkholderiales bacterium | reverse complement strand
ACACGCTCCAGCGTCTGCTGCTGCGCCTGCGCAAGCCCGCTGGCCATGCTCATCGCGCCCAGCGCTGCCAGCACGCCCGCATTGACCTTCGTTCTCCTGAACATGAGCTCTCCTCGGATTCCTTGATAGGTTGATCGGTAGACCTTCCCTCGAGCAAGACACATGCCGCCTCTGTAAGCCGGCTATGTCTCGTCTGCGAAGGCTTGTAAACCGATTGTCACCACAGTGCTGCGGCAACTTGTCTAGGGGTTTCCTTGAAACGGTGCGCGCATCAGACACTCGGCAGCGCGATCCGCGGCACCGCCGCCAGCAGCGTGCGCGTGTAGTCGGTCTGCGGCGCGCCCAGCACGCGCTCGATGCTGCCGATCTCCTCGATCAGCCCGCGCTGCATCACCGCCACCTGGTCGGCGATGTACTCGACCACGCCGATGTTGTGGGTGATGAACAGGTAGGAGACACCCGTATCGCGCTGCAGCTCGCGCAGCAGGTTGAGGATCTGCGCCTGCACCGAGACGTCGAGCGCCGAGGTGGGTTCGTCGCAGACGATGAGCCGAGGCTGCACGGCCAGCGCGCGCGCGATGGCGATGCGCTGGCGCTGGCCGCCCGAGAACTCGTGCGGATGGCGCTCGAGCGCATCGCGGCGCAGACCCACCTGAGCGGTGATCGCCTCGATGCGCTCGCGCCGCGCCCGGGCGTCGAGCGCCGGGTGCAGCGACTGCAGGCCCTCCTCGAGCAGTTCGAACACGCGCATGCGCGGGTCGAGCGACGCGAACGGATCCTGGAAGATGATCTGCACCTCGCGCCGCGCGGCCAGCAGTGCGGGGCCCTGCAGCGCAAAGACATCGCGGCCGTCGAGCAGCGCGCGGCCCTCGGTGACGGCGACGCCGCGCAGCAGTTGCACGATGGCCTTGCCGGTGGTCGTCTTGCCGCAGCCCGATTCGCCGACCAGCGCCAGCGTCTGGCCGCGCGCGATCGAGAAGCTCACGTCGCGCACGGCGTCGAAGTGGCCGTGCACACGCTGCAGCAGGCCGCTGCGGACCGGAAAGCGCACGCCCAGCGACTGCACGTCCAGCAGCGGCGCGTCCGCCAGCGGACTGTCTTCCGGCGCCGCGTCGGCGCGGTTGTCGCGCGCTGCAGCGTCAGGCCGGTCGGATGGCACGGACGCGGCAGCGCGCCGGGTCGGCACGGCACCGGGCTCGTACAGCAGGCAGCGCACCTGGCGCCGCGCGTCGAGCGCGCGTAGCGCGGGCGGCGTCGTCGCGCAGTGCGGCATCGCCTGCGCGCAGCGCTCGACGAAGCGGCAACCGGCGAAGCGCCCGGTGAGCGGCGGCACCGTGCCGGCGATGGCTTCGAGCGGCGTGTCGCGCCTCGAAGCACCGGGCAGCGCGCGCAGCAGCGCCTGCGCGTAAGGATGCTTGGGCGCGGCGAAAAACTCGTCGGCCGGCGCCACCTCGACGATCTGCCCGGCATACATCAGCGCCACGCGCTGCGCCATGCCCGCGACCACCGCCAGGTCGTGCGTGATGAGCATGAGGCCCATGCGCTGCTCGCGCTGCAGGTCCTTCAGCAACTCGAGGATCTGCGCCTGGATCGTGACGTCGAGCGCCGTCGTCGGCTCGTCGGCGACGAGGAAGTCGGGCTCGGCCGCCAGCGCCATGGCGATCATGACGCGCTGCTTCTGGCCGCCGCTCATGCGAAACGGGTAGTCGTCGATGCGCCGCTCGGGCTCGGGGATGCCGACGCGGCGCAACCACTCGAGGGCGCGCGCGCGCGCCGCCGCACCGCGCAACGCCGTATGCGCTTCGATCGCTTCGACGATCTGCGCACCCACCTTCATCACCGGGTTGAGGCTGGTGGCCGGCTCCTGGAAGATCATGCCGATGCGCCCGCCGCGCACGCCGCGCATTGCGGCCTCGGGCAGGTCGAGCACGTCCTCGCCGCCGACGCGCACGTGGCCGGCGGCGACATGGCCGTTCTCGGGCAGCAGCCGCATCAGCGCCAGCGCCGTCATGCTCTTGCCGCAGCCGCTCTCGCCGACGAGCGCGAAGGTCTCGCCGCGCTCGATGGTCAGCGCAAGGGCGTCGATGGCGCGCACGACGCCGGCCTCGACGTCGAGTTCCACGACGAGGTCGTCGATGGCGATCATTGCGGCGCCCCTGTCGACGCGGCTGCGCGGCGCCGCCTGAGCCTCACGCCTCTCGCATGCGGATCGAACGCATCGCGCACGCCGTCGGCGAACAGGTTGGCGGCCAGCACCAGCGTGACCATGAAGACGAAGGCGGCGGCGAAGCTCCACCACACCACCGGCTCGCGGCTCATCTCGGCGCGCGCCAGGTTGATCATGTTGCCGAAGCTGTTGAGCGACGGGTCGATGCCGACGCCGACGTAGGTCAGCACCGCCTCGTACAGGATGAGGGCGCTGAAGTCGAGCACGGTGACGATCAGCATCAGGTGCGCGACGTTGGGGAAGATGTGGCGGCGCATGATGCGCGCGTGGCCCACCCCGAAGGCGTTGGCGGCCTGCACGTATTCGAGCTCGCGCAGCTTCAAGGTTTCGCCGCGCAGCAGCCGGCACAGGCCGGCCCAGCCGGTGAGGCCGAGCACGGCGCACAGCAGGAAGAGTTTCAAGTCGCTGCGCTCGGCGCCGGTCTCGAACAGCTCGGGATGCTGGTCGATGAAGACCTGCACCATCAGCACGCAGGCGGCGATCAGCAGCACGTTCGGGATCGACGACAGCACGGTGTAGACGTACTGGATGACCTCGTCGACCCAGCCCTTGAAGTAGCCGGCCATGATGCCGAGCACCACCGCCAGCGGCAGCGTGGCGATGGTGGCCAGCGAGCCGATGACGAAGGCGGTGCGGATGCTCTTGATGGCCTGGTACAGCACGTCGTTGCCGGTGAGATCGGTGCCGAAGACGTGATAGCGCAGGGCCAGCGCCCAGCCGGCACCCAGCAGCGCGCCGAGCACGAGCAGTGTCACGACGGCGACGTGCCAGGGGATGTCGCCTTCGCCGCGCAGCACGGCGCGCAGCGCGGACGCGAAGCCGACGCGGCGCCGGCGCGCGCCCGCCGCGAGCGCTGCCGCGCCGAGCAGCAGCGCCGCCGCCAGCCCGGCCGCGAGCCCGAGCAGGCCGCGGCGCAGCAGGTCGCCGGCCCACTCGGCGTCGGGATCACGCAGCTGCGCGCCGCCGTACTTCAGCCGCGGCGCGATGCGCTCGAGCTTGCCGCCGACCTCCACGGATTCCTTGGTGAAGCCGACGTAGTCCAGCGGTCGCGAGTAGGTCTGCTCGCGCGAGTCGACCAGGCGCTGCAGCAGCCGATCGAGCAACGAGCGCGTGCGCACGTCGTAGGCCGGTGCCGCGTCCCGCACGCCCGGCGCCGGCGGCAGCAGCGGCCGGTAGTGCACGCTGTCGACCATCGTCACCGCCAGGCACAGCAGCAGCACGAGGCTGGACGCGAGCGCTGCCGGATCGCGGAACACCTTGCGCCAGTTCGCGCTGCGCGCCGGGCTGCGCCACACGTACAGCACGTAGGCGACGAGCGCAGCGGCCATTGCCCACATCACGGCGTCGGTCCACAACAACACGAACTTGGGCATGGCAGCAATGCGCGTCAGGCGAGCCGCACGCGAGGGTCGGCCCACGTGTACGCGATGTCGATGACGATGAAGGTGGCGATGTACAGCAGCGAGCCGAGGAAGACCATGGTGCGCACGATCGCGAAGTCCTGCTTGCCGATGGCCTCGATGACGTAGGCGCCGAGGCCGGGCAGGCCGAAGAAGCTCTCGAACACCAGGCTGCCGAGGAAGACGTAGGGCAGATAGCTGCCGGCCGAAGTGATGATCGGAATGAGCGCGTTGCGCAGCACGTGGCGCGCCAGCACGGTGTACTCGCCCAGACCCTTGGCGCGCGCGGTGCGCACGTAGTCCTTGGTCGTCTCCTCGAGCAGCATGGCGCGGTACAGCCGCGCCTCGCCGCCCAGGCGCGCCAGCAGCGACAGCGCGATCGGCAGCACCAGGAACTTGACCGCATCGAAGCCCGGCGCATAGCCCGAGATCGGCGCCAGCCGCATCACGCGCGAGAACAGGAACTGGCCGACGATGATGTAGAACAGGCTCGAGATCGACAGCATCAGCACGCAGGCGACGACGCCCCAGAAGTCCAGCCGCGAGTGGCGGAACATCACCAGCAGCAGCGCGAACGCGGTGCTCGCGATCACCTGCAGCACGAACAGCGGCAGCGCCAGTTGCAGGCTCACCCACATGCGCGTCGCCACCTCGTGCCCGATGTCGCCCGAGGATTCCGAGTCGGCGCGCCCGAAGTCGAGCGCGAACAGCGAAGCCGAGCGCTCGAAGAAGACGGTGTCGGTGAGCGCGCCCGAGCCGTTGCGCGCGGCGTTGTAGTACAGCGGCTTGTCGTAGCCGCGTTCGGCCTTCCACTTCTCGATCGCCGCCTGCGTGACGCGCCGGCCGCCCAGGTTCAGGCGCGCCATGTCGTCGGGCGTGTTGACGGTGAAGAACAGGAAGAAGGTGGCGAGGTTGACGCCGAGCAGGATCAGCACGCCGTAGAGCGTGCGGCGGACGACGTAGGCGAGCATGGCCGCGGGCGCGTCGCGCTCAGGGCGCCGTGGGCGCGATGACCTGGCCGCGCGCGTTGGTGCGCTCGCGCCGGCGCCAGTTGCCCACGCCGTAGGCCACCAGCGCCAGCACGGCGGCGGCCAGCAGCAGCAGCGGCCACCACAGCGGCCGGTTCCACACCGCCAGCGCGGCCGCGCGCTCGCGCGCATCGAGCCGCAGGTAGCGGCCCTGGTCGCGGATCATGATGGTCGGCTTGTAGTTGTGCACCCATTGCTGCGACGCGCCCGAGGCGTAGGGGAAAAAGCCCATCGTCCACGGTGCGTCCTCCTGCACCAGGCGCACCATCTTGTCGATCAGTGCCTGCTTGGCCGGCCCGTCCTCGAGCGTCTTCATCTCGAGGAACAGCTTGTCGTAATCGGGATTGTCGTAGTTGGCGGTGTTCTCGCCGTCGTACTTGGTCTTGCCGGTCTTGCTGTAGAGCAGAAACAGGAAGTTCTCGGCGTCCGGGTAGTCGGCCAGCCAGCCGAGCCAGAACACCTGGTACTTGCCCTTGCGCACCTTGTCCTGGAACTGGTTGTTGTCGGTGGCGCGCACCTCGAGCTGGATGTCGATCTTGGCGAACTGGCGCACCACCCAGTCGATCTCGGGCTTGTTCTCGGGCGTGGGCTGCGCGTAGAAGTCGTAGTTCAGTACCAGCGGGCGGCCCGTCTTCGCGTCGCGCCCGTCGGGGTAGCCGGCCTCGGCCAGCAGCCGCTTGGCGTCGGCGATCGGGCGGCGCACGGCGTGTCCGTCCTGCCAGACGTGCGTCACCGGGTCGACGCCTTCGGGCGTGCCCTCGCGCGAGCCGAAGATGCCGGGCGGGATCGGGCCCATCGCGGTGACGCCGGCCTTCTTGGGGAAGATCTTGCTGTACTCCTCCCAGTCGATGGCGATGCTGATCGCCTGGCGCAGCTTGCGGTTCCTCGCCTTCTGCGCGGCGCTGAGTTCGCCCGCCGCGCCGTCGCCCAGCGTCGGGTCGAGCATGTTGAAGGCGATGAAGTAGCTGCCGGTGTCGGTGCCTCGGGTCAGGCGCAGGCCCTTGTCGAGGTACTCGCGGCGTACGTCCTCGCTGTCCTGCATCGCGACCAGGTAGCTCATGCCGCTGTCGGTGCGCTCGAACACCGGGATGTCGTAGTAGCCCTGCAGGAACTTGTTGCGCAGCGGCACCGCCTCGCGCTCGACGGTGAAGACCATGCGGTCGATGAAGGGCATGCGCTTGCCGCAGTCGGCGAGCATGCCCGCCGCCTTGTCGCCCGGCATGCCGACACACGGATAGGGCTCGCCGCGATAGTTGGGGTTGCGCACCATGACGTGGCGGCGGTCCTGCACGTACTCGGCCATCATGTAGGCGCCGGTGCCGACCGGCCAGCGGTCGAGCGACAGCCCCGCCGCCGCCATGCCCGGCTGGGCGTAGAAGGCGTCGGCCTCCCACGGGATCGGCGCCGTGAAGGTCATCTGCATCCAGTACTTCCACTGCGGGTACTTGCCCTTGATGCGGATGCGCAGCAGGTACTTCTCGGGCGCGCTGGCGCCTTCGAGCGGCCATTGGCGGAAGTCGAGGAAGGGCTTGTCCAGGCTGGCCGGATCGAGCCCGGCGCGCAGCTTGGCATCCTCGGCCTTGACGAGCTTGCCGTAGGCGTCGAGGCCGACGATGTACTCGGCGAAGGTGCTGAAGATCGGCGTCGTGACGCGCGTCGTGGCCTGGCGCTTGAGCGCGTAGACGAAGTCCTCGGCCACCAGCTCACGCGTGCCCTGGTATTCGAAGTCGAGCGGCGTGCGGCGCGCGCCGAGCTCGCCCGGCGCCATCGGGTTCTCGCTGTGGTAGCGATGGCGCCCCTGCGCGTCGACGGCGAACGCCGGATGCGGCTGGAACAGGATGCCGTGCTTGATCGGCACGTCGTAGATGCTCTGGGCCACCTGCTCGGCCGGCGCGTCGTCGGCCAGCGGCTTGCCGTCCTTGTCGACGTAGTGCGGACGCACGACCGCGGCGGCCGATTTGGGCACCAGCCGGAACGGGCGCTCGAGGTAGTCGTAGCCGTAGGGCGGCTCGTAGATCTGGTAGGTGAACGGCGTGTCGTTGCTCCAGTACGAGGCCGTCGGGTCGAGGTGGCGCGGCGAGCCTTCGACCATCGCCGTGAACAGCGTGTCGGTGGCCGGCGCGCCGTCGGGCCAGGGGTTGTTGTTGCACGCCGCGAGCAGCGCGCCGCAGGCGAACAAAGTGGCAAGCAAGCGCCGCAAACCCATCGGGACCCTCGGAAGTGGCGCGCATTCTAGGCGCGCGCGCCGCACCTCATCGCGCCTCGGCGGCGCGTCGATGGCCCCAGGCCACGAACGCGTCGCGGCCGTCCACCAGCAGTTCGGCGCGGCGGCCGAACGGCAGCGTCACCAGCGTCGGCACATGGCCCGCCGGCAGCCCGGTGAGGATCGGCACCGGGGTCGCAGCACGCAGATACTCGACGACGCTGCGCAGGCGGTAGCCGCGATCGACGGGCATCGGCTTGTGATTCGTGAAGTGGCCGAGCAGCAGCGCGCGCTGCGTGCCGACGACGCCGGCCTGCACCAGTTGCAGCAGGCGGCGCTCGACGCGAAACGGATGCTCGTTGACGTCTTCGAGGTAGAGGATGCCGCCCTTGACCTGCTCGGGGCGCGGGAAGTGGCGCGTACCCAGCAGCGAGCACAGCATCGCCAGATTGCCGCCCCACAGCAGGCCGCGCCGCGCCAGGCCGTCGAAGCCGGGCTCGGTGCGAAAGCCGATCGCCTCGAGTTCGCCGCGCGCCGCCTCGCCCAGACAGCCGGCGGTGACTTCGTCGACGCCGCCTTCCTCGTCGCTGCGCCCGAACTGGTCGAGCGCCATGGGGCCCGCCCAGCCGGCCGCGCCGGTGCGTGCGAACAGCGCGCAGTGCAGCGCGGTGAAGTCGCTGTGGCCGAGCCACATCGTGCCGCGCTCGGCGGCGCGCGCGAGCAGCCGGTAATCGATGCGATCGACAAGGCGCGTCAGGCCGTAGCCGCCGCGCGTGGCCATCGCCACCCGCGGCGCGGCACGCGCCACGCGGTGGATGGCGGCCAGCCGCATGTCGTCGTCGCCGGCGAAGCGCTGCGCGCGCGCCAGCGCGGCCTCGTCGATCGTCACGGCGAAGCCGAGCGCAGCCAGGCGCCGCGCCGCGAGGCGCAGGAGCGGTGGCCGCAGCACGACGCCCGAGGGGCTGAACAGGCCGAGCGAGGGCTCTTGGGCTTGCTGCGCGTGCTGCGCGTCGTGTGCTGCGGCGGTTCGGCTCATGGCGTGTCCTGCGAAGGCAGCGGCAGCTCCAGCGCCTCGCCGGCCGGGATGGTCTCGTCGGCCTGGATGATCTGCGCCGCGTTCGCCTCGCCGGCCGCGGCAGCCCGATCCGGGCCAGGGTCGCCATGGCCGTCGGCAGCCGATGCTTCGGCCGGCTGCCGTTCGGCCCGGGCTTGCGCCGAGGGCCCGCGTTCGCTGCGCAACTGCGCCCGACGCTCGGCGAAGAAGTCGCGCAGCAAGCGGCTGCAGGCGTCGGCCAGCACGCCGCCCACGACCTCGGTCTGGTGGTTGAGCTGCGGCTGGGCAAACAGGTCCAGCACCGAACCTGCGGCACCGGTCTTGGGGTCGAAGGCGCCGAACACCACGCGCGCCAGGCGTGCATGCATCAGCGCCATCGCACACATCGCGCAGGGCTCGAGCGTCACGTACAGCTCGCAGTCCGGCAGTCGGTAGTTCTCCTGCAGGGCGGCGGCGTGGCGCAGCGCGACGATTTCGGCGTGCGCGGTCGGGTCGTGCGTCGTGATCGGCCGGTTGTAGCCGGTGGCCAGCACCTGCGGCCCGCCCTCGCCGCGGCGCACGATGACCGCACCCACCGGCACCTCGCCCACCAGCCAGGCGTTGTGCGCCTGGTCCAGCGCCAGACGCATCGCCCACTCGTCGGCCGGCGTGGCCGAGGCGCCCTCCGCACGCCGCTCAGGGCTGGGCATCGGACGCGCGCGCCGCGGCGCCTTGCTGCAGCGCATCGGTGACGCGCTTGGCCGCCGCTTCGGCCGCGTTGCGCGGCGTGGCCGCGAGCGCCGCCGACGCGGCGCCGCCGCCGTCCGACTTCAGTGCCTGCAACTGCTTGCTGCCCAACTGCAGCACGAGGTACAGGACGAGCAACAAGGCAGCGATGGAAAAGAGGAATCGCATCGGGGGGTGGTGCGCGGCATAGATAACCCGCGCACGGACGCAGCTTACCAGCGCAGGTGGAGCAGCACGTGGCGCAAGCGGCACGCGCAAGGTGCCGATCCCGCGTCGCCGCCAGTGTGCTCGCCCGCACGCCGTGTGCGTCGACCAACCGAACTCCATAATGGTTGCGCGCGCCGGCGCAGCGCACGGTGTTCGGACCGGGCCGGCGGCGCCGGCCGACGCGACAAGGAGATCGGCATGCAAGTCGGGATCGTCGGACTGGGCCGCATGGGCGCCAACATGGCGCGACGGCTGATGGCGGCAGGCCACGCCTGCGTGGTGCACGACATCCACCCCGATGCGGTGCAGGCGCTGGTCGCTGCCGGTGCGCGCGGCGCCGCCTCGCTCGCCGAACTGGCCGCGGAACTTCAAGCTCCGCGCGCGGTCTGGCTCATGTTGCCGGCCGCAGCGGTCGACAGCACCATCGAGGCGCTCGTGCCTCATCTGCAGCGCGACGACAGCGTGATCGACGGCGGCAATTCGCACTATCGCGACGACCTGCGGCGCGCCGCGGCGCTCGCGCCGCGCGGCCTGCACTACGTCGACGTCGGCACCAGCGGCGGCGTGTGGGGTCTGCGCGAGGGCTATTGCCTGATGATCGGCGGCGAGGCGGCCGCAGTACAGCGGCTCGAGCCTCTGTTCGCCGCGCTCGCGCCGGGCGCAGCGGCCGCACCTCCGACACCGGGCCGCGCGTCGAACGGCACCGGCGCCGAACGCGGCTGGCTGCACTGCGGTGCGAGCGGCGCCGGCCACTTCGTGAAGATGGTGCACAACGGCATCGAGTACGGAATGATGGCCGCCTACGCCGAGGGCTTCGACATCCTGCGCAACGCGGGCGTCGGCGCACATCCGCGCCCGGCCGATGCCGAGACCGCGCCGCTGGCGCATCCCGAGGCCTATCGCTACGACCTCGACCTCGCCGAGATCGCCGAGCTGTGGCGCCGCGGCAGCGTCGTGCGCTCGTGGCTGCTCGACCTGACGGCGCACGCGCTGTTGCAGGATCCGGGGCTCGCCGACCTGGGCGGCCACGTCGCCGACTCGGGCGAAGGCCGCTGGACGCTAGCGGCCGCCATCGACACCGGCACGCCGGCGCCGGTGCTGGCCAGCGCCCTGTTCGCGCGCTTTGCCTCGCGCGGCGGCAGCGAGTTCGCCAACCGCGTCCTCTCGGCGATGCGCCACGAGTTCGGCGGGCACGAGGAACGCAAGGCATGATCGCAGGCGCCAGCGACGCACTGGTGCTGTTCGGCGCCACCGGCGATCTCGCCTACCGCAAGATCTTTCCGGCGCTGCAGGCCCTGGTGGGCCGCGGCGCGCTCGACGTGCCGGTGGTCGGCATGGCGCGCTCGGGCTGGCAGCTCGAGCAGTTTCGCGAGCGCGTGCGCGGCAGCCTGAAGGAGCACGGCAGCGGCATCGATGCCGCCGGCGAACGGCTGCTCGCCTTGCTGCGCTACGTCGACGGCGACTACCGCGACGCCGCCACCCACCGCAGCCTGCGCGCCGCGCTCGGCGCCGCGCAGCATCCGCTGCACTACCTGGCGGTGCCGCCGAGCCTGTTTCCGACGGTGGTCGACGGCATCGGCGAATCGGGCAGCGCCGCGGGTGCGCGCGTGGTGGTCGAAAAGCCCTTCGGGCGCGACCTCGCGTCGGCCCAGGCGCTCAACCAGGCGCTGCACCGCACATTCGCCGAATCGGCGGTCTTCCGCATCGACCACTACCTGGGCAAGGAGGCGGTGCAGAACCTGCTGTTCTTCCGCTTCGCCAACGCCTTCCTCGAGCCGGTGTGGAACCGCGATCACGTTGCCAGCATCCAGATCACGATGGCCGAAGCGATCGGCGTGCAGGGGCGCGGCCGTTTCTACGAGGAGGTGGGCGCTTTGCGCGACGTGGTGCAGAACCACATGCTGCAGGTGCTGGCGCACCTCGTGATGGAGCCGCCGGTGGGCGCCGGCGCCGAGGCGCTGCGCGACGAAAAGGTCAAGGTCTTTCGCGGCATCCGGCCGCTGGCGGCCGACGCTCTGGTGCGCGGCCAGTACGACGGCTATCGCGCCGAGGCCGGTGTGGCCGCGGACTCGCAGGTCGAGACCTTCGTTGCATTGCGCCTGCACCTCGATTCGTGGCGCTGGGCCGGCGTGCCGATCTTCATTCGCGCCGGCAAGCGCCTCGCCACCACGGCCACCGAGGTCATGGTGCGGCTGAAGGCGCCGCCGCAACAGGTGTTCGGCGCGCCGGCGACACCCAACTACCTGCGCTTTCGACTCGGCCCCGACCGCGTCGCCATCGCCCTCGGCGCCAACACCAAGCGCGCAGGCCCGGCGATGGACGGCGAGTCGGTCGAGCTCTACGTCTGCAACGACGGCGGCGCCGAGATGAGCGCCTACGAGCGCCTGATCGGCGACGCGCTCAAGGGCGATCCGACGCTGTTCGCGCGCGAGGACGGCGTCGAGGCCGCCTGGCGCATCGTCGATCCCGTACTGCACGCACCGCTCACCGTGCACGCCTATGGCCAGGGCAGCTGGGGGCCGGCCGAGGCCGACGCCATGGTCGCGCCGTACGGCGGCTGGCAGCTTTTCGCCGGAGCCTGAGCGATGCGCGTCGAACGCCTGCCGGATGCCGCCGCGGCTGCGCAATGGGCCGCGATGTTCATCGCCGAGCGCGCGCGCGCAGCGCTGCAGGAGCGTCGGCGCTTCCTGCTCGCGCTGAGCGGCGGCCGCACGCCGCGGCCGATGTTCGAGGCGCTGGCGCAAGAGGCGCTCCCCTGGCGGCACGTGGAGCTGTTCCAGGTCGACGAGCGCGTGGCGCCGCCGGCCAGCGACGCTCGCAACTGGAGTCACATCGAGCCGGCCTTGCTGGCCGGCGCCGACGCGCCGCGCGCACACGCCCATCCGATGCCCACCGACGCGCCCGATCTGCCGGCGGCCGCGGCCGATTACGCGCAAGAGCTGGTGGCGCTGGCCGGCGCACCGCCGGTGCTCGACCTCGTCCACCTCGGTCTGGGCAGCGACGGTCACACCGCGTCGCTGTTCGCCGGCGACGGCGCGCTCGATGTCGACGACGCCTGGGTCGCCGTCACCGGCACGCATCACGGGTATCGCCGCATGACGCTCACGCTGCCGACGATCGATCGCGCGCGCTGCATCCTGTGGCTGGTCTGCGGTGCCGACAAGGCCGCCATGCTGGCGCGTCTGGTCGAAGGCGACGAGCGCATGCCCGCCGGCCGCGTGCCTCGCAACCACGCGCTCGTCGTCGCCGATGCGGCGGCGGCGCACTCGCTGGGGCAGCGATGATCGTGCTGGCCGTCGATGTCGGCGGCAGCCACGTCAAGTGCCTGGCGAGCGGCCAGCGGACGCCGCGCACCTTCGCCTCGGGTCCGACGCTGACCGCAG
>JAGWTJ010000092.1 GCA_028869005.1 Burkholderiales bacterium | reverse complement strand
GCCCTTGGGGTTGGGCAGCTCGGCGCGCAGCGTGATCTGGCCGGTGCCGGGATCGACCGACAGGTCGGAGAACAGCAGTCGTCCCGGCAGCGGATAGAGGCTGCCGTCCTCGAGAACCACGCGCACGCTGACGGCGTCGGCGCCCGGGGCGCGCCTCAGCTGGCCCGCGGCGATCGCGCGGCGCAGCCGCAGCACGTCGGCGGCCGACTGCGTGAAGTTGACGAACAGCGGATCGATCTGCTGCACCAGGGCGAGCTGCGTGGCCTCGCCCTGGCCCACCAGCGCCCCCTCGGTGACGAGGGCGCGCCCGATGCGGCCGGCGATCGGCGCGCCCACGGCTGCATAGTCGAGGTTGATCTGCGCCGTCTGGCGCGCTGCCTTGGCCGCGGCCACGTCGGCCTGCGCCTGCGCGAAGGCGGCCTGCGCCGACACCAGGTCCTGCTGGCTCACCGCCTTGGCCTCGGCCAGCGGCTGGTAGCGCTCGGCCTGCGCGCGCGTCTGCAGCACGTTGGCCTCGGCGCGGGCGAGTGCGGCTTCGGCGCCGGCCAGCGCGGCGCGGTACGGTGCGTCGTCGATCTGGAACAGCGGCTGCCCGGCGCGCACGTCGCTGCCTTCGCGAAACAGCTGCCGCTTGACGATGCCGGCGACGCGCGCGCGCACCTGCGCGATGCGCGAAGCCTCGGTGCGGCCGGGCAGGTCGACCAGCAGGCCGACCGCGCCCGGCGCGACGGTCACCACGCCCACCTCGACCGGCGGCGGCGCGGCGGCGGCCGCGGGCGTTCCCGGCGACGACGACGGGCCGCAGCCGGCAAGGAGCAGCGCGAGCACCGGCGCAAGTAGCGCCGAAGACAGTGGCCCGGACGCTCGTCGGCGCAACGACGGGCTATCGATCCGGAAGCGGAACCTGGGAAGCATGCAAGACCTCGCTCGGCGGCGCGTGCATGGGCGGCGCCGGTCAAGGGCCTTGCGCCACCGCATGCCGCGGCGTGTGTCGCTACGAAGAAGGAGGGAGGGCACGCCGTGGGCGCGCCGCGTGGTGGGCGACTATACGGGCATGGGCCCACCCGCACACCCGGTCGCCGAAGCCGGCCGCGCGGCGCAGCGCTACGAGCTGATCGCGCCCAAGGCGCTGACGATCTCCTCGACGAACAACTCGCTGGCCAGCCCGTGTCCCTGCTTGTCGCGCCTCACGACGGACAGCATGTTCTTGGCAAACGTGTGGTCGCGTATCGGGCGGTACGTGAGCACGCCCTGGCGGCATTCCTCCGCAACGTCGAAACGGCACAGGAAGGCGATGCCTTCGCCGGCCTTCGCCAAACCTTTCATGGCTTCGATCGAGTTGCTCAGGAACGCCGGCTCCACGGCGAGGCCCGCATCGGCAAAGGCGCGCGAGACGATGCCATGCATGCGCATCGAACGGTCCGCGAAGATCAGCGGGAAAGAGATGCAATGCGCCAGCGCGAGGGCGTCCATCTCGGCCAGCGGGTGACTCGGCGACATCGCCGCTCCCAGGCTCGTGTCCGTCTCCCACAGGTTCTCGAGCTGCGGCGCACTCGGCAGGTTGAAGCCGAATCCGAGATCGGCCGTGCCGTCGGCCACCGCGTCGACGATGTCCTGGCCCGACAGCACGCGCACCCTGATCTTGATCTGCGGATAGCGGGCGGAGAACGTCACCGCCGCCTTGGGCACGATGCCGCTGGCCAGCCCGTCCATCGTGGCGACGATCACCTCGCCGCCCTGCAGCGTCTTCAGGCCGCGGATTTCGGCTTCGACGCGGCGGAACTCCTTGAGCGTCAGGCGCACATGGGCGATCAGCACCTCGCCCGCGGGGGTCAGGCGCAGGCCGCGCGGCAAGCGCTCGAACAGCGGCTCGCCGATCGCCTCCTCGAGCAGCAGCACATGCTTGTTGATGGCCGACGGGGCGACGTGCAAGCGCTCCCCCGCGGCACGGATGGAGCCGCAGCGCGCGACCTCGTCGATGTAGCGCAGCAGGCGCGAGTGGAGCATGCCGGTCCCCCTGCCGGCCATTGTGCTCTCGAAACGAGAGCGGTCCGCTCGAAAGATGCTGCTTCTCACGAACGGACAACTGCGTTCTGATACGCGCCGCCGAGCATTCAAGGACAGTGAGGCCCTCCATGTATCAAGACGCCCGCGTGTGGCATGACCAGGTTTCGCTGGGTTCCGACGAAGTGGCCACCCAGTACGACAAGGTGCGCGCCATCTTCGACATCCTGAACGGCAAGAGGGAAGCCGACCTGCTGCTGAAGAACCTGAACATCCTCGACGTCCACAGCGAGAACGTCTACAAGGGTTCGATCCTCGTCTACGACAAGCGCATCGTCGCGCTCAACCCAGACGAGGCGGTCATCAAGGTGCGCGAGGTCTTCGACGGCGAGGGCCTGTACGCGATCCCCGGGCTGATCGACGCCCACATCCATTTCGACGCGCAACTGGCGCATCCGGCGGCGTTCGCCGAGGCCATCGTGCCCTGTGGCACGACCACGATCTTCACCGAGACGCTGGACCTGGTGAGCGCGGCCGGCGCGGAAGGCCCGCAGGCGCTGCAGGCCCTGTTCAAGGACTACGAGCGGCTGCCGTACCGCGTCTACGCCTTCGCGCCGGGCAAGAAGACCTCGATCGAGGCGACCGAGGCGATCCTGAAGATGGACCCGGTGATCGGCCTGGGCGAACTCGGCCACCTGACCTACAGCGTCGGCAACGACGACGATTTCCGCAAGGCGGCAATGGGGCGGGTCAAGGGCGGCCCGATGAACTCGCACTGGGGCGTGACGGCGCTGTCGGACATGATGCTGAACTACCTGCCTGCCATCGGCTCGTCGTTCAACCACGATGTCTGGACCGAGGACGACATCGAGCGCAGCATCCGCTACGGCTTCCCGACGCAGATCAAGTTCGGCGTCGGCAGTCCGGAAGTCATCAAGATCATGCTGCGCGCCATCGTCAAGCGCAGGTGGCCGACCGAGAACTTCCTGCTGTGCTCGGACAACATCTCGGTCAAGCGGCTGCAGACGCTCGGGCACATGGACTGGGTGGTCTCGCAGTGCGCCGAGATGGGCATCAACCCGATCCACGCGATCAAGATGGCCACGTTGTACACGGCGCGCCTGTACCACATGGACACCCAGTTCGGCTCGCTCACGCCCGGCAAGTTCGCCGATGTCGTGCTCACCGACAGCCTCGCGAAGATCGACCCGCGCTACGTGTTCAAGGACGGCGAACTGGTCGCCAAGAACCGCCAGCTCGTCAAGCACGCCGACATCGACTACTCGGGCATGGTCAAGCCGCCGGTGCCCGGCCTGGCCGACCTGGCGCCGCAGCAGCTCGACCTCGAGCCGCTGGAAGTCTCGGCCGACGGCAAGCAGGCCAAGGTCTACCTGTTCGACGTCTACGGCCGCGGCCACGAGAAGTTCTTCCAGGAGGTGTGGGTGCCGTACGAGAACGGCCAGGTCGTGCCCCGGCTCGGCGGCGTCGAACTCAACCGCATTGCGGTCGTGCAACGCTATGCCAAGGGCCAGCGCCACATCGTCAACGGCCTGTTCAAGGGCGTGTCGATAGCGCGCGGCGCGGTGGCCACCTGCTGGCCTGCGCCGACCGCCTACTTCGTGGCCGTCGGTCGCGACAGCGCCGAGATGCACGCCTGCCTGAAGCAGGTCGACGCCAAGACCGGCGGCTGCATCGTCACCGAGAACCAGCAGGCCAAGGCGACGCTGACGCTGGACATCTACGGCGTGATCGCCAACACCACGCTGTCCGAGCTCACCGCTGCCACGCGCGCCATCGATGTCGCGCTCGAGGAACTGGGCAACCGCAACGAGGGCGAGCCGGTGGCCAACAAGCTGCTGACGCTGTTCATCTCGCTGCATCGCTTCGGCTTCATGCACTGAGCGCCGGCGCCCGATCGACGACGAGCGACGAGCGACGAGCGCATCGACCATGAGCGACATGCATACGATTCCGCTGGCCGCGCTCGAGCGCGCCATCCGCCTGGTGGTGGCCGGCTTCGGCAGTGCGCCCGACGAGATCGAGTCCGTCGCCGCCAATCTGATCGACGCCAACCTCACCGGCCACGATTCGCACGGCATCGGCATGCTGCCGCGCTACACCGAGGCCTACCTCGAAGGCGGCCTCGCGCCCAACGCGCATGCGCGCATCGTGCTCGACGCC
This sequence comes from Burkholderiales bacterium, assembly GCA_028869005.1. GTDB lineage: Bacteria > Pseudomonadota > Gammaproteobacteria > Burkholderiales > Burkholderiaceae_C > Rubrivivax. Next base: position 8,098 of record JAGWTJ010000092.1, on the reverse strand, counting down.
GGCGCCTTGCTGCGCCTGGACGGTTCGGCCGGCTTCGGCCAGGTGATCGGCAAGGAGGCCATGGCGCTGGGCATAGCGCGCGCACGCCGCCACGGCAGCGCCATCGTCGCGCTCGGCAACTCGCACCATCTCGGGCGCATCGGCGCCTGGGCCGAGCAGGTCGCCGCAGCCGGCTTGGTGTCGCTGCACTTCGTCAACGTCATGGCGCCGCCGATCGTCGCGCCCTACGGCGGCATCCGCCCCGGCTTCGGCACCAACCCGTTCACGGCCGGCGTGCCGCTGGCCGGACGCGCGCCGCTGATCCTCGACTTCGCCACCAGCATGATCGCCTACGGCAAGTCGCGCGTCGCCTACAACAAGGGCCAGGCGGTGCCCGAGGGCTGCATCATCGACAACGAGGGCCGGCCGACCACCGACCCGCGCTGGATCGTGACCGAGCCCAGCGGCGCGATCCTGGCCTTCGGTGCACACAAGGGCTACGGCTTGGCCGTGCTGTGCGAACTGCTCGGTGGCGCGCTCGCTGCCGGGATGGTCGGGCATCGCGAGGACGGCAGCAAGAAGCGCATTCTCAATGGCATGCTGAGCGTGATCGTCGATCCGGCGGCGCTCGGCGGCAGCGCGGCCTTCGAGCGCGAAGCGCAGGCCTTCGTCGACAGCCTGCTCGGCGCGCCGCCGCGACCGGGCTTCGACCAGGTGCAGATCGCCGGCGATCCCGAGCGCGAACAACGCGCCCGGCGCAGCGCGCGTGGCCTGCCGGTGGATGCCACGACCTGGCAGCAGATCCTGGATGCGGCCGCGAGCCTCGGCGTCGATCGGCGCTCGGTGCAATGCGCGGCCGGACTGGCATGACATCGGACTGCTCGAACTCGTGGAGGAACGGATGACCGGCTCGACTCGCTCCATCACCACGCGGCGCGGCGCGCTGCGCCTGATCGGCGGCGCCTGCACGCTGGCCGCGCCGGCGCTGCTGCGGCAGGTGCAGGCACAGGGCCTGACCAAGCTCGCCTACCAGACCGGCTGGCTGGCCGGCACCGACAAGGCCGGCCTGTACCAGGCGGTCGGCGCCGGCATCTACAAGGCCGCCGGGCTGGACGTCGAGATCCGCAGCGGCGGCCCGCAGCTCAACGTCAACCAGATCTTCCTGGCGCGCAAGGTCGACTTCGCCGATTCGGACAGCTTTCGCGTGCTGAACTTCGCCAAGGAGGGCCTGCCGGCGATCGCGGTGGCGGCGATGGGGCAGAAGTCGCTGACCGCGCTGTTCTCGTACCCCAACACCGGCAACGATACGCTGCAGGCCTTGAAGGGCAAGCCGATCCAGGTGTCGACGATCGGCCGCCAGACCTACTGGCAATGGCTGAAGTCGAAGTACGGCTACAGCGACGAGCAGTTGCGCCCGCACACCCCGAACTTCGCGCAGTTCCTCGTGAACAAGGAACTCAGCGTCGAGGGCTTCATCAACACCGAGCCGTTCGACATGCGGCGTGCCGGCGTCGATCCGGTGATCCACGTGCTGGCCGACAACGGCTACGAGAACTACAGCAGCATCACGCTGGCACATCCGCAGATGGTCGCGGAAAAACCCGACGTCGTGCAGCGCTTCGTCGACGCCACGATCAAGGGCTGGCGCACCTGGCTGAACGAGGACCCGACGCCGGGCAACGAGTTGCTCAAGCGCGCCAACTCGAACCTGAGCGACGAAAGCATCGCGTTCGGCCGCAAGACGCTCAAGGAGCGCGGCGTGTTCGAGTCCGGCGACGCCCAGGCGATGGGCATCGGCACGATGACGGATGCACGCTGGAAGCGCTTTTATGACTCGATGGTGGCGGCCGGCGCACTGGCGCCGGGCATCGACATCAAGCGCGGCTACACGCTGCAGTTCCTCAAGAAGTAAGCGAGTCGAGGCGGACCATGGCCAACATCCTCGAACACCCGTCGGCAGCGCGCGATGCGACTCCCATGCTGCGCGTGCAGCATGTCTCCAAGCGCTTCGCCAACGGCACGCTGGCGCTGCGCGACGTCAGCATCGATCTCGGCCGCAAGCAGTTCCTGTCGCTGCTCGGGCCCTCGGGATGCGGCAAGAGCACGCTGCTCAAGCTGATCGCCGGCCTGGGCACACCGTCGGCCGGCCGGATCGAGTGGCTCGACGAAGGCGGCCGCCTGCGCGCGTCGCGGCCCGAGCTGTCGTTCGTCTTCCAGGAGCCGACGCTCATGCCCTGGGCCAGCGTGCTGCGCAACGTCACGCTGCCGTTGCGGCTGTCGCACGCGCCGCGCAGCGAACACATCGAGCGCGCCCGCCAGGCGCTGGCGTCGGTCGGTCTGTCGGGCTTCGAGAAGGCCTATCCGCGCGAACTCTCGGGCGGCATGAAGATGCGGGTGTCGATCGCGCGCGCCCTCGTCACCCAGCCGCAGATCCTGCTGATGGACGAGCCCTTCGCGGCGCTCGACGAAATCACGCGGCTGCGGCTCAACGACGATCTGCTCGAGCTGTGGCAGCGGCAAGGCTTCAGCGTCGTCTTCGTCACGCACTCGGTGTTCGAGAGCGTGTTCCTGTCGCAGCGCATCGTCGTGCTGGCGCCGCGCCCCGGGCGCATCAGCGCCGATCTGCAAGTGGACGAGCCTTTTCCGCGTCCGCGCGCGTTCCGCACCTCGATGGCCTATGCCGCGCATTGCGACGAGGCGTCGGCGGCACTGGAGGCCAGCATGGCTCAGAGGCGACTGGCATGAGCGCTCGACAGCGAGTCTTCGTGGCGACCGCAGGCAACGATCGCGACGGCGGCACCTCGACTCCGCTGCAGCCGCCGAATGCGCTGCCGCTAGCCGACGAACCGATAGCGGCCGCAACTGAGGGGCGCGTGCTCGGCCTGCCGGAATCCGTGTGGCCGAAGATCATCGCGCCCGCGGGCGTGGGCATCGCAGTGCTCGTGCTGTGGGAGGTGCTGGTGCGGGCTCTGCATGTGCCCACCTTCATCCTGCCGGGTCCCTGGCTGATCGCGCAGACGCTGGTGCGCGAATGGGGTCCGCTGTCGACTTCGCTGTGGATTACGGCCTCGATCTCGCTGGCGGCGCTGGTCACGGCGGTCGTGATCGGCATGGTGCTGGCTATCCTGTTCACGCAGTCCAAGTGGGTCGAGACCGCGTTCTTCCCTTATGCGGTCGTGCTGCAGGTCACGCCGGTGGTGGCGATCGCGCCGCTCATCATCATCTGGGCCGACAACGTCAACCTGTCGCTCCTGATCTGCGCCTGGCTGGTCGCGTTCTTCCCGATCCTTTCCAACACCACGCTGGGCCTGAACTCGGCCGATCACAACCTGCTGAACCTGTTCCGCATCTACGGCGCCAGTCGCTGGCAGACCCTGTGGAACCTGCGACTGCCGGCATCGATGCCCTACTTCCTCGGCGGCGTGCGGATCTCGGGCGGGCTCGCGCTCATCGGCGCCGTCGTCGCCGAGTTCGTCGCCGGCAGCGGCGGCTCGTCATCGGGGCTGGCCTACCAGATCCTGCAATCGGGCTACAACCTGCAGATACCGCGCATGTTCGCCGCGCTGGCGCTGGTCTCGCTGTGCGGGATCGTCATCTTCGCCTGCCTGTCGCTGATCTCGTACCTGTCGCTTCGGCACTGGCACGACAGCGCGGTCAAGTCGGAGAACTGACGGGAGAACTGACGCCATCACACGGGGCGCGGCGACCTCGTGCGCCGCGCCGGCACTTTTCGGATGCATTCCCAACCACTCTAGAAATCGATGGAGGTACTACTCGTGAGCAAGACAGTGATCGCGGCGGCCGCCGCCTGCGCGTTGTGCGCCGGCGCGTCGGCGCAGACCGCAACCATCTCCGGCCTGTTCGACGCCTACGCCGGCACGCTGCAGTACTCGGGCAGCAAGCGCGTGAGCGTCGTGAACTCGGGCGGCATGAGCACCTCCTGGTGGGGCATCGACGGCGGCGAGGATCTGGGCGGCGGACTGAAGGCGGAGTTCAAGCTCGGCAGCTACTTCCTCGGCAACACCGGCGCGTCGGGGCGCTTCGCCGGCAACGAGACCTTCTTCAGCCGCAACTCCTACGTCGGTCTGAGCGGCCCGTTCGGCACCGTCCGCCTCGGTCGCGACGGCGCCCCGAACTTCCTGCCCACGGCGCTGTTCAACTCGTTCGGCGATTCGTTCGCGTTCTCGCCGATCATCCTGCACGCGAACGTGCCGCTGTTCAACGGCACGCGCTGGCAGTCGGTGAACGCCGCCGATACCGGATGGAGCAACCAGATCCGCTACATCACGCCCAACCTGGGCGGCTTCACGGGCAGCCTGCACTACCAGTTCGGCCAGGTCAGCGGCGACAGCAGCAAGAACAACATCGGTGCCAGCTTCCTGTACTTCAACGGCCGCTTCGGCGTCGGCGGCTTCGTGCACAAGATCCGCATCGACAACCCGCTGCCCGGGACGATCGGCGACATCAAGCTGGGCTTCTCGCAGCAGGACGCGTGGATGCTTTCGGGTAAGGCCGGATTCGGGCCGGCGAACATCTACGCCAACTACGAGGAAGCCAAGAACTCCAACTACGCCGGCCCACCCGGCGACGCCAAGAGCAAGACCTGGAGCGTGAGCGCGGACGTCGCCATAGGCGCCGGCAAGGTGATGGCGGCGTTCGCCAACACCCGCTGGACGACCGATCCGACGAGCGCGCGCGACGGCAGCAAGCGCGAGACGTTCTCGCTCGGCTACGACTACACGCTATCCAAGCGCACCGACCTGTACGCGGTTTACATGAACGACCGGATCACGAGCTTCGATCGCGGCAACTCGTACGTTGCCGGCATCCGGCATCGATTCTGAGCCACCGTGGTGGCCGACCGCCGCAAACGTCGGCGGCGTGCCGGCAAGAAGCAACGGCGCCTTGCGGCGCCGCTGCTGCTTTGGGCCGCCCGATGGTCAGAGGCTCTCGGCCGCGATCTCGCGCACGGCGGCGCGCGCCTCATGGCCGAGCTGCGCCAGGTCGAGCCCAGGGATGGCGTCGTGTTCGACCACCACGCGGCCGTTGCACAGCAGCCACTCGAGCCGCGGCCGCGCACCGCTGACCACGGGTGCCAGCGCCTCGTCGTGCAATCCGAAGTGGCGCGGATCGGCTAGCGACCAGATCGCCAGATCGGCGGCCATGCCGGGCATGAGCATGCCGACGCCGTCGAAGCCCAGCGTCGCGGCACCGCCGGCCGAGGCCCAGTGCACGAGTTGCTCCACGGTGACCGCGTCGGCGCCCTCCTCGCCTCGCCCTTGCGGCCGCGGCCGTGAGGCCTGGCCCGCGTGTGCGCGATGCAGCAGCCAGGCCGCGTGCAGCTCGCTCAGCATGTCCGCGGCTTCGTTGGAGGCCGCGCCGTCGACGCCGATCGACACGCGCGCGCCCAGCCGCGCCAGTTCGGGCGCCGGCGCCACGCCGCTGCCCAGGCGTCCGTTGCTCTGCGGGCAGTGGGCGATGCCGGTGGCGCTCTCGCCCAGTAGGCGCCGCTCGGCCGGCGACAGATGCACGAGATGGGCGAACCAGACGTCGGAGCCGAGCCACTCGTGCTCGGCGCAGACATCGATCGGCAGCTTGCCTCCGAAGCGCTCGGCGCAATGCTCGTAATAGGCCACCGTCTCCGACATGTGCGAGTGCAGCGGGATGCCCAGCGCGCGCGCGGCACGCGCCGCCGGCTTCAGCTCGTGCGGCTGCAGCGCCACGGTGATCGTGGTCGGCGCGAAGGCCACGCGTCGCATCGTGCGTGCGCCGCGCTGGTGAAAGCGCGCGACGGTGCGCTCGAGCGCGGCCAGCATGCCGTCGAAGGTCTCGGGGCGGTCGTGCGCCGCCAGCTCGCCCGGCGCACCGCGCGCGACCGTGCCGCCGCCGCGCAGCAGCATGAAGCGCAGGCCCAGGCGCTCGGCCTCGTCGAACAGCACCGCGCTCGGGTCGTAGCCCATGCCGGGCCAGTACAGGTAATGGTGATCGGCGACGGTGGTGCAGCCCGAACGCATCAGCTCGACCAGCCCGATGCGCGCCGCCAGCCTCAGCCGCTCTTCGCGGGCAAACGAGCCGCGCGCCTTGAACGGCACCGATTGCAGCCACGCCGACAGCGTCTGGTCGATGCCCGCCGGCACACCCTTGAGCAGCGATTGGAAGAGATGGTGATGCGTGTTGACCCAGCCCGGGTAGACGACACAGCCCGAGGCGTCGAGCACGCGCTCGCCCGGCAGAGGCGCCAGGCCGCGCCCCATTTCGACGATGGTGCCGTCGGCACCGATGCGCAGGTCGGTCGCGTCGCTGCGCGCCGCGCCGGGAACGCCGGGTGCGGTGGGCGCGGCACCGGTCAGCACCGCGGCCGCGCCGCGGACGAGGAGGCGTTTGTTCGCGTCGTTGGCGGCCGTCATAGCGTCAGCGGTCCATTTCGCTTTCGTGCCAACTGCTCAGCGCGAGCTTGGACAGCCACGCCATCGCCATGAACAGCACGATGCCGGTGGCGGTGATGAGCAGCAACGCGGCGAACAGGCGCGGGATGTTGAGCTGGAAGCCCGATTGCAGGATCTGGTAGGCTAGGCCCGATTGCGTGCCGCCGGTGCCGGCCACGAACTCGGCGACCACGGCACCGATCAGTGCCAGCCCGCTCGAGATGCGCAGGCCGCCGAAGAAGAACGGCAGCGCCGAGGGCACGCGCAGCCGCATCAGCGTCTGCCAGCGCGTCGCGCGGTTGAGCTTGAACAGGTTCTTCAGGCCCGGGTTGACGCTGCGCAGGCCGAGGATGGTGTTCGAGATGATCGGGAACAGCGCGACGATGGTGGCGCAGATCACCATCGCCGGGATCGGGTCCTTGACCCAGATGATGATGAGCGGCGCGATGGCGACGATCGGCGTGACCTGCAGCACGATCGCGTACGGAAAGAGGCTGACCTCGACCAGCCGGCTCTGCACGAACACGAAGGCCACCGCCACGCCCAGCACCACCGCCAACGCGAAGGCGGCGAACGTGATCTTCAGCGTGACCAGCAGCGCCGAGGACAGCAGCGCCCAGTCGGCGACCAGTGTGCGTGCGATCTCGGCCGGCGACGGCACCAGATAGGCCGGCACGTCGAAGCCGGTGCACACCGCCTGCCACAACGCGATCAGCACCAGGCCGACGAGGGCCGGCGCGCCCAGGCGCACGGCGGTGCGGTCGGCCAGCGCGCGCGGCGCGCCGACGGGGGCCACGGTGGCCGTGGGGGTGACGCTCATGACAGGAGCTCCCGATGTCAGCGCCCGCCGCGGTTGGCGCGCGCCAGGTGCTCGGAGAGCACGCGGCAGTTGTCGATGAACGGCTGCGAGACGCGGTAACCGTCGTCGCGCGCCGCCGGGGCGTCGATCGGCACGTCGGCGATCACGCGGCCCGGGCGCGCGGCCATCACGACGACGCGGCTGGACAGGAACACCGCCTCGTAGATGCTGTGGGTGACGAACACGACCGTGAAGCCGCGCTGCTGCCAGAGCTGGTGCAGGTCGCTGTCGAGCTTGTTGCGCGTGAACTCGTCGAGCGCGCCGAACGGCTCGTCCATCAGCAGGATGCTGGGCTGCACGGCCAGCGCGCGTGCGATCGACGCGCGCATCTGCATGCCGCCCGACAACTCGCGCGGATAGACGCGCGCGAACTGCGACAGGCCCACCAGCTCGAGCGCCTCGCGCACGCGCGGCGTGCTGTCGCTGCGCGCCACGCCGGCCAGATCGAGCGGCAGGCGCACGTTGTCGTCGACGCGTGCCCACGGCATCAGCGTGGCCTCCTGGAACACCATCGCCATCGAGCGATGGCCACTGGCGGGACCGGCGGCGTCCTGGCCGTCGTACAGCGCGATGCGACCCGCGCTCGGCGTCTCGAGCCCGGCGAACATCTTCAGCAGCGTGCTCTTGCCGCAGCCCGACGGCCCGAGCAGCGAGACGAACTCGCCGCGGCGCACGCGCACGCCGGTGTCCTCGAGCGCATGCGTGCCGTTCGGGTAGATCTTCTCGACGTGCTCGGCCTCGAGCACGGTGTCGCCGCCGCCGCCGGCCGGCGTGTGGGCCGGCTGGCCGGTCTTCGCGAAGATGTCCATGGCGTCGCGTCTCACGGGCTGGCTCG
>JAGWTJ010000091.1 GCA_028869005.1 Burkholderiales bacterium | reverse complement strand
CGTGCCGGTGAGCATCGTCATCGGCTTCACCAACGGCATCGCCGTGCTGATCGGCCTGTCGCAGTTGCGCGACCTGCTCGGGCTGGCGGTACCGAAGATGCCGTCGGACTTCTTCGCGCAGATCGGCACGCTGGCCGCGCACATCGGCAGCTTCAACCCTTACGCCTTCGCGATCGGCCTGGGCTGCTTCGGCGGGCTGTTCCTGTGGCCGCGCCTGTTCGGCGGCGGCCTGCTGCCCGCGCACCTCGGGCGGTCGCGGCCGCTGCAGATGCTGGCACGCGTGCCGGGGCCGGTGGTGGCGCTGGTGAGTTGCACGCTGGTCGCGGTGCTGGCCCGGCTGCCGGTGGAGACCATCGGCACGCGCTTCGGCGGCATCCCGCGCGCCCTGCCGCTGCCGACCCTGCCCGAGTTCAGCTGGGGCACGGTCAAGCATCTGCTGATGCCGACCATCACCATCGCGCTGCTCGGCTCGATCGAGTCGCTGCTGTGCGCGCGCGTGGCCGACAACGCGACCGATCTGCCGCGCCACGACCCGAACCAGGAACTGATGGCGCAGGGCGTGGCCAACTTCGTCTCGCCTCTGTTCGGCGGCATCCCGGCCACCGGCACGATCGCGCGCACCATCACCAACGTGCGCGCCGGCGGCCGCACGCCGCTGGCCGGCATCCTGCACGCGCTGACCATCCTCGTCGTCATGCTGGCGGCGGCGCCGCTGGCGGCCAGCGTGCCGCTGGCGGCGCTCGCCGGCATCTTGATGTTCGTCGCCTGGAACATGGGCGAGTGGCGCGAGTTCGTGCGCTTGAAGCGCTTCAACCTGCCGTACCGCACGATCCTGGTCGGCACCTTCTTGCTCACCGTGATCTTCGACCTGACGGTGGCGGTGGAAGTCGGATTGATGCTCGCCTGCGTGTTCTTCATCTACCGCATGGGAACGCAGTTCCGCGTCGAGCCGGTGTCGGCGCAGACCGAGTTGCCGAGCGGCGTGCACGTGTTCGAGCTGTACGGGTCGCTGTTCTTCGGCGCGGTCGGCAAGATCGAGGCGCTGCCCGAACAGCTGCCGCCGGGCACGCGGGCGGTGGTGCTCGAGATGCATCGCCTGGTGCTGCTCGACACCTCCGGCCTCGAGGCGCTGGTGCAGCTGCATCGCGAGCTTCAAAAGCGCGAGGTGGCGCTGGTGCTGGCCAATGTCAACGAGCAGCCGCTGTCGCTCATCCGCCGCGGCGGATTCGAGTCCGCGCTCGGCGTCGAGAACATCGTGCCGACGGTGGCGGCGGCGTTCGACGACGAAGCCGCGGCCTGACAGCCACGGTTCAGACCCGCGTTTCAGGTCTTCACCGACCTTGACGGCCGGCGCCAGGGGCGCTTGGCATTGGCCAGCGCGCGCAGCCTGCGCTCGGCTTGGCGTTGCGCCGCAGCGCGCTCATCGGCAAGGCGGACGAGGACCTCGCCGAAGCGCGCATCACGTGCGCTGTTCTCCTCGCAAGCCGAAGTCGCGATGGCGAGGTCACCGAGCGTGCCGAGCGCAGCGTCGGCCGTGGCCAGACGGCGCCGCATGCGCCGGGCGCGGCGGCCGTGGTACAGCGGCAGCAGGAACTCGTACAGGTAGCGCAGCCGCTTGAGGCGCTTGCGCACCCGGTGCTGCACCGCGCGAGCGGCATCGGCAAAGCCGTCGAGACCCGCCAGCGTGCGCCGTCGCACGCGCCGAAGCAGGCGCGCCGCCGCCGGGGCGAGCGCGGCATCACGCGTCGCCGGCTCGACCGGCGCAGCACTGCGCGCCGCGCCGCCGAGCGCCAGCGCGAGCGTGCGCATGAGCAGTTGCTGCACCTCGACGCTGCACACGACGCTGGCCGGGTCGGCCGAACGGCTTCGACGACGCGCCGGCGCCACGGCCGACGCCGCTTGGCGCGCGCAGTGCGGCCCGGACTCGTCCGACAGCCGCAATCCCGCCGCCGCCAGGCGAGGCGCCAGCAATTCCATGACGACATCGCGCTCGCGCCAAGCGCCGAGCTGCGCGAATGGCGCGCGCCAGGCCAGATCGAGTGCGCGCGCCTCGGCGGGATCGCCACACCAGCGGCCACATTCGCGCAGCACCGAGCGCGCTCGACGCAAGGCGACGCGCAGCTGGTGCAGGTGCTCGGGCCCGGCCAGCCCGTCGGCGATCTCGGCAAGGTTGGGCTGCGCGTGCGCCAGCGCCTCCTGCAGCATGCGCGCGAACGCCGTGCCGCTGTCGATGTCGGCTGCAAGGCTGCTGCGCGCCGCCTTCAGCGGTGGCACGCGTTCGAGGCCTTGCGCCAGTCGACGGCCACGCTCGGCCTGGCTGCGCACGTCCCACCACAGGCAGTGGCGTCGCATCCAGCGCGCGGCCAGCGCCGGCAGCGCCGCGGCAGGCCCGCTGAGCAGTTCGAACTCGAGCTCGCACAGCCGCGCGCAGCCGCTGGCGGCACGGAGCATCCCTTCGTCGAAGGCGATCTCGATCAGCGCGCCATCACGGGCGACACGCCGCGACAGACGCTGCACATCGGTGCGAAACATCTCGGCGAGCGGGCCAGCGCCGCGCAGCGCGCGCTCGAGCCGCCTGCCGGCTTCGCTGGCGGCGTGACGCGCAGGGTCGATGGCAGAGGCGTCGACGTGCCGCGGAGCGCGCACGAGCGTCACCTCGTGCTCGTACTTTGCAGCCACGCCGTCGCCGCGCCGCTCGAGCGCCTGCACCCAGCGCACGCCCTCGCGGCGCAGCATGAGCGCGAGCCGCGCCCGCGCCAGTGCGCCGTCGGCGGTATCGACGTAGAGCGCCTGCAGGCGCTCGCGCCGCGTCGATGCGGTGTCCAGCGCGCGTCGTACTGCCGCGCGTCGCGCCGCCGGAACGTGGAACGCGAGCCCGATGACCACCGCGTCACTCCCGAGCACGCCGATCGATCACGAGGCGCGCCGACGACACATCGCCGACGCGGCCGGGCACGCGGTGCGCCGACTCATCGCGCCGAGCGGCACAACGTGCGGCCAGAAGGCCGTCGCGCACCAGGCCCAGTTCCTCGGGCCGGCCCACGCTCTGGCCCCACCGCGTCGTGGCCGCGCAAGCACCACTCGGGCGCGACGTTCTGCGGTGCGCTTTCGCCCATCTCGTCGCGGCCCTCGGAGCCTCAGACCAGCTTCACCAGCTGCTTGCCGAAGTTGCGCCCGGCCAGGAGGCCGATGAAGGCCGCGGGCGCGTTCTCCAGACCCTCGGCCACGGTCTCGCGGTACTTCAAGCGCCCGTCGGCCACGCCCGCGCCCAGTTCGGCAAGCGCCGCCGGCCATTCCTTCAGGTGGTCGCTGACGATGAAGCCTTGCAGCCGAAGGCGTTGCGTCAGCAGCAGGCGCGGCTCGCTTATCGGCATCGGGCCGCCGTCGTAGCCGGCGATCATGCCGCACAGCGCGATGCGCCCGAACGCGTTCATCCGCGAGAGCGCGACATCGAGGATCAGCCCGCCGACGTTCTCGAACAGACCATCGATGCCCGCCGGCGCCGCAGCATCGAGCGCGGCGGCAAGCGATGCAAAGTCGCGGTGCGCGCGGTGGTCGATGCAGGCGTCGAAGCCCAGCTCGTTCACGACATAGGCGCACTTGTCGGGGCCGCCCGCGATGCCCACCGCGCGGCAGCCGCGCGCTTTCGCCAGTTGCCCCACGGTGCCGCCCACCGCGCCGCTGGCCGCATCGACGAGCACCGTTTCGCCGGCCTTGGGCTCGATCAGCTTCACGAGCCCGACCCACGCGGTGACGCCGGGCATCCCGACCGCGCCGAGGTAGGCCGCAAGCGGCACGCGCGAAACATCGACCTTGCGCAGCACGCCGCTCGCGCCAGCGTCGACCACGCTCGCCTCCTGCCAGCCGCCGCTGCCGACCACCGTGTCGCCCGGCGCATACGAAGCGTGACGCGATTCGAGCACGACGCCGGCGGTGCCGCCGATCATCGCCTCGCCGAGCTTCTGCGGCTGCGCGTAGCTCTTCCCTTCGTTCATGCGCATGCGCATGTACGGGTCCAGGCTCAGCCAGTGATGGCGCACCAGCACCTGGCCTTCGGCGAGCGGCGGGGTCTCGACGGTCTCGAGGCGGAAGTGTTCGGTGCCGGCGGCGCCCGTCGGGCGCGCGGCGAGGACGATGCGGCGGTTCTTCATCGTGGGCTCCTGGTTCGAACGGATCGGGCCGTATGTGCGTTTGTGCGCTTGTGTGTATGTGCGCTTGTGCGCTTCAGAACCACTCGTCGCGCGCCTTCGCGTTCTGCGTCCGTGCGGCCTCGACCAGCGCCGTCGTCGCCGAGGCCTTCATCACGAGCGGTCGCTCGCCGGCGCGAGCGCCATCGCCGCCCGCCGCAAACACCTCGGCCTCGGTGAACGTGATCGCGCGGTCGGGCTCGATCACGCGCGCTTCGCACACGTCACGCCGGACGTGATGTCTCCTGCCACAAGCGCAGGAAGTTGCCGCCGAGCATCTTTGCGACCTCTTCGGCGTTGAAGCCGGCCTCGAGCATCTCGTCGACCAGGCGCGGAAAGCCGGCGTAGTCCTGCAGCGTACCCGGCGCCGTCTGCTGGTCGGTGCCGATGCCCACGTGCTCGACGCCGACGACGTCGACCATTTCCTTGATGCCCTGCACGTAGCGCGTGATGCCGGGAAAGAAGTGCCAGACGCCGATCACGCCGCCACCGGCAGCGACCATGCGCGCGTGCTCCGGCGAAATCTGGCGATCCGCCAGCGGCGTCTTTCCCATCGCCTTCGAGCCCTGCAGCGCCGTGTGCGACAGCAACAGCGGCTTGCTGCTCGCCTTGACGACGCCACGCGTCGTCTCCTCGGTGGCGTGCGCCACATCGATCACCACGCCCAGTCGGTTCAGCTCGCGAACCGCCTTCGCGCCGAATTCGGTCAGGCCGTTGTGCACGACCTGTCCTGTCTGGAAGTCGCCGATGTCGTTCGGGATGTAGTGGACGAGCTGGACGACACGGATCCCGCGCTTGACGGCCTCCTCGACGCGCTCGAGCTTCCCGTCGAGGAAGTCGCAGCCCTCGACGTCCTGGATCATCGCCGGATCGCCCTTGGCCTTCGCATCTTGCAACTCGGCAAGGGTCAGCACGCGTCGAATGCCACCTTGGCTGACCAGGCGGTCGACCCAGTCCAAGCGCTCCAGATGGCCCTTGTACAGCTCGCCGGGGTTGGGCTGGCGCATCAGGCCGAGCACGCCATCGGGGCGGCGGCCGATGACCGGACCATCGGGGACGTGCGCGAGGCACACCGCGCTCAGGCCGCCGGTCCGCATCCCCACGGCGAGCTTGTCGCTCACGCCCCGACCGAAGATCATGCCGGCCGCGTGGGTGTGGAGATCGACGCTGACGGCGCCGCGCAGAACGTCTTGCACCTTCGCGGAAGACTCCTGCGCCAACACCTCGCTGTCGGCCAGCGCGGCGGCCGAGGCCATCGTCATGGTGAGCCAATGGCGCCTGTTCAGCAGCATTCCGCAGATGCACATGGCAGCTCCTCCAACCCGATTTCGAGCCTACGCTGCTTGGTCGCTGCCGGCAACCCTGACGCCACGCCGCTGCGCGCTGCGCCTTGTTCAGCGCCCCATCTGCGCCTGCTCGCGCGGGTCGTCGGCCTCGGCCGTGGCGAGCACCTTGCCGTCCGGCCCGAAGGTGACGCTGAACAGGCGGCTTTCGTTCACCGGCTTGTAGCGCCAGCTCCAGACTTCCTCGTTCTTCAGCGCGTAGCGCTTCTGCTCGGCCGGGCGGCCGAGCACGTTGCGCACCTGCTGCGCGTCCATGCCGGGCTGCACGCGCGCGAAGTTGTCTTCGTTGAGCAACTGGCGCAGCGAACTCATCTTGCCGTCGGCGCCGATCTTGATGACGTAGTTGGTCCAGCCTTCGGGCTGGCGCGGGTACTCGAGCGTGCGCGTGCCGTCGGGCTCGACCGTCACGGTGACCGGGTCGCCGAACTGCTTGCGCACGTCGACTTCGGTGGACACGCCCTCTTCCAGCTTGGCCACGCGCTGCGGGTCGCAGCCGGCGAGCAGCAGCACGGCGAGCGCCAGGGCCGCGAGCGGCGGCCTGCGCACGAGCGTCGTCGGCAACGTCGTCGGGTTGTTCATCGTCACCTCCCTCGGCTGGGGCGCGAGGTCGCGCCGGTAGAATCGGGGCCCATTCTTGCATCGCCGCCGGCCGGTCCACGCATGCACTTCTTCTGGAAGCCCTACAAGTCCGACGTCACGAACTTCATCGAGCAGATGCGCGCCGGCAGGCCCGCGCTCGAGGAGGAGCAGCGCGCCGGCCGCGCGCTGCTGTGGGATCGCCCGCTCGATCGCCAGGCGCTGGCCGAATGGCGCGCCTCGCGCGTCGCGCAAAAGCCCTACGTCTACTACGAAGCCGAAGCGCGCTGAGGCGGTGGACGCGACCGAGCAGGAGGCCGCCGCCGCTGCTTTGCACGCGCTGGACGGCGAGCCGGCACCACCCGAGCCCGACGTGGTCGACCGCATCGCGGTGGCGCGCCTGTATGGCGCGCCGCTGTTCGCGCTGCCGCAGGACCTATACATCCCGCCCGATGCGCTCGAGGTCTTCCTCGAGGCCTTCCAAGGGCCGCTCGACCTGCTGCTGTACCTGATCCGCAAGCAGGACTTCAACATCCTCGACATCCCGCTGGCGGACGTGACGCGCCAGTACCTCGAGTACGTCGAGCAGATCCGCGCGCGCAACCTCGAGCTGGCCGGCGAGTACCTGCTGATGGCGGCGATGCTGATCGAGATCAAGAGCCGCATGCTGCTGCCGCCGAAGAAGAGTGCCGACGGCGGCGAACCCGAGGATCCGCGCGCCGAGCTCGTGCGCCGGCTGGTCGAGTACGAACAGATCAAGCTCGCGGCGGCGCGGCTCGACGCGCTGCCGCTGGCCGGGCGCGACTTCCTGCGCGCGCACATCCACATCGAGCAGGCGCTCGAGCCGCGCTGGCCCGAGGTCCACGCCGACGAATTGCGCCAGGCCTGGCGCGAGATCGCGCAGCGCGCGCGCCTCACCGCACACCACACGATCACGCGCGAGCAGCTCTCGGTGCGCGAGCACATGAGCATCGTGCTGAGGAAGCTGCAGGGGCTGCGCTTCGTCGAGTTCGCCGAGCTGTTCGACCCGGCGCGCGGCACGGCGGTGCTGGTGGTGACCTTCATCGCGCTGCTCGAGCTGTCGCGCGAACACCTGGTGGAAGTGACGCAGGCCGAGGCCTTCGCGCCGATCTACGTGCGGCTCGCCTACCGGCCAAGCTGAGCTGAGCTGCGGCGACGGCAACGCCCGCGCGGTGGCGGCCACGGCCGCGCGACGCGCTGCAGGCGCGCGCGCATTGGCGCATGATGTCGCGTCCGTCGATGCTGCCCAGGAGAGTGCTCATGCCGGCAACTTCCGTGCGCTTGCTGCTCGCGGCCTGTGCCGCGTCCCTGCTGGCCCTCGTGCTCGGTGCGGCGCGACCCGCGGCAGCCGCCGAAGCGACGGCCACCGGCGACGCGGCGGCCTGCCCTGCGCTGCTGCGGTACACCGTCAACCGCCTGCAGGACGAGTCGCCGCAGCCGCTGTGCCAGTACGCCGGCAAGGTGCTGCTGGTGGTCAACACCGCCAGCTACTGCGGCTTCACGCCCCAGTACGAGGGCCTGGAAGCGATGTCTGCCAAGTACGCATCGCGCGGGCTGGTGGTGCTGGGTTTCCCATCCAACGACTTCGGCCAGCAGGAGCCGGGTGACAGCAGGCAGATCGCCGATTTCTGCTTCAACACCTACGGCGTGAAGTTCCCGATGTTCTCCAAGACCAAGGTGGTGGGCAAGGACATGAGTCCGTTCTTCGCCGCGCTGGTGCAGGCCAGCGGCGAGGCACCGCGCTGGAACTTCCACAAGTACCTGATCGACCGCGAGGGCCGCGTCGTCGCGAGTTTCGCCAGCAAGGTCACGCCGTCCAGCCGCGAGCTCGTGGACGCCGTCGACAAGGCGCTGGCTGCCCGCTGAGCAGCGGGAGCAAGCAGAGGTCGCGCGCGGCGCCGCCATGCGATGAAGCGCAGCGGCTCGGGCCCTCGGTGCGGTTCGCACGGACCGCGTGATCTGCACCCTTCGTCGGCCACGGTCGACATGGCGCGGCGGCGCACCTTGCGGGCGCTCGCCGCGCCACCGACGCTGTTCTGGCTGGCCGCCTGTGAAGCCGGCAGCGCGAGCGCGCAACCGTCGTCGGCGCCGGCGGCGGCCGCGCCCGAGCCGCGCCTGCGCGCCGGCGTCATCGCGCGCGGGCTCGAGCATCCCTGGTCGCTCGCCTTCCTGCCCGACGGCCGCATGCTCGTCACCGAACGGCCCGGACGGCTGCGCGTCGTCGCGGCCGACGGGCGGCTGTCGGCGCCGCTGGCCGGCGTGCCGGAGGTCTTCGCGCGCGGCCAGGGCGGCCTGCTCGATGTCGTGCTCGGTCCCGCGTTCGAGCGCGACCGCAGTGTCTTCCTGTCCTTCGCGCAGCCGGTGGGCGGTCGCGCACGCATCGCAGTGGCGCGCGCCGAACTGCGGCCCGACGCGAGTGCGCTGCGCGACGTCCACGTGATCTTCGCGCAGCACGACGCGGTCGCGGGCAACAACAACTTCGGCTCGCGGCTCGTCTTCGCGCGCGACGGCACGCTGTTCGTCACGCTGGGCGATCGATTCGCCTGGCGCGACCGCGCGCAATCGCTCGACAACCACTTCGGCAAGATCGTGCGCATCCGCGCCGACGGCAGCGTGCCGAACGACAACCCCTTCGTCGGCCGCGCCGGCGCCTTGCCCGAGATCTACGACTACGGGCACCGCAATCCGCAGGGCGCAGCGCTGCATCCGCTGAGCGGCGAGCTGTGGACCTCCGAACATGGCCCGCAAGGCGGCGACGAGGTCAACCTCGAGCGCGCCGGCGCCAACTACGGCTGGCCGGTGATCACCACCGGGCGCGAATACGGCAGCGGGGCGCGCATCGGCGAAGGCACCGAGCGCGCCGACGTCACGCCGCCGCTGTGGGAATGGACGCCGTCGATCGCACCCTCGGGTCTGGCGTTCTGCACCAGCGAGCGCTATGCGGGCTGGCGCGGCAGCGTGTTCGTCGGCGCCCTGAAGTTCCAGTTGCTCGCGCGCCTCGTCACCGACGGCAACCGCATCGTGCGCGAGCAGCGTCTTCTCACCGACCTGCGCCAGCGCGTGCGCGACGTGCGCCAGGGCCCCGACGGGCTGCTGTACCTGCTGACCGACGAAGACGACGGCCGACTGCTGCGCCTGGACCCGGTCTGACGCGACGCGCCGGACTTGCGCGCCGCAGCGCCGCCCACGCTCCTAGGCGCGCAGCAGCGCGAGCGCGTGGCGGTCGTCGATGAAGTTCGGGAACACCTCGGCCAGCTTGGCATCGGGCAGCGCCAGGTGGCGCTCGCACAGCAGCGCCAGCACCTGGCGGAAGTCGGTCGTCACGGCCAGGTCGCGCCCCTCGTACAGCGCGGCGTCATCCAGCCCCGGCCAGCGGCCATGCACGCGGCCGCCGGCGACACGGCCGCCCAGTAGCCACATGACGTTGCCGTGGCCGTGGTCGGTGCCGCCGTTGCCGTTCTGGCGCACCGTGCGTCCGAACTCCGACATCACCACCACCACCGTGTCGTCCAGCACCGGCCCGAGCTGGTCGGCGAGCTGCGCCAGGCCTTCGCCCAGCGGCCGCAGCCGGTTGGCGAGCTGCCCGACGGCATGGCCCTGGTTGGCATGCGTGTCCCAGCCGCCGACGGCCATGAAGGCAAACTGCACGCGTGCATCGCGGCGCATCAGGCGCGCCAGCCGTGCGGCGTCGGCCGCGAAACCGTAGGGCAGCGGCGCACCGTTGTTGGCCGCCTGCATCTCGCGCTCGAGGTCTTCGCCGCCGAGCGCGCTCATCACCTCGCGGTGCGAGCGCTGCGATTCGCGATAGGCGCGCGCGAGCTTGTCCTCACCCGCATAGAGCTGCGCGAAGGCGCGCGCTACGGGCGGCCGGTCCAGCACCGTGGGCCGGGTGGCAGCGGCGCCCGACGCCAGGTTGGCCACCGCATTGCGCCCGGCCCAGATGCGCGGCAGCACCGCACCGACGCTGACGGCACGCACCGCGGAGGCCGGCTGTCCGTCGACGGCGGGCACGGCGCCCAGCAGGCGGTTCAGCCAGCCGTCGGGCGTGCTCTTCACGCCCGGGGTGCCCGACTCCATGTAGTCCTGGGCATCGAAGTGCGAGCGTGTGGTGTCGGGCGAGCCCGACGCCTGCACGAAGCCGAGCTTGCCCGCCTGCCACAGCGGCATCAGCGCCGCCAGCGCCGGATGCAGTCCGAAGTGCCCATCGAGGTCGAGCACGCCGCCGTCCTGGCCCGGTCGCGCCAGGGCGATGGCCGAGCGCGCGCGGTAATAGCCGCCGTCGGCATGCGGCACGACGACGCTCAGGCCGTCGACGGCGCCGCGCATGAAGACCACCACCAGGCGCCGCGGCGCAGGCGACGAGACCTCGCCGACCGCGGCGAAAGCACTGCGGCCGACGACTATCAGGCCCGCCGCGGCGGCGGCCTTCAGCAGATCGCGACGTTGCGACATGACGCTTGTCCTTGCGGTGGTCTGATGGGCACCCCCGTGGCCGCACCCGCGAGCACCGTCGCAGGCGCGCACGTCGATGCCTTCGTCGATACCCTCATTGGTACGCTCATCGGCGCATGAAGTCGGGGCTGCCCAGCACCATGGCGGCTTGCAGGCCCTGCGGCGCGCGCGCTATGGTCGCGCGCGTCGCTGCCGAGATGCCGCCGCCGAGTGTGTCGAGCAGCGCATCGGCCGACAGCGGCGCCGTGAAGGCGTCGATCTCGTCGGCGCTACCGCCGCGCGCCGCGGCCGGCGCGCGCACCAGCGGCAGACGGCCGGCGGCCAGCGCAGTGGCGAACGCCACGCGACGCGTCACCGCGTCCGGGTTGAGCCAGGCCTGCTCGGTGTTCTTGTAGCCGTCGGGCGTCTGGCAGCCGAACAGCGGCATGCCGAGCTGGTTCAAGGCGCCCAGCAGTGGACGCACGTTGCCGGTCGGCAGCTCGGCCGCGCGCAGCGCCGAGACGACGTACTGGTAGGGCGTCTTGAACTTGACGCCGCGTGCGGCGGGGTCGCGGAACTCGGCGCTGGCGAACAGCGTCGCGAGCACGGCGCGGATGTCGCCGCCGCTGGCGAGGTAGCGGCGCGTCAGGCGCTCGACGAGTGCCGCGCTCGGCTGGTCGGCGACGAAATACTGCGCCAGCTCGAAGCTGATGTGGCGCGCGGTGGCCGGATCGGCGGCGAGCACGTCGAGCGCCCACTCGCCCTCGGACTGGCCGCCTGCGGCGACGCGCCGGCCGCGCCAGACCTTGTCGCCGTCGTCGTGGCGAGCGGCGTCGAAGCGGAAGGTGGAGGCGCCGCTCGTGCGCCGCGGCTCGAAGGTCCAGCCGGTGAGCATGCGCGCCAGCTCGGTCACGTCGTGCTGCGTGTAGCCGCCGTCGACGCCCAGCGTGTGCAGCTCCATCAGTTCACGCGCGTAGTTCTCGTTGAGGCCGCTGGGTGTCCCGGCGAGTGCGCGCGGCGGCCGGTAACCCGGCGCCACCGACAGCCAGTTGTCCAGATAGAAGAGCATCGCCGGGTGTCGGGCGGTGGCGCCGAGCAGGTCGCGAAAGCGCCCCAGTGCGTACGGGCGGATCGCCTCGCGCTCGTAGTCGGCCACGAGCACCCGATCGACTCCCTTGCCGATGAAGACGTTGAAGTGGTTGAACCAGAAGTCGACCATCACCTCCTGGAGCTGGCGCGGGCTGTGGACGGCGCGCGCGAGGCGCGCCTGGGCGGCCTCTTCGCCCACCCGGCGCAGCCACTCGCGCCGCTCGGTCTGGCCGCTCTCGCCTTCGGTCTTCGCGGCCCGCTGGGCCTCGCGCAGGCCGACGATGAGCTGGCGCTGCGACAGTTGCGTGGTGTCGAGCGCGGCGAGTTGCTGCTCGAGCGAAGGCGGCAGCGCGATGCGCTCGGGGTGCAGTTGCTCGTCGATGTAGCGTTCGACGCCGATCTGCATCACGCGCGCGACCTCGCCTGGCGTCGGTCCGTAGCCCAGGCGGTCGAGCACGTGCAGTGCCTCGGCCTGTGTCGCAGCCTGCGGCGCGCGGGCCACGCCGGTGTCGGCCGGTTGCACCGGCTGCACCGGCTGCACCTGTTGCGCCCGCGCCGCGCTCATCGCGACGGCGCCGACCAGCGCGAGCGCAGCGCCCGCGGCCGCTGCGCGCATCGTGCTGCGAAGGATCATGGACCTGCTCCCGGCTACGGGCCGATCTGCTTGCCGACCCGGTT
>JAGWTJ010000090.1 GCA_028869005.1 Burkholderiales bacterium | reverse complement strand
GTGCACGGCCACACGCACCGCCCGGGCAGCGACGAGCTCGCGCCCGGCTTCGTGCGCCATGTGCTCGGCGACTGGGACCTCGACGGCGACGCGCCGCGTGCCGAGGTGCTGCGCCTGACGCCGGCCGGCTTCGAGCGCGTGCCGCCTGTGCCGGCCTGAAGGCATGCTCGGCCGCTGGCGGCGAGCCTGGCAGACGCGGCGCGACGACGCCGCGGTCGCGCGCCGCGCCGTCCCCGACGACCTGTGGCGCCGCACGCTCGTGCGCTACCCCTTCCTGCGCCGCCGCGACGCCGCCGACGGCGAGGCGTTGCGGCGCCTGACCAGCCTCTTTCTCGACCGCAAGGAATTCCATGCCGCGGGGGGCCTGCGCCTGGACAACGCGATGGCCGTGGCGATCGCCGCGCAGGCCGTGCTGCCGGTGCTGCGCCTGGGGCTGGCGCGCTACGACGGTTTCGTCGGTATCGTCGTGCACCCCGACCAGGTGGTGGCGCGCCGCGAGGTGACCGACGAAGACGGCCTCGTGCACGAGTACGACGAAGTGCTGTCCGGCGAGGCCATGTCGGGCGGGCCGCTGATGCTGTCGTGGCGCGACGTGCGCGGCGCCGGACACAGCGCGGCGCAGGGCTACAACGTCGTGATCCACGAGTTCGCGCATGTGCTCGACCTGGCCGACGGCGCGGCCGACGGCGTGCCGCTGCTGCCGCCGGGCCTGGCACGCAGCGAGTGGCTGGCAGTGCTGGAGCCGGAGTTCGAGCGCTTTTGCGAGCGCACCGAGCGCGACGAGGACACCGCGCTCGACCCCTACGGCGCCAGCGGCATCGACGAGTTTTTCGCCGTCGCCAGCGAGGCCTTTTTCGTCGCGCCGCAGGCGATGCGTGCCGAGCATGCAGCGCTGTATGCGCTACTCGAGCGCTTCTACGGCCAGGACCCGGAAAACGAAACGGCCCCGCGACGGAGCCGTTGAGGGAGCACAGCGAGCGCGGCCCGCTCAGCCGGGAGTCGTTTCGGCCTTGGGTTTGTCGCTCTTCTTGGCCGGCTGGATGTCGAGCTGCACCTCGCCCTTGTCGTCGATGTCCACCGTCAGGCGGCCGCCGTCGACCAGGCGCCCGAACAGCAGCTCGTCGGCCAGCGCGCGGCGGATCACGTCCTGGATCAGACGCTGCATCGGGCGCGCGCCCATCAGCGGGTCGAAGCCCTTCTTGGCCAGGTGCTTGCGCAACGCGTCGGTGAAAGTGACCTCGACCTTCTTCTCGGCCAGCTGGCCCTCGAGCTGCAGCAGGAACTTGTCGACCACGCGCAGGATGATCTCCTCGTCGAGCGCGCGGAAGCTCACCGTGGCATCCAGCCGGTTGCGGAACTCGGGCGTGAACAGGCGCTTGATGTCGGCCATCTCGTCGCCCTGCTCGCGCTTGCCGGTGAAGCCGATGGTCGCCTTGTTCATCGTCTCGGCACCGGCGTTGGTGGTCATGACGATGATCACGCTGCGAAAGTCCGCCTTGCGCCCGTTGTTGTCGGTGAGCGTGCCGTGGTCCATCACCTGCAGCAGCACGTTGAAGACGTCCGGGTGCGCCTTCTCGATCTCGTCCATCAGCAGCACCGCGTGCGGCTTCTTGCTGATGGCCTCGGTGAGCAGCCCGCCCTGGTCGAAGCCGACGTAGCCGGGCGGCGCGCCGATCAGGCGGCTCACGGCGTGGCGCTCCATGTACTCCGACATGTCGAACCGGATGAGCTCGATGCCCAGGATGTAGGCCAGCTGCTTGGCGACCTCGGTCTTGCCGACGCCGGTCGGGCCGCTGAACAGGAAGCTGCCGATCGGACGGTCGGGCTTGCCGAGGCCCGAGCGCGCCATCTTGATGGCGGCGGCCAGCGCCTCGATCGCCGGATCCTGGCCGAACACCACGCTCTTCAAGTCGCGTTCGAGCGTCTTGAGCTTGTCGCGGTCGTCGCTGCTGACGCTGGCCGGCGGGATGCGCGCGATCTTGGCCACGATCTCCTCGACCTCGGAGCGCGTGATGGTCTTCTTCTGCTTGTTCTTGGGCAGGATGCGCTGCGCGGCGCCGGCCTCGTCGATGACGTCGATGGCCTTGTCCGGCAGGTGGCGGTCGTTGATGTACTTGGCCGACAGCTCGGCCGCGGCCTGCAGCGCACCGAGCGCGTACTTGACCTGGTGATGGTCCTCGAAGCGGCTCTTGAGGCCCTTGAGGATCTCCACCGTCTGTTCCACCGAAGGCTCGACGACGTCGATCTTCTGGAAGCGCCGCGACAGCGCCGCGTCCTTCTCGAAGATGCCGCGATACTCGGTGAAGGTGGTGGCGCCGATGCACTTGAGCTGGCCGCTGCCGAGCGCGGGCTTGAGCAGGTTGCTCGCGTCCAGCGTGCCGCCGCTGGCGGCGCCGGCGCCGATCAGCGTGTGGATCTCGTCGATGAACAGGATCGCGTGCGGCTGGTCCTTCAACTGCTTGAGCACGCCCTTCAGGCGCTGCTCGAAGTCGCCGCGGTACTTGGTGCCGGCCAGCAGCGCGCCCATGTCGAGCGTGTAGACGGTGGCTTCGGCCAGGATCTCGGGCACGTCCTTCTCGGTGATGCGCCAGGCCAGGCCCTCGGCGATCGCGGTCTTGCCGACGCCGGCCTCGCCCACCAGCAGCGGGTTGTTCTTGCGCCGACGGCACAGCACCTGGATCACGCGCTCGACCTCGTGCTCGCGACCGATGAGCGGATCGATCTTGCCTTCGCGCGCGAGCTGGTTCAGGTTCTGCGTGAACTGGTCCAGCGGCGAACTCTTGCCGTCGCTGGCGGCCTCTTCCTTCTCGCCGCCCTCGCCGCCACCGCCCTCGCCGCCCTTCTGCGGCTCGGGCGGGTCGCTCTTCTTGATGCCGTGAGCGATGTAGTTCACCACGTCCAGGCGTGTCACGCCCTGCTGGTGCAGGTAGTACACCGCGTGCGAATCCTTCTCGCCGAAGATCGCCACCAGCACGTTCGCGCCGGTGACCTCCTTCTTGCCCGAGCCGGTGCTCTGCACGTGCATGATGGCGCGCTGGATCACGCGCTGAAAGCCCAGCGTCGGTTGCGTGTCCACCTCCTCGGAGCCGCCCACCGTGGGCGTGTTCTCCTTGATGAAGGTGGCCAGACTCTTGCGCAGGTCGTCGATGTTGGCCGCGCAGGCGCGCAGCACCTCGGCTGCCGAGGGGTTGTCGAGCAGCGCCATCAGCAGGTGCTCGACGGTGATGAATTCGTGCCGCTGCTGGCGCGCCTCGACGAACGCCATGTGCAGACTGACCTCGAGTTCCTGGGCGATCATGCGGCCTCCATAATGCACTGCAGAGGGTGACCGTCGCGCCGCGCGGCGGCGAGCACCAACTCGACTTTCGTCGCGGCTACGTCCTTCGGGTAGATGCCGCAGACGCCGCGGCCCTCGTGGTGGATCTTCAGCATGATCTGCGTGGCCACGTCGACGTCGCGCTGGAAATAATGCTGCAGCACCATGACGACGAACTCCATCGGTGTGTAGTCGTCGTTGAGCATCACCACCTGATACAGCGCCGGCGGCTTGGTCCGCGCCACCCGCCGCTCGGCCACGACGGCGCCCGAACCGCCGTCACGGCGCGGGCGGGTCGACGGGGCCTTGGGCGGCAGTGACGGTGGCGAGTCGTCGGGCATGCTTCATTCTATCGAGTTGCCCCTGCGCTGCACGGGGCGTGCCTGCGGCGACACGGGCGTCGGCGTTGCGCATTCGACGCCCGGACCTCGGGGTGAGGCCTCATTGACGCCCGTGCGCACAAGGTCACAGAATTTCGCCTCGACTTGCTGCCGGCTCGAGGATTGCCATGGTCGTGGGTACCGTGAAATGGTTCAACGATGCCAAGGGCTTCGGCTTCATCGAGCCCGAAGGCGGGGGGGCCGAGGTGTTTGCCCATTACTCCTCCGTGCTGATGGAGGGCTTTCGCACGCTCAAACAGGGCGGTAAGGTCACTTACGACCTGGTCAAAGGCCCCAAGGGCGACATGGCGCAGAACATCCGGCCGGCCGAGGCGCCGCAGGGGCCGCCCGGCGACGGGAACGTCGCGCCCGCCTCGGGGTAGCCACTGCGCAACTCCGCGCCTACTCCCACTCGATCGTCGCCGGCGGCTTGCTCGACACGTCGTAGGTGACGCGGTTGATGCCGCGCACCTCGTTGATGATGCGGCCGGAGACCTTCTTCAGCAGTTCGTACGGCAGTTCGGCCCAGTCGGCCGTCATGAAGTCGCTGGTCTGCACGGCGCGCAGCGCCACCACGTGCTCGTAGGTGCGGCCGTCGCCCATCACGCCGACGCTCTTCACCGGCAGGAAGACGGCGAAGGCCTGGCTGACGAGGTCGTACCAGCTGCGGCCCGAGCGCTCGTCGACGGCCATGCGCAGCTCGTCGATGAAGATCGCATCGGCGCGGCGCAGCAGATCGGCGTATTCCTTCTTCACCTCGCCCAGGATGCGCACGCCCAGACCTGGGCCCGGGAACGGGTGCCGGTACACCATCTCGTGCGGCAGCCCGAGCGCGACGCCGAGTTCGCGCACCTCGTCCTTGAACAGGTCGCGCAGCGGTTCGAGCAATTTCAGGCCGAGCGTCTCGGGCAGCCCGCCGACGTTGTGGTGGCTCTTGATCGTGGTCGCCTTCTTCGTCTTCGCGGCGCCCGACTCGATCACGTCCGGGTAGATCGTTCCCTGCGCCAGCCAGCGCGCGTTGGCGATCTTGCCGGCCTCGCGCTGGAAGACGTCGACGAACTCGCGGCCGATGATCTTGCGCTTGGCCTCGGGGTCCGAGACACCCGCGAGCCGACCGAGAAACTGCGCGCTCGCGTCGACGTGCACCACCTTCGCATGCAGCCGCCCGGCGAACATGTCGAGCACCATCTGCGCTTCGTTCAGTCGCAGCAGGCCGTGGTCGACGAAGACGCAGGTGAGCTGATCGCCGATGGCGCGATGGATGAGCGCGGCCGCCACGCTCGAATCGACGCCGCCCGACAGGCCGAGAACCACTGCGTCGCCGCCGACCTGGGCGCGGATGCGTTGTACCGCCTCGCCGACATGGTCGCGCATGACCCAGTCGCCGCGCGCGCCGCAGATGCCGAGCACGAAGCGCTCGAACAGCGCGCGCCCCTGCAGCGTGTGCGTCACCTCCGGGTGGAACTGCACGCCGTAGTAGCCGCGCGACTCGTCGGCCATGCCGGCGATCGGGCAGCTCGGCGTGCTGGCCATCAGCGTGAAGCCGGGCGGCAGCGCGGTGACCTTGTCGCCGTGGCTCATCCACACCTTCAGCATGCCGTGGCCGTCGGCGGTGGCGAAGTCCTGCAGGCCGTCGAGCAGCCGCGTGTGGCCGTGCGCGCGCACCTCGGCATAGCCGAACTCGCGCTGCCGGCTCGGTTCGACCGCGCCGCCTTGCTGCAACGCCATCGTGAACATGCCGTAGCAGATGCCGAGCACCGGCACGCCGAGCTGCCACACGGCCTGCGGCGCGCGCAGCTCCTGCGCCTCGTAGGTGCTGGCGTGGCTGCCCGACAGGATGACGCCCTTGGGGGCGAACCGGCGCACGAAATCCTCGCCGACGTCGT
Source organism: Burkholderiales bacterium (assembly GCA_028869005.1). GTDB lineage: Bacteria > Pseudomonadota > Gammaproteobacteria > Burkholderiales > Burkholderiaceae_C > Rubrivivax. The sequence continues at coordinate 6,766 of JAGWTJ010000090.1, read as the reverse complement.
TCGGGTGGATCTCGCAGTACACATGCGCCTCGCGCACGCGGCGCGCGATGAGCTGCGTGAGCTGGGAGCCGAAATCGAGGATGAGGATCTTGTCGTGGCTCATGGGCTGGTCGTCGGTGCCTGCGCCGCCGCCGTGCTTGCGGCGTGCTCTGCGTGCCGGCGGAAGAAGCGGACGGCGATGACGGCGGCCGAGAACAGCAGCGCCGAGCTGACATAGAACGGGAGTCCGATCAGCCAGCTGCCGGCCGGACGGTCGGCGACCCAGCGCAGCAGTTCGAGCGCAACGACCGGCGCCAGCACCGCCATCAGGCTGTTGAGCGAGGTCACCGAGCCCATGGTCTGGCCCTGGCTGTGTGCATCGGCGGCGTTGGAGACGATGCTCTGCAGCGAGGCCTGCGCGGCGCCACCGACGAAGCCGAGCAGGAGGATCACGTACATCATCCAGCCGCGCGTTGCCAGGCCGAACAGCAGGTGCGACAGGCCACCGACACACAGGCCGACGACCACGAGCTGGCGCGGCGTGAAGCGCTTGAGCAGCGGCTTGAGCAGCAGGCCCTGCCCGATCGCCGACACCAGGCCCACCGCGAACAGCGACCAGCCGACGTCGCCCGGCCCCCAGCCGAACTTGAACTTCGTGTACAGCACCCAGCTCATGTGCAGCATGAACTGCGCAAACGACCCGAAGGCGATCACCAGCACCAGCGGGCCCACGCCCTTGAGCGCGGCCAGGCCGCGCAGCGCCGCCACCGGGTTGGCGCGCCGCCAGTCGATGGCGCGCCGGCGCTCGGGCGCGAGCGACTCGGGCAGCACGAAGTAGCCGTACATGCCGTTGAGCAGCGCCAGCGACCCGGAGACGTAGAACGGCAGACGCACGTCGATGTCGCCGAGCACGCCGCCCACCACCGGCCCGAGGATGAAGCCGACGCCGAACATCGCGCCGATCAGGCCGAAGCGGCGCGCGCGCTCCTCGGGCGCCGAGATGTCGGCGACGTAGGCGTTGGCCACCGAGATGTTGCTCTGCATCGCACCCGAGAAGATGCGGATCACGATCAGCATCCACAGCGCCGTCGCCAGCGCGGTGCCGAAGAAGCTGAGCGCCAGCCCGGCGAAACCGAGCAGCAGCACCGGCCGGCGGCCGAAGCGGTCGGACAGCGCACCGAGCACCGGTGAGGCGAAGAAGTTGGCGATGCCGAAGGTCGCGGTGACGGCGAGGAAGGCCAGCGCGAGCTGGTCGTTGGACTTGGTGAAGGTGCCGACCAGGTAGGGCAGCACCGGCACCATCAGGCCGATCGACACCATGTCGATCAGCACCGTGACCAGGATGAAGGGCATCGCGGCGCGCCGTGGCGCGGCCGTCGTGGTCGCCGTGCCGGTTGGCGGCATGCCCGGCGTGGCCGTCGCGGTGGCCGCCGTTTCTTTTTCGCTCGGATTCATTCGGCGCGGTAGTTGGGCGCTTCGGTCGTGATCTGCACGTCGTGCACGTGGCTCTCGCGCATGCCGGCCGCGCTGATCTCGACGAACTCGGCGCGCGCGGCCATCTCGTCGATGGTCCCGCAGCCGCAGTAGCCCATCGACGCGCGCAGCCCGCCGGCCATCTGGTGGATGATGGCCACCAGCGAGCCCTTGTACGGCACGCGCCCTTCCACGCCCTCGGGTACCAGCTTGTCGGCGTTGGGGTTGAGCGCCTCGTCGCCCTCCTGGAAATAGCGGTCGGCCGAGCCCGCCTTCATCGCCGCGATCGAGCCCATGCCGCGATAGCTCTTGTAGCTGCGGCCCTGGTAGAGGATGACCTCGCCCGGCGCCTCCTCGGTGCCGGCGAACATGCTGCCCATCATCACGCTGGCGGCGCCGGCGGCGATCGCCTTGGCGATGTCGCCCGAGTAGCGGATGCCGCCGTCGGCGACCAGCGGCACGCCCGAGCCGCGCAGCGCGTTCGCCACGTTTTCGATCGCCGTGACCTGCGGCACGCCGACGCCGGCGACGATGCGCGTCGTGCAGATCGAGCCCGGCCCGATGCCGACCTTGACCGCGTCGGCGCCGGCCTCCACCAGCGCCGTGGCGGCCGCGCCGGTGGCGATGTTGCCGCCGATCACGTCGACCTGCGGGTAGCTGCGCTTGACCCAGCGCACGCGTTCGATGACGCCGTGGCTGTGGCCGTGCGCGGTGTCGACGACGATGGCGTCGACGCCGGCCTTGACCAGCAGTTCGACGCGCTCCTCGGTGCCCTCGCCGACGCCGACCGCGGCACCGCAGCGCAGCTTGCCGTGCGCGTCGCGCGCGGCATTCGGGAACTCGGTCTGCTTGGTGATGTCCTTGACCGTCATCAGGCCGCGCAGCTCGAACCCGTCGTTCACGACCAGCACGCGCTCGAGCCGGTGCTTGTGCATCAGCGCCTTGCCCTCTTCGAGCGAGGCGCCTTCGCGCACCCACACCAGGCGCTCGCGCGGCGTCATGATCTCGCGCACCGGCGCATCGAGGCGCGTCTCGAAGCGCAGGTCGCGGTTGGTGACGATGCCCACCACCTTGCGCCCCTCGAGCACCGGAAAGCCCGACACGCCGTGCTGGCGCGACAGCGCGCGCACCTCGTGCACCCGCACCTCGGGCGTGATGGTGATGGGGTCGCGCAGCACGCCGCTTTCGTAGCGCTTGACGCGCGCCACTTCCTGCGCCTGCCGGCGCGGCGTGAGGTTCTTGTGAACGATGCCGATGCCGCCTTCCTGCGCCATCGCAATCGCCAGCCGGGCCTCGGTGACGGTGTCCATCGCCGCCGAGACCAGCGGCAGGTTCAGTTCGATGTGGCGCGAAAGACGGGTGGCGAGGCGGGTGTCGCGCGGCAGGACCTGCGAATAGGCCGGTACCAGCAGCACGTCGTCGAAGGTCAGCGCTTTGCCGAGGAGGCGCATGCTTGGATAGCTCCGGACGCAAAAGCGAATTATATGGATCGAGTTGTGAGCGGCCGGCCCGGCGTGACGCAGTGCACGCAGGAGCAGCGGCGCTCACGCACTACACTGCCGCCATGCCCGCCATCGTCTTCCCTTCGCGCCACGTCGTGCAGGCGCTGATCGCGATCTGCGTGCTCGCCGCCGCCGCGGCGCCGGCGCAGGCGCAGTGGAAATGGCGCGACGCGAATGGCCAGATCACGGCCAGCGACCGGCCGCCGCCCAAGGACATCTCAGACAAGGACATCCTCGGGCGGCCGGCGAGCAGTCTGCGCCGCGCGGCCGCGGCCGCGCCGGCAAGCGCCGCCTCCGGCGTCGTGGCGGCGGCGTCGACGCCGCTCGATGCCGAGGTCGAGGCCCGTCGGCGCGCCTCCGAACAGCAGGCCAGCGCCAAGGCCAGGGCCGACGAGGAACGACTGGCCGCCCAGCGCGCCGACAACTGCCGCCGCGCGCGCGGTCATCTCGCGGCGCTGGAAAGCGGTCAACGCATCGCCCGCACCAACGAGCGCGGCGAACGCGAAGTGCTCGACGACAAGGGCCGCGCCGACGAGATGCGCCAGGCGCGCGCGGTCATCACGTCCGACTGCGGCGCGCGTCCCTAGGACAGCGCCGCGGCGCGGCGCGTGCGTTTCGGCGCCGCCCCGAAACGACCGCTTCGCCCTGACGCCGCTGGCGCTGCCGGCGCGCCTCTTTCGGGTCGACGGCGAGGGCGCGATAGACCTCGACGCGGTCGCCCGCGCGCAGCGGCGTGTCGAGCGGCTGCTCGCGACTCCATACACCGACGCGCAGCCCTTCCTCGACCAGCGCGTGCCGCTGCAGCACGCCGCTGGCGCGCAGCGCGTCGCGCAGCGTGGCACCGGCGGGCAGTTCGAGCGTGACCAGATCCACCTGCCCCGGCGCAGCGGCATAAGCCACTTCGACGGCCACGACCTCGGAGCCTTGCATGGCGTGACGAGGCGACGCTCAGCGGGGTCCGTAGACCTGTTCGGCGCGGCGCACGAAGGCGTCGACGAAGGTGTTGGCGACACGATCGAAGACCGGCCCCACGAGCGCTTCGAGCGCGGTGCCGGCGAAGGCATAGCGCAGATCGAGCTCGACGCGGCAGGCCTGGCCCGCCGTCTGCGCCCCCTGCACGCCCTGCGCGCCCTGCCCCGGTTCCGCGGTCTGTGCGACCTGTACCGGGCCAGCCTGCACGCCGCCTCCGATCGGCCGGAACAGCCAGAAGCCGTCGAGCTGCGAGAACGGGCCATCGACCAGGCTCACTCTGACCGACTCGCCGTCGACGACCGTGTTGCGCGTGGTGAAGGCGTGGCGCACGCCCTTGTAGGCCAGGCCGAGCCGCGCGGTGACGCCGTCGTCGCGCCGCTCGAGCACCTCGGCGCTGGCGCACCACGGCAGGAAGCGCGGATAGGCCTCGACGTCCGACACCAGGGCGTACATCTCGCGCGCCGAGTACCACACCAACACCGATCGGCGCACCTGCTTCATAGAATCGCAAGATTCTAGGAGGAGCCCATGGCCCCACCGGCGGCTCGCTCCGCTGCACCGTTCATCGCCGAGAACCGCCGCGCGCGCTTCGACTACCACATCGAGGAGCGCTACGAGGCCGGCATCGTGCTCGAAGGCTGGGAGGTCAAGGCGGTCCGCGCCGGGCAGGTGCAGCTCACCGACGGCTACGTGCTGATCCGCAACGGCGAGCTGTTCCTGGTCGGCTGCCGCATCCACGCGCTGCGCAGCGCGTCCACGCACGTCGACCCGCAGGCCGAGCGCACGCGCAAGCTGCTGATGCACAAGGACGAGATCCGCCGCCTCGTCGGCAAGGTCGAGCAGCGTGGCTACACGCTGGTGCCGCTCGAGTTGCACTACAAGGGCGGACGCGTCAAGGTGCAGATCGCGCTGGCCAAGGGCAAGGCCGAGCACGACAAGCGCGACACCGAGAAGAAGCGCGACTGGCAGCGCGAGCACGCGCGCCTGATGCGGCACAAGGTCGCGTCGCCGCCGCGGCCGCGCTGAACGGCATCGGCGCGTGTGCGCCGCGCGGCATCGGCGCTCACGCGCCGCCGCTCAGCCGAAAGCGATGCCGAGCGCGCGTTCGAGATCGGCGCACAGCGCCGCCGGTTCCTCGAGCCCGATCGCCAGCCGCACGAGGTGGCCGCGCAGCGTCGTGCCCGGCCGCATGGCGGCCAGCGGATAGGCCATCGCCAGGCTCGTCGGGCCGGCCCACGAGTAGCCGATCTTGAACAGCTCGAGCGCATCGACGAAGCGGTCGACCTGCGGCGCGTCGTAGCGTTCGTGCAGCAGCACCGAGAACAGGCCGGCCGCATCGGTGCACAGCGCGCGCCAATGGGCGTGGCCGGGTGAATCGTCGAAGGCCGGATGCAGCACGCGCGCGACTTCGGGCCGCTTGCGCAGCCAGATCGCCACCGCGCGCCCCGCCGCATCCTGCGCGCGATAGCGCAGCGGCAGCGAGGGCAGCGAACGCAGCACCAGTTCGGCGTCGTTGGCGCCGACGCCCAGGCCCAGGTGCTTGTGCGTGACCAACAGGCGCTGGTGCAGCTCGTCGTCGCGCGTGGTGACCGATCCCATCAGCACGTCGGCGCCGCCGCTCGGATACTTGGTGAGCGCCTGCGCGACGATGTCGATGCCGAGGTCGAAACCCTTGAACGCGAGCCCCGCGCCCCAGGTGTTGTCGAGCACCGTGGTCACGCCCTTGCGGCGCGCCGCGGCCACCAGTCCCGGCAGATCGGGGAACTCCATCGTCACCGAGCCGGCCGCCTCGAGCCACGCGAGGCGGCTGTGCTCGCCCAGCATCGCCTCGAAGCCGGCGGCGTCGAGCGGGTCGTAGCTGCGATGGCGCACGCCCCAGCGCGCCAGCTCCATGCGCGCGTACTCGAGGTTGGGGCCGTAGACGTTGCTCGGCAGCAGCACCTCGTCGCCCGGCGCGAGCAGCGCCTGGTTGACGAGTGCGATGGCGGCCAGGCCGCTCGGCGTGAGCAGACAGTGCCGCCCGCCCTCGAGCGAGGCGATGCGCTCCTCGAGCGTGAACGTGGTGGGCGTACCGTGCAGGCCGTAGGTGTAGGCGTCTTTGTGCTTCCAGTCGCGTGCGCGCACCGCCGCCATGTTCGGGAACACGACGGTGGACGCCTTGTGCACCGGCACCGGCAGCGCCTCGAAGCCCGGCGGCGCGCGGTAGGGGTGATGGATCAGTTGCTTGGCGGCGTCGTCTTGCACGGCGTGGCTTTCCTGTGCTGCGTTCGGCTCAGATCGGCACGCCGATCAGATCGTGCCCCTGCACCGCGACGATGCGGGCGCGGGTGAACTCTCCCGCCTCGAGCGTCTTGCTCGCCTTGGTCGGGGGCTGCAGGTGCACGACGCCGTCGATGCCGGGCGCGTCGGCGTAGCTGCGCCCGACGCCGCCCTTTCGACCGCGCGCCACCGCTTCGTCGACCAGCACCTGCATCGTCGCGCCGACGCGTCGCGCCAGCCGTGCCACCGACACCTCTTCGGCCACCGCCATGAAGCGCGCGCGCCGCTGCTCGCGCTCGGCGGCCGGCAGCATGCCCGGCAGTTCGTTGGCCGCCGCGCCCTGCACCGGCGAATAGGCGAAACAGCCGGCGCGGTCGATGCCGGCCTCGCGCATGAACTGCAGCAGGTGGTCGAACTCGGCTTCGCTCTCGCCGGGAAAGCCGGAGATGAAGGTCGAGCGGATCACGAGCTCGGGGCAAAGCTCGCGCCAGCGCGCGATGCGCTCGAGATGGCGCTCGCCGCCGGCCGGCCGCTTCATGCGGCGCAGCACGTCGGGGTGCGAATGCTGCAGCGGCACGTCG
>JAGWTJ010000352.1 GCA_028869005.1 Burkholderiales bacterium | reverse complement strand
GGTTGCGTGTCGTCCTGGCTTCATTTCAGTCCAGGGCCCTTCCCATTGCGACGCTCGCGTGCCGTGAAATCCGGCGTGCGCGAAGACGATCGCGAGACGATGGTCTGCCCGCTCAGGCCACGCCCTTGGCACCGGGGCGGCGGCGCGGCTTGTCGCGCCCGCAGGGCGGCGGCGGCGGGTACTTCTTCGGGTCGAAGCTGGCGTTGAACACCGGGAACTGCGGGATGCGCGCCGGCAGCAGGCGCACCGGTTCCTGGCTCTCCTTGTGGTACTCGATGATGAAGTCCACCCAGTCGGTGATCTTCACGAAGTCGATGATGTGCGGCTGCACGCGCGGCTTGTTGGGGTCGGGGTTGATGTCGAGGTAGTAGGGCGAGCGCCAGTCCCACAGGCCGCGCAGCAGCGGGTCGGGCAGGAAGATGTTCATCGCCAGCGCGTCGGCGCTGAAGTCCCAGGTGATGTTCGTGCCGGCGGCCACCCAGGGTTGCTCCTCGGGCGAGCCGTAGACCTTGATGCCGACCAGCGCATCCTTGAGCGCCTTGGCGCTGCGCAGCACGCCGGGGTGGGCGCGGAAGTCGTGCGCCAGCAGCGCGTCGGCGAAGCTGGCGAGATCGGTGAGCTGATCGGGCGTCTCGAGGCGGTAGCCCGCCTCGGTGTCGAACTGCTGGGCCTGCACGATCGATTTGCCGATCTCCTGCACCACCGCGGCGCGCGCCTGCGAATGCGGCGGCGGCGAGCGCAGCGCGTCCAGCAGCGCATCGGCCAGGTCGTCGAGCCGCTCGGTGATGTCCTTCATGCGCGCGAGCCGCACGGTGCAGCCCAGCGTCGGGTGGTTGCCCTTGGCTTCGAGGATCTTCTGGTTGCCCTTGGCGAAGGCGCGTGCCAGCTCCTTGGCGCTGCCCGTGCCCTGCTGCGCGAATTGCGTGAATACGGCCGGATAAGCTTCGCCGGCGGTGAAGAAGTTGTAGTTCGGATAGCCGGTGGCGTACTCGGCATACGGCGCCACGGTGTGCAGCACCTCGGCGGACATGTTGAAGCAGTTGTCGAAGTGGATCACCGCCAGCTTGGGCACGCCGGCATCGAGCGCCGCCTTGAGTGCATCGCCCAGGCCCCAGGTGGACAGCGGCATCGGGCCGCCCGGCAGCAGCGGCGAGCCCGCTGGCAGCAGCGGCGAGCCAGCCGGCAGCAGGGGCGAGCCGGCGGGCAGCACCGGCGAGCCGCCCGTGGTCCCGTTCAGGTGCCACTCGAAGCGGCCGTTCTCGGTGAGGTTGGCGAGCGTGAGCTGGCGCCGGTCGATCTCGGGCAGGTAGCCGGCGCCGTGGCCTTCGAGCGCGAGCACGATGGCCGAGCTCGGCCGGCTCTGGTGCGCATGGCGCAGGAAGCCCGCGAGGTTGGCCGGCGCCGCCATGTCCTGCTTCCAGCGCGAAGTCACCTTCGCCTCGGCGGGCTTGCCGGCCTCGATCTCGAGCAGCCAGGTGTCGTCGGCCACGCGGTCGATCAGCGCGGCGACGTGGATGCCCTGAGCCGCCACCTTCATCAGCCCCTGCACCAGCGGATGCTGGGCCAGCGTCTGCGAGCTGCCTTCGGGGTAGGTGGAGAGCACCTCGTCGCCGCCGAAGGGCGCGTAGACCGCGAACAGCACGCTGTCGGTGCGCAGCGTGGTGTCGTCGGGCTGTTCCGGCAAGAGTCGGGGCAGTGCCATGGCGATTCCTCCTGGACGTGATCGATCCGCGCACGCTACGCCTGCCGGCATCGCATTCATAGGCACTCGTCCTTCGGTGGGATGGCAGGGCGCGAGACGATCGTGAGACGATTCTTTCCCGCCATGGAAACAGTTGCTCACAACTTCAGCCCCGCCGCGCTGCGCCAGCCCTCGCAGCCGGTGGCCGAAGCCGTGGCCGAGGGCCTGCTGGCCGCGCGCCGCGCCGGCCGGCTGGAGGAATGGCTGCGCCGGCACCGCCGCATCACCCGCTGGCTGATGCGCCACTGGCTGCGGCCGCTGCACGGCGCGGCCGGCGAGACGCTGGACGCCGCCCACCCGGCGGCGGCGGTCGAGCTGCTGCTGCACTGGGCGATCGGACGGCAGCGCCCCGATCGGGAGGAGCTGGCCGAGCCGATCCCGCGTGATGCCTGGCTGGATCGCACCAGCTGGCGGCCGGTGCTGGCGCTGGCCTGCCAGTACGGCTTCATGGCCGTGCCGGCCTTCCGCGACCGCTACCGCGGCCATGCCGACGAGGCCGCCGCCAGCCAGCTGTGCGGGCTGTGGTCGGTCGGCGCGAGCACCTACTACCGCTATCTCGACAAGGGCAAGCGCGCGCTCGCGCTGTGCCTGCGCGACGTGCCCACGGGCGCGGAGCCGCGCCTCGCGCTGCGTGCGCTGGCCCGCGACCGCGCCGTGGCCCACGCCGGGCTGGACACGCCGCAGGCACGCGCCGCCTGGCACGCACGCCATGCCGCA
>JAGWTJ010000351.1 GCA_028869005.1 Burkholderiales bacterium | reverse complement strand
GGCGAGTTCATGTACTTGGGCTTGCTGTCGTCGAGCACGCGGCCGCCGAAACCGATGATCTCGCCGCCCACGGCGCGGATCGGGAACATGATGCGGTCGCGGAACCAGTCGTAGCGGCCACGCCCGCTGCCCGAGTCGCCGTCGCCGTCGTCGGATTCGCGCCGCCGCACCAGCCCGGCCTCCTCCAGACGCGGGTCGTCGTATTCGGCAAACACGCCGGCCAGGGTGCGCCAGCCGGGCGGCGCATAGCCCAAGCCGAAGCGCGCGGCAATGGCGCCGCTCAGTCCGCGACCTTTGAGATAGGCCACCGCACGCGCGTCGCTCTTGAGTTGCGCGCGGTAGAAATCGGCCGCGCGCTCGAGCATCTCGCCGAGCGACTGGCGGCGCGCCCGCAGCGTCTGGCGGCGTTCGCTCTCCTCGGGGCTCACGTCCTCCTCGGGCACCTGCATGCCGGTGCGCTGCGCCAGCTCGCGCACCGCATCGACGAAGCTCAGTCCGAGGTGATCGGTGAGGAAGCGGATGGCGTCGCCGCCGGCGCCGCAGCCGAAGCAGTGGTAGAGGTTCTTGCCCGGACTGACCGAGAAGCTCGGGCTCTTCTCGGCGTGGAACGGGCACAGGCCCGTCAGGTTCGCGCCGCTGCGCTTGAGTTCGACATGCGTGCCGATGACCTCGGCGATATCGGTGCGTGCAAGCAGGTCCTGGATGAAGCCGGCGGGGATCATGGGCCCAGTGTAGGACCGGCGCCGGCGCGCGCCGCCGGTGCCGGCGTGGGGGCGAGCGCGAACATGCCGCGATATTCGTGCGCCCAGCCGGCGACCTGGTCGGCGCGCATCGGCGCGGCGATGCCGGTGCCCTGGCCGATGTCGCAGCCCAGTTCGAGCAGCGTGCGCGCCTGCGCCGGCGACTCCACGCCCTCGGCGACGACGGCGCAGCCGAAGGTGCGCGCCAGCCCGATCACGCCCTCGACGATGGCGCGGTCCTGCGCGTCGTCGAGCATGTGGTGCACGAAGCTGCGGTCGATCTTCAACGTGTCCACCGGCAGCCGCTTCAGGTAGGTGAGGGTCGAGTAGCCGGTGCCGAAGTCGTCGAGCGCGAAGCGCACGCCGAGCGCGCGGCAGCGCGCCAGCAGCGCCGAGGTGGCGTCGATGTCGGCGTGCGCGGCGGTCTCGAGCATCTCGAGCTCGAGCCAGGACGCCAGCGGCTCGGCGTGGCGGGCCAGCAGTTCGGTGAGGCGCTGCGCGAAGTCCGGCTCCTGCAGGTGGCGCGCCGAGACGTTGACGCTCACCGAGATCTGCATGCCGGCGCGATGCCATTGCGTCAGATGTTCGAGCGCCTGCGCGATGACCCAGTCGCCGATGCGCGACGACAGACCCGTGTTCTCGATCAGCGGCAGGAACTGCAGCGGCGGGATCACGCCCTGCTGCGGATGGTCCCAGCGCAGCAAGGCCTCGAAGCCGAGCACGCGACCGCTGCGCATGTCGACCTTGGGCTGATAGAAGAGCACGAACTCCTGCTGGTCGAGCGCTTCCTGCACGCGACCGATGGCCATCACGCGCTCCTCGGTGCGGCGGCGGCGCTCCGGATCGAAGAACAGATAGCCGTTGCGTCCGGACTGCTTGGCGCCGTACATCGCGTGGTCGGCGTGACGCAGCAGCGCGTCGGCATCGCTGCGGTCGAGCGGGTAGATCGTGGCGCCCATGCTCGCCGTCACGTGCACCGGATCCTGGTCCGGCTCGATCGGGTAGGGCTGGGCGACGACGCGCAGCACGCGCTCGACGGCGAGCCGGGCCTCCTCGATCGTGTCCACGCGCAGCAGCAGCACGAACTCGTCGCCGCCCAGGCGCGCCGCGCAATCGGTCCAGTTCTCGCGGCTGCGCAGCGCACTGCGCAGCCGGCCGGCCAGTTCGGCGAGCAGGCGGTCGCCGGCAGCGTGGCCGAAGCGGTCGTTCACCGGCTTGAAGCGGTCGAGGTCGAGGTAGCAGACCACCAGCAGGTGACCGTCGACGTCGGCGGCCTTCATCGACTCGACGAGCAGTTGCGCCAGGCGCGTGCGGTTGGGCAGTCGGGTCAGCTCGTCGAAATGCGCGTGGCGCTCGAGCCGCTCGCGCTGCGCGCGCTGCTCGGTGATGTCGGAGATGACGACGACGTGGTAGCGCAGCTCGCCCTGCGCGCCGAGCACCGCCGAGATGGTGGTCTGCAGCGTGCAGGCCAGGCCGTTGCGCCGTTGCTCGAGCAATTCGCCGCGCCAGCTGCCCTGCTCGCGCAGCGCCGCCCACATCGCGGCGCGCTGCTGGCGCGCTACCGGATCGGCGGGGGCCGGTCGCAGCAGCGAGGGCACGCTGCCGAGGACTTCGTCGCGCGGCACGCCGAGAATGTCGCAGTACGCCGGGTTGACGTCGAGCGCGTGCAGCTCGGCGTCGGTGACGAGCAGGCCTTCGTGCAGGTGCTGGAACAGGCTCAC
>JAGWTJ010000350.1 GCA_028869005.1 Burkholderiales bacterium | reverse complement strand
ATCGTCGGCATGGGCAAGCTGGGTGCGCGCGAGCTCAACGTCTCGTCCGACATCGACATCGTCTACGTCTACGACGACGACGGCCGCACGCAGGGTGGCGCGGCCGGCGCAGCGGTGTCGTTCCACGAGTACTTTGCCTTCGTCGCGCGCCGGCTCTATGCCCTCATCGGCGAGGTCACCGAGCATGGCCTCGTGTTCCGCGTCGACCTTGCGCTGCGCCCGAACGGCAACTCCGGGCCGCCGGTGGTCAGCCTGGCGATGCTCGAGGAGTACTTCCTCGTGCAGGGCCGCGAGTGGGAGCGCTTCGCCTGGCTCAAGAGCCGCGTCGTCGCGCCGCGTGCCGCGCTCGAAGGCGCCAGCGTGCGCGAGCTGCGCGCGCTGGTCACGCCCTTCGTCTATCGCCGCTACCTCGACTACGGCGTGTTCGAGGGCCTGCGCCAGCTGCATCGCAAGATCCGCGACGAGGCGCAGCGGCGCGCCGCCGGACGCCCGGAGCGCGCCAACGACGTCAAGCTCGCGCGCGGCGGCATCCGCGAGATCGAGTTCATCGTGCAGCTGCTGCAGGTGGTGCGCGGCGGCCAGTTCCCGGAGATCCGCACGCGGCGCACGCTGCATGCGCTCGAGCGCCTCGCCGCGCGCGGCCTGATGAAGCCCGAGACCGCGCGTGCACTGGCCGACGGCTACGTCTTCCTGCGCCGCCTCGAGCATCGCATCCAGTACCTCGACGACCAGCAGACGCACCTGCTGCCGGCCGACGATGCCGATCTGGCGTGGATCGCACGCAGCATGGGATGGGACTGCCGCACCAACGCCTGCGGACTGATCGAGCGCCTTTGCGAAGTGCGCGAACTGGTCGCTTCCGAGTTCGACGCGCTGCTGCACGACGGCCGCAGCGCGCCGCCGCGCGCCAACGGCGAGTGCCGCCGCTGCGGCAACGCACCGCCGGCGGTCGACGACGCTGCGTTGCTCGACGGCCTGCCCGAGGCGCTGGCGGCGCGCGTGCGCGAGTTTGCGCGCCAGCCGCGCGTGGCCGCGCTGCGCGACGAGGCGCGGCTGCGCCTGGGCCGCCTGGTGCAGCAATCGGCCGAGCGGGTGCGCGAGGGGCAGGTGCCCGAGGCCGCCGCGCTGCGCTTCGTCGACTGGGTCGAGCCGCTGCTCAGGCGCGAGAGCTACCTCGCGCTGCTCACCGAGCGGCCGACGGTGCTGCGCCGCCTGCTCGGCCTGCTCGGGCTGGCGCGCTGGCCGATGCAGTACTTGATGCGCCACCCGGGCGTGATCGACGAACTGGCCGACGAGCGGCTGCAGCACCAGCGCTTCGATCGCGCCGCCTTCGTCGCCGAGCTCGAAGGTCGGCGCCGGGGTTGGGCGCGCGCCGGCGAGGAGGACGAGGAGTCGCTGCTCGATACCTTGCGGCACGCCCATCACGCCGAGGTCTTTCGTACGCTGGTGCGCGACGTCGAGGGCGACTTGAGCGTCGAGGAGGTCGCCGACGATCTGTCGGCGCTGGCCGATGCCATGCTCGAAGTGACGCTGCGCTGGGCCTGGCAGCGCTATGCCAGGCGCCACGACGAGCGCTGCGGCCTGGCCGTCATCGCCTACGGCAAGCTGGGCGGCAAGGAGCTCGGCTACGGCAGCGACCTCGACGTCGTCTTCCTCTACGACGACGGCGACGACGCCGACGCGCAGCGCGCGCAGGAGGTCTACGGCGGCTTCGTGCGCAAGCTCATCACCTGGCTCACGCTGCGCACGGCGGCCGGTGAGCTGTTCGACATCGACACGGCGCTCAGGCCGAACGGCAGCTCGGGGCTGCTCGTGACCTCGATCGGCGCCTTCGAGCGCTACCAGGAAGGCCGCGGCAGCAACACCGCGTGGACCTGGGAGCACCAGGCGCTGACGCGCGCGCGTTTCGTCGCCGGGCCGCCGCCGGTCGGCGAGCGCTTCGAGGCCGCGCGGCGCGCCGTGCTGGTCGCGCCGCGCGACGGCGCGGCACTGCGCGCCGAGGTGCGTGCGATGCGCGAGCGTGTGCGCGCCGCGCATCCGGTGGGCGGCGCCCGCTTCGACGTCAAGCACAGTGCCGGCGGCATGATGGACGTCGAGTTCGCGGTGCAGGCGCTGGTGCTCGAGCACGCGCGCGAGCACCCGCCGCTGCTCGACAACAAGGGCAACATCGCGCTCTTGCGGCGCGCCGAGGCCGCCGGACTGCTGCCCGAGGGCGTCGGGGTGAATGCCGCCGACGCCTACCGGGAACTGCGCCGCGCCCAGCACCGCGCACGCCTGGACGAGCAGCCCACCCAGTTCGATCCGGCGCTGCTCGCCGGCGCGCGCGACGCCGTGCTCGCGCTGTGGCAGGCGGTGTTCGACTGACCGGCTGGCGCGCCCCGGGTAGCGCCTGGACCGCACTCGCCTTGCTGGCGGCGGCCGGCGCCTTGCTGGCGTGGTGGCTGCCGGCCGCCTGGCTCGACTGGCAGC
>JAGWTJ010000089.1 GCA_028869005.1 Burkholderiales bacterium | reverse complement strand
CGGGGCCTCGAGCCCCCTGAAGAGTCGTTCGAGACCAGGACGTTGATAGGCCGGGTGTGGAAGCGCAGTAATGCGTTGAGCTAACCGGTACTAATTGCTCGTGAGGCTTGACCCTATAACTGTGACGGTGACGGCCTGATGGTCGGTGCCGGTCGAGACGGGTACGAGCGTGTTGCCGCAAGGTGAGCAATCAAGCTGATTCGATTCTGTGAATTGGTCGCGCGGACGCAAGAAGCCGCGCGGCGACAAGTCAAGCCTGACGACCATGGCGAGGTGGTCCCACTCCTTCCCATCCCGAACAGGACAGTGAAACGCCTCTGCGCCGATGATAGTGCGGGTTCCCGTGTGAAAGTAGGACATCGTCAGGCTAGTTATTTGAAAAGCCCGGTTCGTCGAACCGGGCTTTTTCTTTTTGCGCTGCTATTTGCTCGCGACGACAAGATCGGCGCCGTCGAGGGCGAGCTGCCCCTCCGCCAGCAGTCGCTCGAGGCTGGCGTCGATCATCCTGTCGACCCGCTTCCGATCGAGCGCGAGCGAATCCCGGCCGCGCAGCAGTACCGGCGCCTGGGCCATCCACTCGGTGAGATCCACACGCGGACGGCGCCGGTGCTCCAGCATGTGGAACATCACGAGCGCGCGCAGGGCATAGCCGAAGTGCTTTTCCGGTGCCCGCTCGAAGCTGGCCAGACGCTGGCGGCTAGCCTGCAACGCCCCAGCTACGTCGGAAAATGGCGCGCCGTGGCCTGGGATCACCAAGTTCGGAGCGAGGGATTCGATGGCAGCGAGAGTCTCTCGTACAGAACCGAAGCCGTCCGCTCCCGCGAGTTCCGGAAAGACGATGGCCAGTCGGTCGCGCCAGAGCGCGTCGCCGGCGATCAGCACGCGACTGCGCGGTTCGAAGAAGACGAGCGCATCGGGGTCGTGCCCCGGCGTGGACCAAGCTTGCCACGGCCGGTCACCGAGCCAGATTTCGCCACCGGCGCGAACTCCGCCGGTCACGGTGAAACGCTCGCAGGTCTGGTCGGTGGCCCGGTAGGTCAACCGCTCCTCGTCCCACTGACGCACGATCTCGACAGACACGTCGGGCACCCAGGCCTGACTGCCGAAGCGCCGCTGGATCTCGGCGTTGCCGCCGCAGTGGTCCGAGTGCAGGTGCGTGTTCACCACGCGCCCGAGTGGCTGGCCGGCCAGGTGGCGTTCCAGCCACGCCACGGTCTGCGCGGCGTGCAGCGCGTAGCCGCTGTCGACGACGGCAGCAGGCTCCCGCCCGGATCGATCCGTGAACAGTATGCAGTTCGAGGACAGCCAGCCGCGCTGCAGTAACTCGATGCCGAGTGACGCCAGCGTCGCAGCGGTGCCGGCCGGCGCATCGCTCATGACCTGCCTCGCAATTCGCGCCGGAGGATCTTGCCGACGTTGCTCTTGGGGAGTTCGTCGCGGAACTCGATGTACTTGGGCCGCTTGTATGCGGTGAAGTTGTCGCGGCAGTGGGCGGCCACGTCCTCTTCCGAGAGCGACGGATCATTCTTGACGACGAACAGCTTGACCGCCTCGCCCGACCTGGCGTCGGCGACGCCCACCGCAGCGCATTCGAGCACCCCGGGATGCAGGCTCACGACCTGCTCGATCTCGTTCGGATAGACGTTGAAGCCGCTCACCAAGATCATGTCCTTCTTGCGGTCGACGATGCGCACGTAGCCGCGCTCGTCCATCACGCCGACGTCGCCCGACTTGAAGAAGCCGTCCGCCGTCATGACCGCGGCCGTCTCCTCGGGCCGATTCCAGTAGCCGGCCATGACCTGCGGGCCGCGGATGCAGATCTCGCCGGCCGTACCGTGAGGTTGATCGATCCCGCCATCGTCGCGGATCGCGATCTCGGTGGACGGCATCGGCAGGCCGATGGTGCCCGTGTATTCCGGCAGGTCGAGCCGGTTGCTCGTCGCCACCGGCGACGTCTCCGACAGTCCGTAGCCCTCGACCACCGGGCAGCCTGTGATCTGGAGCCACTTCTCCGCGGTCGCCTGCTGCACCGCCATGCCGCCGCCGTTCGAGACGACCAGGCCCGAGAAATCCAGACGCGCGAACGCCGGCTCGTTGGCCAGCGTGTTGAACAGCGTATTGACCGCGGGGAACATGTTGATGCGGTAGCGCTGCAGCGTGCGGATGAATCCGGCGATGTCGCGCGGATTCGGGATCAGCAGGTTCATCGCGCCGAAGCGCGCGCCCATCAGCGCGCAGATCGTGAGGGCGAAGATGTGATACAGGGGCAGCGCGCAGACGATGGTCAGCTGCCGTGCAC
The DNA here is from genome assembly GCA_028869005.1 of Burkholderiales bacterium. Classification (GTDB taxonomy): domain Bacteria; phylum Pseudomonadota; class Gammaproteobacteria; order Burkholderiales; family Burkholderiaceae_C; genus Rubrivivax. Next base: position 10,182 of record JAGWTJ010000089.1, on the reverse strand, counting down.
CGACCCGCTCGAGCACCGGCCCGAACCACGCCTCGCACTGCATGATGTTGGCGACCACGTTGCGATGCAGCAGCGTCGCGCCCTTGGACACGCCCGTGGTGCCGCCCGTGTACTGCAGGAAGGCGACGTCGTCGGGCGCCACGTCGACGCGCTCGAGCGAGCGGCGGCTGCCCGTGCGCAGCGCATCGCCCCAGCGCGTGACCGTGCGCCCGCGGTCCAGCGGCAGCCGGAACTCGGGCACCATGCGGCCCAGGTGGCGGGCGGCGAAGGTGGTCCAGCGGCCCTTCCAGGCACCGAGCAGGTCGCCGATCGAGGCCAGCAGCACATGCTGCACTTGCGTGCGGTCGATGCACTCCTCGAGCGCGCCGGCGAAGTTCTCGAGCACGACGATGGCCGTCGCACCCGAGTCCTTCAACTGATGCTCGAGCTCACGCGCGGTGTACAGCGGATTGACATTGACCACTGCGAAGCCCGCACGCAGCACGGCCGCGATGGCGACCAGGTACTGGGGCAGGTTGGGCATCATCAGCGCGACGCGGCTGCCGCGCGCCAGGCCCTTCGATTGAAGCCAGGCGCCGAGTGCCGCCGACAGGCGATCGACCTGGCCGAAGGTCAGTCGCGTGTCCATGCACGCGAGGGCATCGCGGCCAGCGTGCCGGGTGAAGGCCTCCTCGAGCAGTTCGACCAGGCTGCGGTAGGCGTCGACGTTCGCCCGCGGCGGGACTCCGGGCGGATAGTGGGCGAGCCAGGGAGCTTTCAAGTGGTGGGCGCGGCGCGTTGGTCGAACTGCCGATCGTCGCGTTGCGGTGCTCTCGCAGCCACGGGAGTTGCCCCAGGGGCCGGGGCAGCCGTGGACGGCACTGCGGCAGGGCCGATCGCACTCGCTGCCACGCGCGTCGGCGCCGCAGACGACGTCGGCAGGTCATCTTGCGCGGCGAACAAGCGCGCCGCCAGCTCACGCTCGCGTGCCGAAATCAAGGCGAGGAACTCGTTTGCGCCCTTCATCGCGCCGAAGGTGTCGAAACCCCGCTCAAGAAACTCCTGCAGCGCGCCGAGACCGGCTGCATGTGCCGGGCCGCGCATCAAGCGCAGACTGTGCCGCAGCAGCGGGTTGCGGGTGTAGCGTTCGAGCGCGCCGCCGACCTCGAGCATCAGCGCGATCTGCCGCTCCCGCCCCGGCGGGTCGCCCACGCGGCGCCAGGCGCGTCCATAGCCGGCCTCGTCGATCACACCGGCGCCGACCGCCGCGGCCATCGCGCTGTCGAACTGCTCGGACAAGGCGTGCAGTTCGGCGAGCGCAGCGACCGTCTTCACGATCTCGCGCGGAAACAGCCGCACCAGGGCCGGCACGATGCGCGCGAACTGGCGATCGCGCTGCGTGAAGTCGGTGGGGCCGTACAGATCCTCGAGAAAGAAACGCGAGGCGGCGGCGTAGCGCGGCGAGGCCAGCATGTCGGCATAGCTGCGCTCGAAGCGCGCGTGCTGCCAGTGCTTGATGGCCTGTGTGCGCTCGGCCAGAACGGCGTCGCCAGCGCGGCGGGCGCGCTCGGCTTCGACGCGCGCGAGGTGGTCGCTGATGCGTTGACGTTCGGCGTTCATGGCGCGGTTCGTGGCTGGCGTGCATGGTGCGGCCGCCGCTGCCTCGCGGGTAGTGGCGCTGCTCTATGGCGCGCGCTGGCAATGATGCAGCATCGCGATCGATGCACAGACGAAGATGGTCGAATCTCGCGGTGGGCCCGGGGGCGTTGGCGGTCTGCGAGTCGGCGTGCGAACCGACTTGCGAACCGATTTGCGAGCTGGCTCGTTGGAAGCGCTGCACGCCGGCGCATGCGCGACGCCGCCGGCGGCGGCCCGCGCGGCGCCAAACCCGATCGTGATCGCGCGGCTGCAGCAGGGGATCACGCTTGGCTTGGTGGCCGTGGCGGCGCTGTGGGCGCTCGTCTGCTGGCGCGCCGGACACGCGGGCTGGGCGCTGGCCGGCGCGCTCGTCGTTGTGCTCGGTCACGCGCTGGTGCTCGCTGTCGAGTTCATGCTGCTCGCGGCAGCGCATGGCGACGATCCGGCACCGCGACCAAGTGTCGCGCAACTGGTCGCCGCCTGGTGGGGCGAGACGCGCGCCGCCGAGCGCGTCTTCGCCTGGCGTCAGCCGTTTCGCAGCCGGCGCTGGCCGGACTACCTTGTGCCGGGCGCCGAAGGGCACACCGGCGTGCTGCTGGTGCATGGGTTCTTTTGCAACCGCGGTCTGTGGAACCGCTGGCTGGCACGGCTGCGTGCGGCCGGGGTACCCTGCGTGGCGCTCGATCTCGAACCCGCGTTCGGCTCGATCGATGCGTATGCCGCCGCCGTCGAACGAGGGGTCGCCCGGCTCGAGCGTCTTACGGGCACGGCGCCCGTGATCGTGGCACACAGCATGGGCGGACTGGCCGTGCGTCGCTGGTACGCCGACGAGCGCGATGCCGCGCGCGTGCGGCGCATCATCACCATCGCCACACCGCACCACGGGACCTGGCTCGCCCGCTTCGCGCATACCCGCAACGGGCACCAGATGCGCCGGCACTCGCGCTGGCTGGCCACGCTGGCCGAGCGCGAGCAAGCGGCACGCTCGGAGCGCTTCACCTGCTTCTACGGCCACTGCGACAACATCGTCTTCCCACCGTCGACGGCGACGCTGACGGGCGCCGACAATCGCCACCTCGCAGGCACTGCCCACGTGGCGATGGTCGACCATGCTGCGCCGTGGGACGAGCTCGAGCGCTGGCTGGTCCCGGTGCGCTGAGCGGCGTTCGCCTGGTCCTGCGCCGCGCGCGGCTCAACCGCCCGCAAAGGTGCGCACGTTTTGCGTCGGTGTCGGCGCCGGCCAGCCGGCTTCCCTGGCCACGCGCAGGATCGCCGCGTTGGTGTCGAAGTAGACCTGCCAGTAGTGGTCGTTGTGCGTGTACGGGCGCACCGCGATCACCGGCCCCACGAGGTTCAAGTCGAGCACCGAGACCTCGGGCGCCGGATCCTCGACGACGTTGGCGATCTGCGCCACGGCCGTGCGCAGCCGCTCGACCGCATCCAGCGGATCGACGCCGCCGGCCGACTGCGCGGTGCGCTCGACGCGGCGCACCGGCCGCGCCGTGTAGTTCATCACCGTGTCGCCGAAGACCTTGCTGTTGCCGACCAGCGTCAGCACGTTGTCGGGCGTGACGACGGTGGTGCCGAACAGGCCCAGTTCGCGCACGGTGCCGGTGACGCCGCCGATCTGCACGAAGTCGCCGACCTTGAAGGGCCTGAGCACGAGCATGAAGGCGCCGGCCGCAAAGTTGCCGAGCATGCCGCTCCAGGCGGCGCCGATGGCGACGCCCGCGCCGCTTAGGATCGCGCCCGCCGATGCGGAGGGTGTCGGCGCAATCGCTCAAGAAGAATCATCGGGTCTTCGGATTTCGTGGTGGGAACGGGCATGACATCGCAGGTCCATAAAGCGGATTTGGTAGTGGAAAGTAAGAAGGGGATTCCGTCGTCCTGCTCGGCGCGACGCTTCGCCTCGAGGCGATGGCGCACATGCCACAGCAGCAGGTCATCCTTCTGCGGGTGGCGGCTCCGGAGCTCGTGGCAGCGGCGCACCATGTCCGGGGTCTGGCAGAACTCGTACAGGTGGCGGCCGGCGATGCGCGCCAGCCAGTGGGCGTGCTCGTACTTCTTCGCCTGTCGGAGCGCCGTGTGGCCACCGTGCGCGACGAACTCGTGCGGCTGGGCATCGAGGCGAAGCTGATCGACACCCGGGACCGCGGCGACACCCGGCAGCTCATCGGCTGCGCGCAACGCTTCACGCGAGCGTCCGAGCTGCAGGAGTGCCTGCTGCCGAACCGCTGCGTCGAGGTCTCGATCGAGGCGCGCCGTGCCTAGCGGCGGCGCGCGAATCTCCGCGTGATGACGGGCGGCGACGCGGCCGCCCGCGTCAATCCTCGGCGTCGATCTCGTGCAGCAGCTTGTCGACGTGCGGCGGCGACAGCTGCAGCAGCGCGCCGATGTCGTGCAGGTCGTCGGGCAACGCCGGGTCGTCCCAGCCTTTGGCGCTGTGGCGCGCCAGGCGGATCGCCAGGCGCACGTTGCGCAACTGCATCGACTCGGCGCGCTCGGTCGGGTCGGTGATCTGCACGAGCAGCGCAGGCAGCCGCCAGCGCGTCATCAGCAGGTGCTGCAGTTCGCCGAGCTCGATGTGCAGCAGCTCCTTTTGCACCGCGGCCGAGCGCAGGCCCGGCGACACGCGCTGGCGCTCGGCGATGCGCAGCGCCAGCGTCGGCGCCTCGAGCCACAGCAGCAGCTCGGCGAAGTCGTGCAGCAGCGCCGCCTCGTGGATGACGGCGGCGTCGGGGTCGAGCCGATGCGCAGCGAAGGCGAGCGCGAAGCGCGCCGCGCGACGCGAGCGACGCAGCACGCGCTCGAAGCCGGCCATCGACTGCGGCAGCCGTGCCAGGCGCGCCTCGACCGTCGGCTGCGCTGCGAAGGCGCGGAAGAACGGCGGGATGCCGAGCATCACCAGCGCCGCCGTCACCGTTTCGGGGTCGCCGCCTTCGCGGCCGCGGCCGCGGCGCAGCGTGGCGACATGGGCCAGCAGCTTGAGCGTCATCAGCGGGTCGCCGACGATGACCTCGGCCAGCGTGTGCGCGTCGACCTCGTCCTCGAGCGGGCGCAGCTCCTCGATCTCGCTGGCGGTCGCGGCGAGCACCGGCAGCGCCAGCGGATCGAAGCGTGCAGCCCAGTCCGCCGCGCTCGCCGGGGCGCGGGTGGTGAAGGGGTCGTCGACGGCGAGCATGCGGACGCTTCGGGCACCGGGTCTGTACGTCGCTTATCGGTGGCGGCGGGCGCGGACTTGAGGGCCGGCCATGGCGCCAGCCTGCGGCCCCCGCCCGTCACAACCGGTCCACGCCCTCGAGCATGCCGACCAGGCAGCCATCGACGTAGAGCGCGCCTTCGGGCGCGCCGGCCTCGGCGTGGAACTCGATCATCGGGTCGCTGCGCAGCGGTGCGCGCTCGACGCGCACGAGATGACGCGCCAGACGGTCGAGTGCGGCGCCGGCGGCGCGCAGGACGGCGGCGGCGGCGCGCAGCCGGCGCGACCGGTGGTCCGCTTCGAGGAAGGGGTAATCGCTGTACATGGCGGTGCTCCTGGCGCGCGTCGCTGCGCACGCCGGCGAGGATTCATGGGCTGGGTTCGATGGCCGCGAGGCGGTCGATCTCGCGACGCAGCAGCGTCTTGCCGCGCTGGCGCCGCGCCGCGCCGCTGGTGCCATGGGCGCCGCACTTGCGCCGCAGGCTGGCGGCCACGTAGGGATTGCGCGGCTTGCGCATCGGCACGGTGACGGTGAAGGTCTTCATGACGGTTCCTTTGGCGGGGCGAAAGATCGGTACGGCCGGCCCGCCGAAGATCGGCGCGCCGCAAATGACGAAGCCCGGGTGCATCTGCAACCCGGGCTCCGGTGGCGGCGACTGGCGCCTGCGCAATGGCGGGGCGCTCAGTGCGCTGGGGGCCCGGGCAGGTCGCCGATGCGCGTCAGGCTCGCAACGTGGGCCGCCGCCGCGATGCGGCGCGCCGGCTGGCCGTGTGCGAACGGAACGTGGAACATGCAGGTGGGCGGTGGGTGGATCGGATCGAGCCGCGTCGTCGGACGACAGATGACTCAAGCTTGCGCAAATGATAAATGCTAGATTATCTCGTCGCAAGTCCCCGGGCCGCCGTCACGGCCCGTCGGATTAGGGGGAGGCCGAGGCCGCGGCGCGAGGCGACGCCTGCGGCTGCGCCACCGGCGTCTGCTCAGCGCTTTTTCTTCAGCGGTGCGGTGCCGGCCTGCACGCGCCGCCACAGCGAGTGCGCGTCCGCCTCCGGCGATGCGGGGCCGGCCGGCGACGGTGTTGCGCGCGACCCGGCGGGCGTGCCGGGCGATGCGCCGCCCTCGGCCGGTGGCGTGAGCACCTCGCCCAGCAGATCGAGCAGACGCGTGCGCGCGCGCTGGGGGTGGCGCCGGTAGTAGCTGAGCACGAGTGCGACGATGAAGCGTTCGTCGTCGTCGCGCGGGCCGTCATCGTGCACGCCGTCGCCGTCGGGCGCGCCTGGTGCGAGCGCCGACGGACCACCGCCGCGCCGCGCCGCGTCGGCGATAGCGCCGTCGTGCGGCGCGTCCATCCAGCCGCGCGGCTTGTGGCACTGCTGCTCGAACTGGCGCGCCAGCCGCTCGCCGATGTGACGTGATCGGCTCTTGATCTGGCTCCAGTAGCTGGGCTGGATCTGCACGCGCTCCGCGAAGCGCCGCTCCAGTCCGCGCAGCGTCGCCGCATCGGCGTGGCGCGCCGTCGCGCGCACGAACTCCTCGAACAGCGCCAGCGCATTGGTCAGGCGCAGCTGCGCGAGATCGGGCGGGCCGGCTTGCATCGGGCTCGATGATAAAGCGGCGTTGACCCTAGGCACCGGTCGCGAGCGCGCACGCTACGATGGCGCGATGCGCACGCCACCCGACGCGATGCCACAGGTCGTCTTCCCCGGCGGCGAACGCTGGCCGGCGCTCGGACTGGGCACCTGGCGCATGGGCGAGACGCGCACGGCGCGCGGCGCCGAGGTGGCCGCCTTGCGCGCCGCGCTCGACATCGGCTGGCGCGTGATCGACACCGCCGAGATGTACGGCGAGGGCGGCGCCGAGGAGGTGGTCGGCGAGGCGCTGGCCGGCGCGCTGGCCAGCGGCACGGTGGCGCGCGACGACGTGTTCGTCGTCAGCAAGGTCTATCCGCATCACGCCAGTCGCGCCGGCCTGCTCGCCGCCTGCGAGCGCAGCCGGCGGCGGCTGCGGCTGGACACCATCGACCTCTATCTGCTGCACTGGCGCGGCAGCGTGCCGCTGGCCGAGACGGTGGCCGGCCTTGCGGAGTTGCAGCGCCGCGGCTGGATCCGTCGCTGGGGCGTGAGCAACTTCGATGTCGACGACATGGAAGAGCTGTTCGCGCTGCGCGGCGCCGCCGACGCCAACCTCGGCTGCGCGACGAACCAGGTCTACTACTCGCTCGCCACGCGCGGCGTCGAGTTCGATCTGCTGCCCTGGATGCGCGAGCGCGGCCTGCCGCTGATGGCCTACTGCCCGATCGGCCAGGGCGCACTCGCGGGGGCGAAGGCGCCGCCGGCGCTGCGCAACGTCGCGGCGCGCCACGGCGCGACGCCGGTGCAGGTGGCGCTCGCTGCGCTGCTCGCCGAGGGCGGCGTGATGGCGATCCCGAAGGCAGCGCGCGAGACGCATCTGCGCGAGAACTGGCAGGCGCTGGCGCTCGGCGGTGCGCTCGATGCCGACGATCGTGCGGCGCTCGACCGGGCCTTCCCGCGCCCCGAGCGCAAGCAGCCGCTGGCGATGACCTGAGCCGGCGCCGCGCGCTACTGCGCTACTCCTCGTCCTTCACCTGGTACTGGCCGACGAGTTGCTGCTGCACGTTGGGCGGCACCGCCTCGTAGTGCGAGAACTCGATCACGTAGCTGCCCTGGCCGGCGGTCATCGCGTTCAGGCGGTTCTGGTAGCCGGCCAACTCGGACAGCGGCGCCTGGCCGCGGATCACCACCGCGCCGGCGGCGCCGTTGCCGGTGCCGCTGACCAGGCCGCGCTTGCCCGAGAGGTCGCCGGTGATGTCGCCCATCGCCGAGTCGGGCGCCGTGATCTGCACCTTGACGATCGGTTCCAGCACGATCGGCCGCGCCTCGCGGATGGCGGCCATGAACGCCCTCTTGCCGGCGGTGGCGAAGGCGATCTCCTTGCTGTCCACGCTGTGGCTCTTGCCGTCGTAGACCACGACCTTGACGTCGACCACCGGATAGCCGGCGATGGCGCCGGTCGTCAGCACTTCGCGCACGCCCTTTTCCACCGCGGGGATGAACTGGTTGGGGATGACGCCGCCCTTGCTCTCGTCGGCGAACTCGAACCCCGCGCCGCGCGCCAGCGGCTCGACGCGCAGGAAGACCTCGCCGAACTGGCCCGCGCCGCCGCTCTGTTTCTTGTGGCGGTGGTGGCCCTCGGCCTTGGCGGTGATGGTCTCGCGATAGGCGATGCGCGGCGGGCGCGTGTCGACCTCGAACTTGTAGGTCTCCTTCATGCGCTCCTGCAGGATGCGCAGGTGCAGCTCGCCCAGGCCGTAGACGACGGTCTCGTTGGTCTGCGCCACGTGCTCGATCTTCAGGCAGGGGTCCTCGTCGATGAGCTTGCCGAGAATCTCCCAGAGCTTCTGCTCGTCGCCGCGCTTCTTGGCCTGGACCGCGATGCCGTGCACGGGGCGCGGGAACTCGAGCGGCTTCAAGTGGATGTGGCTGTCCTCGGCGGCGTCGTGCAGCACGGCGTCGAAGCGGATGTCGTCGACCTTGGCCACCGCGCAGATGTCGCCCGGCAGCGCCTCGCGCACCTCGACGTGCTCCTTGCCCTGCAGCATGAACAGGTGCCCGACCTTGAACGGCTTGCGGCCGTCGCCGATGTACAGCTGCGAGTCCTTGGTCAGCGTGCCCTGGTGCACGCGGAAGATGCCCATGCGGCCGACGAAGGGATCGACCGTGACCTTGAAGACATGTGCCAGCACGTGCTTGGCCGGATCGGGCTCGGCGTGCATCAGTTGCGCCGCCTCGCCCTCGCCGTTCAGGAAGTCGGGCGAATTGCCCTCGCTCGGGTTGGGCAGCAGCTTGACGATGATGTCGAGCAGTTCGGCCACGCCGGCGCCGCTGCGGCTGCTGACGAAGCACACCGGGATCAGATGACCTTCGCGCAGTGCCTGCTCGAGCGGCGCGTGCAGCTCGGAGGCATCGACGTCGCCGTCGTTGAGATAGCGGTCGACGAACTCGGCGTCCACCTCCACCACCTGCTCGACGAGCGCGCGGTGCGCGGCGTCGACGCTGCCGAAGTCGCTCGTGCCCTCGCGGTTGTAGAAGCAGTCGACGACCTGGGTGCCGCCGGCGGCGGGCAGGTTGAGCGGCAGGCATTGCTTGCCGAAGCGCTCCTGGATGCTCGTCAGCAGCGACTGCAGGTCCAGATCGGCGGCGTCGATCTTGTTGACGATGACGAGGCGGTCGAGCTGGCGCGACGCCGCGTAATCCATCATGCGCTCGGCCATCGGCTCGATGCCGACACTGGCGTTGATGACGATGGCGGCCGTCTCCACCGCTTCCAGCGCCGGCAGGCTGTGGCCGAGGAAGTCGCTCGCGCCGGGGGTGTCGATGAGGTGGACGCGCGTGCCGGCGTGCGTGAGGTGCAGCACGGCGCTGGACAGCGAATGCTGCATGCGCCGCTCGAGTGGGTCGTAGTCGCTCACCGTGGTGCCGCGCTCCAGACTGCCGGCAGCGCCGATGGCGCCGGCCTTGACGAGCATGGCCTCGGCGAGGCTGGTCTTGCCCGACGACGCAGGGCCCACCAGGGCCAGGGTACGGATGGCTGCGACGCCGGGTGCGGCTGGGCTTGGCATGGGGCGATCTCCTCGGCCGCGGCCAGGGGATCGCAGCGGCTCGTGCAAGGGGGGTGGGTGAAGTGAAGCGGCCGGGCCAGCGTAACGGCTCGCGCGGCGCCGCACAAGTGAGGTCTTGTCCGACGCGGTAGGAGCCTGGTGCCGGGCGCGTCGGGCGAAGCGTGCGCCCCGGCCGCCCGCCGCGATACGCCGGTACGCCGGTACGCGCTACGGCGCGATCCTGCGCCTGAGCGCCTGCGCCAGCGGCCGCGGCAGATCGGGCAGCGAGCGCAGCAGCCAGGGCAGCATGCGGCGCTTGGCGCCGCTGAGCGACTCGGGCACCAGGGCCTCGATCAGGTGCGGGCCGGGCGTGGCCAGCGCGTGCTCCAGCGCCCGGGTGAAGTCCTCCGCCGTGCCAGCGCGCACCGCAGGCACACCCATGCCCTGGGCGAGCTGGGCGAAGTTCAGGCGCGGTCCGCCCAGGTCGAACTGCGCGCGCGCCTTGGCGCCGCCCTGCTGCGCGCCCACGCGCTCCAGCTCGACGTTGAGCACCGAGTAGCTGGCATTGTTGAAGACGATGCTGATCACGTGCAGCCGTTCGCGCGCCATCGTCCACAGCGCCTGCACGGTGTACATGGCGGTGCCGTCGCCGACCAGCGCCAGCACCGGCCGATCCGGGCAGGCGATGGCCGCGCCGACGGCATTGGGCAGGCCCTGGCCGATGGCGCCGCCGGTCAGCGTGAGCAG
>JAGWTJ010000088.1 GCA_028869005.1 Burkholderiales bacterium | reverse complement strand
TGAGATTGGCGAGCGAGGGTGCATGTCCGATCCGCGAAGTCTTGTCGAGGCTCAAGGACGAATTCGGCGCCATCGATTCGACAAGCCTTTGCAGCTCTGTAAAGCACATCCTCTTCATTGGCGAGCACCTTGGCAGGCGCGCCGTGCGTCGGAGCAACGCAAGCAATCGGGGAGGCCGTTGGTTGCACAGCCCGCCTGGGTGACGCATAGTGCGGACATGCCCTCCAACCCAGTGGATGCCATTCCCCCAACGCTGCCGGATCGCCTTGCTTTCGTGCTGCGGGAAGTGGAGGCACGCTTGGGCTCGGCCGTGGCGGCAACCTACATGCGAACCCCGAACTTTGCGCTTGGGGGTCTCACACCTACCGAGCTACTGGAGACCGAGCAGGGGACGCGCCAGGTCTTGGCGGAAGTTTGCGCACAGGCCGAGGGCGGGCCGCTCTAGTTCACAAAGGGGCTTGCCCGCGGTGAGCGCCGCGGCGCCCCGCACGAGCGCCATTCACGTAGCGCTTCAGGCATGGGCATCACGCTCGCTCCAACCGCGCCGAAGGCCGCTTGACGGCCGGGCGCATGAACTGGGCCAGTTGGCGCTGAACAGCGAGCGACTCTTCAGGCGAGAGGGTCGTGTCCCATCGCGTGGTGTAAGTCCACAGCCCGGACAGGCTGAGACACGCGGTACTCAGCGAGCCACAGCGGACAGCCGAGTGGGCACAGTATCGCTGAGCGTTTGCAGGCCCTCAAGCTGCATGTAGCGGCGGTTGAGCGACCACTCGTCGTTTTGCTCGAGCATCATGGCGCCCACGAGGCGAGTGATCGACGCGTCGTTGGGGAAGATGCCCACGACGTTGGTGCGCCGCTTGATCTCGGCATTCAATCGTTCGAGCGGGTTGGTGCTGTAGATCTGCGTCCAGTGCGCCCGCGGGAAGGTCATGAACGCCAGCACGTCGTTCTCGGCCTCGTCCATCAAGGCGCCGAGCTTGGGGAACTTGGCCCGAAGCTGATCGGCCACGCTGCGCCACTGTGCGCGCGCCGCATCCGCGGAGTCTTGAACGAAGACGGTCCCGATGGCCGCGCTGACCATGCGCCGCTGGGTCTTGCCGGCGTGCGCCAAGGCGTTGCGCATGAAGTGCACCCGGCAGCGCTGCCAGGTGGCCTTCAGGACCTTGGCTGCGGCGGCCTTGATGCCCTCGTGGCTGTCGCTGATCACCAGCTTCACGCCGCGCAGGCCACGCCGGTTCAGGCTGCGCAGGAATTCGGTCCAGAACGGCTCGGCTTCGGATGCGCCGACCTTCAGGCCCAGCACCTCGCGCTGGCCCTCGGTGTTCACGCCCACCGCCACTATCACCGCCACGCTCACGATTCGTCCGGCCTCGCGCGTCTTGACGTACGTGGCGTCGATCCACAGGTAGGGCCAGTCGCCCTCGATGGGGCGGTTCAGGAAGGCACCCACGCGCTCGTCGAGCTCGGCGCACAGCCGGCTGACTTGGCTCTTGGACACGCCGCTCATGCCCAGGGCCTTGACCAGCTCGTCCACCGAGCGGGTGGAGATGCCCTGGACGTAGGCTTCCTGGATGACGGCGGTGAGCGCCTTCTCGGCGGTGCGCCGGGGTTCCAGGAACTCGGGGAAGTAGCTGCCCTGGCGCAGCTTTGGAATCTTCAGCTCAACGCTACCGGCGCGTGTGTCCCAGGTGCGCTCGCGGTAGCCGTTGCGGCTATTGAGCCGCTCAGGATTCTTCTCGTCGTAGCCGGCGCCGCAGCGCCCTTCGACATCGAGCTCCATCAGGCGCTGGGCCATGAACTGCACCATCTGGCGCAGCACGTCGATGTCGGCTCCCTTCTCGGCGAGTTCGGTCAATGCCATAGTGGCGGTGGTCATCGTGGAGTCTCCTTTGGACAGGTTGCTGGGTCGCACCTCAACCATATCCGGGGCCACGATGGCCACCCCGTTGCCGGGACCAGCCGCCGCCGCGCGCGGCAAGCCGCTACGGGTTTGGCCCTACAGGCCGGCACCCTCCGCGGCTTGCCGCGCGCGAAGGACTTACACCACTTCCTGGGACATCAACCAAACGAGTGGAGCCGGCTCTCCGGTCCGCGATGCGACGGGCAAGCGACGGCCCGTTGCGCGGCCAGGCACTGCGTGCGGCGGGTGGTAGTCTCGTCGCGCCGGCACCGGCCCTGAGCTCGAGGATTCGGGATGCAGCCATCGCATATATCGGGCAGCGAGTTGTTTCGCCCTTTCTTCTGGGTCGACGATCGCCTCAGGGTACTCGGCTGGCCGGAGGTGACGGCCCGGGCCCTGCGGCGTCCGCCGGGCGCGGCGATCGGCCGATATTGCTGGGAGGTCCTGAACGAGGGCGTGCGCACGCCTCCTGCGCGCTGCCGGGAGTGCGCCACGTTCGCGTCGGTCCGGGCCGTCGTCCCCGGCGCGGCAGATCCCGCGGCGAGCGCGCATGCCGCGCCATGCGCCGTCTTTCCGCTGTCGGGTGCGGCGGGTGAAGCCATCCTGTGGCTGCCCTTCTCGCACATCGTGCCTGGCCCGGCGGCGAGTTCGCGGCAGGAAGGCCTGATGATTCGCGGCGCGCTTGCCGAACGACTCGAGTCGGCCGCCGAGACGCTGGACGGCGTGCGTCGCGCCTGCGCGGCGGACGACTGCGAGATCTTCCTGCTGGAGCCGACGCGCCGGGAGGTTGTCCTCTTCGATTGCAGGGGGGAGGATCGCGATGCGCTCCTCGAGAGGACTCGCATGCCGCTCGGCTCGGGTTACCCCGGCAGCGTCACTCTGCACCAGCAGCCGCTGTTCACGAACCGGCTGCAGAGCGAGTCGCTCTTCCTGCGCAACGAACCGAAGCGGCGCGGCCTTCGTTCGTTTCTCGGGGTTCCGCTGCAGGCCGGCGGGCGTGCACTCGGCTACCTCGGACTGGGCTGGCGCGACGCCGCCGTGCCCATGCAGTGGGGCATGCGGATCCTGGATCAGATCAAGCCGCTGGTGGTGCTGGCGCTGCAGAACGACCGGCCGTCGGTTCGATCGGGCAGACGTCTGCGCCCGCCGCGCCTCGTCGTCCGCTGCTTCGGCCCGCTCGAGATCGTCTGCGACGGCCGGGTGATTCCTGCCGACGCGTTCCCGAGACGCAAGGCCGTCGCGCTGCTGCGGATGCTGCTGCTTGCCAAGGGCGCGCCGATGCATCGCGACAAGCTGGTCGAGCAGCTCTGGCCCGATGCCCCACCGGGCCGGGGCGCGAATCGCCTGCATGGCGCGCTCAACGCGCTGCGCTCGACGCTCGAGACCGGGCGCAGCGCGCGAGCGTCAGACTACATCGTCTGCCGTGACAACCACTACTTCTTCAACACCGAGGCGCCGCACGCGGTCGATCTGTTTGTCTTCCTCGATCGCCTGTCGGGCGCGCGCGCACTGCGGCGGGCCGGCGCCGAGCAGCGTGCCCTCGCCCTGTACCGCGAGGCGGTGACGCTGTACCGCGGCGACCTGTTCGCCGACGATGTCGAAGCGTCCGCGCTCGAGGCCCATCGCGTGCGGCTCAGGCATTCGTACCTGGAGGCGGTGCGCGAGTTGACCGATATCCTGATCCGGCGCGGCGAGGTCGACGAAGCGATCCGGTTGCTGCGGGCGACGCTGGATCTGGAGCCTGCCGTGTTTGATCTGCACGAGTCGCTGATCGTGCAGTTGGCGCGTGGCGGCCGGACGGTCGAAGCGCGCCAGCAGTACGAATGCTGCCGCGCTGCGCTGCATCGCCACCTGGACATGGATCTGCCGCCGCGGGCGAAGGCGCTGGAGAAACTGCTTGCCTGAACGACGCTGCGCCGGCCTTCAGGCGCTTGTGCTGCGGCCAGCGAGCCGCCGTCGGCGTACGCCACCGAACACGCCGAGCGCGCAGGTGAGTGCACCAGCGCCCGGCGCGGCCAGAAGCAGACTGCCCCAGTCCAGCCGCATCGCGCCGGTCTTCGGGTCGAACACGAGGCAGGCGAGCGGCGCTGCGCCCTCGAGGCGGTACGACGCGATGAACTTGCCGCGCAGCGTCCAAAGCAGTTCGCGCAGACGCCGCGCGCTGTCGGGAGTGCCGGTGACCGCTCCCAGGACGCGGCGGTCGCCGAGCGCGACGAGCAGCGCCGTGTGATCGTACTGCCCGCTCGCTTCGTCGTAGCGGTACCAGAAGTCGAGCGCACCGGTCACTCGGGCCAGGTCTTCGCGGCTCGTCGTCGCGAACGTCCAGTTCGGATCCGCGATCAGTCCCATCGCCTGGGCTTGCGCGCGGAGGTCCGCCGCCGCGTCGGCCTGGTCGAAACTGAGCGCGAGCACACGGTAATCGGCGCCCAGCCCTCCGACCTCGCTCGCCGCGTCGCGCAGCCACTGCAGAAAGGGTGTGCAGATGCCGGTGCAACGCCGATAGAAGAACGCCACCAGCAGCGGCTTGCCGCCCGCCAGGGTCGAGAGCCGCGTGCGGCTGCCGTCGGCAAGCGCCAGGGCGATGTCCGGAACGCCGCGGCCGAGCAGCTGGCTTTCCCGACGCTGCGCGCTCGCGTCCGCGTCAGGTGTCGAGCAGCGTGCGGCGCCTGCCAGCAGCAGCAGCAGGATCGCGAGGCCGACACGCATGTAGTCAGGCGGCCTTGGCGAATGCGCCGAACCAGCGCCCGGCCATTTCCACCAGATAGGCCAGGAAGCCGACCAGGAACAGCGCCGCGAACCCCGCCGCGGCTGCGGCGAAAGTGGCCCCGAGACCGAGGTCGGTGGGGTAGAAGGCATAGCGGCGAGGCACCGAGTAGGCGCCCGAGAGGTAGAACATCAGGAAGAAGCCATAAGCCCCCGCCAGCATCGCCACCGTCGCGAAGATCTGCCTGCCTGCACGCTCGGGCAGTTCGACGGCCTGCTGGCAGCGGTGGTAGAAGTAGCCGATGCACAGCAGCGCGAGGCCGCCGACCATGTAGGTGTGGAAATGGGCCGGCACCCACAGCGTGTTGTGCAGCCGGACATTCGCGCTGATCGTCGAATCGATCACCGCGCCGATGCCGCCGACGGCCCATCCCATGAGCCCGAGGAGGAAGAGCACCGAGGCCAGGCTCCAGCGCATGCGCGCGCGATAGACGAGGAGCAGCGCGCCGAAGATCGTGACCACCGAGGACGGGATCGCGCTCGCGTACGAGGCGACCTGGCCGATGTACTGCAGCGGCCCGGGCTGCACGAAGTCCATGTACAGATGATGGAAGTACGCGACCAGCACGATCAGCAGCACGCTGTTCCAGGCGATCGCGACGATGCGGTTCGCCTTCCACGGCCGGCCGGCATAGTCGGGCAATGCGTCGTAGACCAGCGCGACGCCCAGGTACATCGCCAGGTTGACGATCGTGTGGCCGAAGAAGAAGGTCAGGTTCTTCATCAGCAGCGCGTCGTTGTGCACGCCGGCGAACAGCTCGGCAAAGAACAGCACCAGCACGATCACGCCCGACAGCAGCGCGGCGACGCTCGCGATCAGCGACACGGTGATGATCATGACCGCGGGCGGCACCACCGGCTCGCTGCGGCCTGCGAGGTAGTGCCAGCCCAGCGCCTGTCCGAGCGAATATCTGGCCGCGATGGCGCGCAGCAGGTCGAGCGTCCAGACGA
The DNA here is from genome assembly GCA_028869005.1 of Burkholderiales bacterium. GTDB lineage: Bacteria > Pseudomonadota > Gammaproteobacteria > Burkholderiales > Burkholderiaceae_C > Rubrivivax. The sequence goes on along the minus strand of JAGWTJ010000088.1, from coordinate 7,108 downwards.
GCCACGTCGCCCCGAGCACGGTCAGCGACAGCAGGAACACGACCGCGGACCAGGCCGGCCATTCGCCCTTGAACGGCAACGGATAGAGGAAGTACCAGCCGGCCGCGAAGCGGCCGCCGAACACGCAGACGAGCAGCAGCACCACGCCGATCAACGTGCCGACGAGAGCCACGCGCCCGATCGCGGGCGAGGGTTCGCACCAGCGCCCGAGCGCATCCGAGGCACAGGCCATCGACGCGACGTACCAGACGCCGACCATTCCGACGCCGTGCAGCGTCATCATCGGGTAGAACCACGACTGCAACGTGCCGAGGCCGCCCGCCTGCACGGTGCGCATGAAGATGCCCAGCAGGATGAGGACCGGGAACAGTACGAAGGTGATAGCCATCCAGGCCAGCATGTTCTTGTCGACTGCGCGCATCGGAGTGCTCCCTCGTGGCTTACTTGACGGTCAGGTTGGCTTGCATCAGATGGTGACCTGCCGCGCAGTATTCGAGGCAGAGCACCTTGTAGGCTCCGGATTCGGGCAGCCGCACCAGCAGCCGGTTGACGTAGCCCGGCATCGCCTGCGTCTGCGCGATCAGCTCGTGCCGCGGGCCGTAGATGCCGAAGCCGTGGGTGACGTCCAGGCCCGTCACGCGGAATTCGACCAGCGTGCCTGCAGGAAGATCGAGCTGCCTGCGGGTGGCGACGCGGCCCAGATCGGCAACGCTGGTGACCGGCTCGTCGGAGAACACGAACTCGAACTGGCGCGCGGCGACGTAGACGATGCGCTCGGCCCGGGTTCCGGCCGCGGCGTAGGGCACGCCGGGCAGCGTCACCGCGAGGATCGCGACCACTGCCATCGTCGCTGCGACGAACAGCGCGGTGCGCAGCGAATACGCCCGCTTCACGTCGACCTCGGTCGGATTCCTCGTGCTCAGGCCGATCCACGCGAACACCAGCACGATGACCGCGCTGATCGACAGGAAGGTGGTCAACACCTTCGACTGCGCCGTACCGAGCTCCTGCGGCTGGGGCGGGGCGGCCGGCGCGGGCTGCGCTCGGCTCTGCGCTGCTGCGCCAGCGTCGCGCAGGAAGGCGAACAGCGCCTGCGCCTCGACGCTCTGGAGGTTCAGCGTCGGCATCACGATGCGGTTGTACTTTTCGTACAGCCGCACCGCGACCTCGTCTTTCGCCGCGATCATCTTCTCGGGCGCGCTGACGAAGCGCACGAACCAGTCCTGCGTCCTGCGCTCGGTGACGCCGGCGAGGTCGGGGCCGACGCGGTCACCCGCACCCACGGTGTGGCAGGCGGCGCACTTCTGCTCGAACAGGACTTTGCCGTCGGCCGACGGATCGGCAAGCGCGGGCTTCGCGGCCGCGAGCGCGGCTGCGAAGGTAAGCCAGACCAAGGCACGGCGCATCGACTGCTCTCCCAAGAACTTGGTGATCGCCGCATTGAACCGTATCGCTCTCACAAACCACTTACAGCGCGGTCGCCGCACGCGGTCGCCGCACGCGGTCTGCCGCCGAGACGCGACGCTGGGCACATGAAAGCACCCGATGGCCACACTCGTCCCCATGACCGATTCCGAATACGCCGCCTACGCGGCGCAGGCCGTTGCGAACTACGCGGCCGAGAAGGTGGCCTCGGGCCAGTGGACCGAGGAAGAATCACTGGCGCTGTCGAAGAAGTCGCTCGACGAGTTGCTGCCTCTGGGCCTTCGCACCCCGGACCATCACCTCTTCACGATCGTCGATGACCGGTCGGCGGCCGTGGGCATGCTCTGGATCGCGGAACAGGTCAGGGGCGGCCAGCGCATCGCCTACGTCTACGACGTCGGCATCGAGCCAGGACATCGCCGAAGGGGGCATGCGGCCGGCGCCTTCATCGCGCTGGAGCGCAAGGTGCGCGAGCTGGGCCTGTCGGGCATCGCCCTGCATGTGTTCGGCCACAACGTCGCAGCGCAGACGCTGTACGCCAAGCTCGGCTATGCGCCGACGAACATCAGTATGTTCAAGCCGCTGCCGCGTACCGAGTGACCTTCGGCGCGGCGCCGACCGCGCATGCCTTTGCCCGAATGTGCGACGGCCTGCAGCGCGGACCGCGCCTCGGCTCACCCGGCGGCGAGGTCGATCCGCTCGCCTTCGACGAACACGCCGCGCAACTGCAGCACGCCGTCGAGCAGCGCCAGATCGGCGCGCCGACCGCGTTCGAGGCAGCCGCGGTCGGCCAGACCCAGGTAGTCGGCGGCGATGGTGGCCACGCGGCGCGAGGCCTCGGCCAGCGTGAGGCCCAGGCTCACCAGATTGCCAAGCGCCTGGTCCATCGTCAGCGCGCTGCCGGCCAGTCGACCGTCGGCCAGCCGCACGCCGCCCTGGCACTTGATGACCGGCATCGAACCCAGGCGGTAGGCGCCGTCGGGCATGTCGGTGCCGGCGGTGGCGTCGCTCACGCAGTACAGGCACGGGATGGCGCGCAGCGCCGCGCGGATGGCGCCGGGATGCACGTGCAGCAGGTCGGGGATGATCTCGGCGTGCGTGGCATGGGCGAGCGCCGCGCCGGCCATGCCGGGCTCGCGGTGGTGCAGGCCGGTCATCGCGTTGAACAGGTGCGTGAAGCCGCTCGCGCCCTGCGCCAGCGCGGCCACGCCGTCCTCGTAGCGGCCGTTGCTGTGGCCGATCTGCACGAGCAGGCCCGAGGCGCGCAGCGGTGCGATCAGCTCGAGGTGGCCGGGCAGCTCGGGCGCCAGCGTCACCAGGCGCAGCGGCGCCAGCGCGCGCAGCGCCTGGATGCCTTCGAGCGTGGCGTGGCTCGTTGCCGCGGGCTGCGCGCCCAGCCGTTCGGGGCTGATGTAGGGACCCTCCAGATGCACGCCGGCGATGTCGGCGCCGCCGCGTGCACGCTCGCGGCACAGCGGCGCGAGCGCGACCAGCGCGGCCTCGATCTCGGACAGCGGCGCCGTCATCGTCGTCGCCAGCAGCGTCGTGGTGCCGTGGCGCGCGTGGAGGTGCGCCACGTGGCGGCCGGCGTCGCCGCCTTCCATCACGTCGTGGCCGCCGCCGCCGTGCACATGGGCGTCGACGAAGCCGGGCAGCACCAGCGGCCATTGCTGCGGCTGGGCGGCAGCCAGTGCGCGCGCCGCGGCCTCTTCGATCGGCTCTCCGTCGATCACGTCGATGCGGCCGGCATGCAGGCGCAGCGCGCCGCGCAGCCAGCCCTGCGGCGTGAGCAGGCAGCCCTGCAGCGTGACGGTCTCGGGGGACAGGCTCATTCTCGGTGTCGCTCGGCAAAGAGGTCGTGGCGCTCGCTGCGGCGGTGCTCAGGCGTCACGGTCGCTCATTTTGCCGGCGCGACCGGCGCTGCGCCGCAAGCCGCGATGCGGCGCCTTGCGGGACGCCCGAGTCGGTGCGAGCATCGGCACCCCAACCGAGGAGAACGGATCATGGCCCAGCCGATGTTCGACGCCGACAAGCTGATCGAGATGTTCAGCACCGCCAGTGCGCGCCAGGGCGCGCAGCTCGAGAAGGCAGTGACCCAGGCGACGCTCGCCGCACTGCAGGGGCGCGAGCTGACGCTCAAGAACATCCGCGCCGCGATCAAGTCGGTGACCGAGGCGGCAAGCGCGGGCGCCGCCAGGAACACCCTGCCCGGCATCGACGCCGAGGCGCTGCTCGACAAGGCGGTGGCCGGCATGGACGACGCGCTGCTCAAGGCGGTCGAGGCCAATCGCGTCGCGCTCGGCACGCTGGCGGCGCAGGGCGCCGACCTGCGCGACAAGCACCTGCAAAAGGCGCTCGACGATCTCGACAAGCTCGAGGACACGATGTTCGCGGCCATCAAGAAGGCGGCCGAAGGCGCCGGCGCGCCGCTCGCCGGCGCCTGGAGCAGCGTGCTCGACAAGATGCATGCCGGCGGCACGCTGTCGGGCGCCCAGGCCGCCGGCACCGTCGAGAAGGTGGCCGCACAGATGCAGGGCGCCATGCGCGGCACGCGCCAGGCGTCGATCAAGGCGGCGCAGGCGCTGGCCGAGAGCTACACGGCGATGGTGACGGGGGTGCTGGCCGGCATGAGCGACGCGATCGCGTCCCAGGGCGGCGGGGCGGCTGCCAAGGCGGCGGGCAAGGGCACTCGCAAGTGAGGCGAGTGCCATGAGGCGGTCGCACCGGCCGCCCTACACTTGCTCTCCATGATTGCTGTCGTCATCTCCGGCACCGGGCTGTACCGGCCGCCGCACGTCATCACCAACGCCGAACTGGTCGAGTCGTTCAACCGCTACGTCGATCTGCAGAACGGCGCGCACGCCGCCGAGATCGCCGCCGGCACGCGCCAGGCGCTGGTGCACTCGAGCGTCGAGTTCATCGAGAAGGCCTCCGGCATCAAGCAGCGCTACGTGATCGACAAGGACGGCGTGCTCGACCCGACGCGCATGCGTCCGCGCTTCGCGCCGCGTCGCGACGACGAGCTGTCGCTGATGGCCGAGATCGCGGTCGACGCGGCGAAGAAGGCGCTGGCGCAGGCCGGCCGCGAGGCGGGCGAGATCGACGCCGTGTACTGCGCCGCGGCCAACATGCAGCGTGCCTATCCGGCGATGGCCTGCGAGATCCAGGCCGCGCTCGGCGCCGGCGGCTTCGGTTTCGACATGAACGTGGCCTGCAGCTCGGCCACCTTCGCCATCGAGCAGGCGGCCAACGCGGTGCGCGCGGGCACGGCCAGGCGCGTGCTCGTCGTCGACCCCGAGATCACGTCGGCGCACCTCGAATGGCGTGACCGCGACTGCCACTTCATCTTCGGCGACGTGTGCACCGCCATCGTCGTCGAGGCCGCCGACGAGTCCCGCTCGGCCGACCGCTGGCAGATCCTCGGCACCCGGCTCGTCACGCAGTACAGCAATCACATCCGCAACAACGCGGGGTTTCTCAACCGCTGCGAGGACACCGATCCCGACGCGCGCGACAAGACGTTCATGCAGGAGGGGCGCAAGGTGTTCAAGGAGGTGGTGCCGATGGCCGCCGCGCACATCGAGCAGCACCTGCACGCGCTCGGCTTCGAGCCGACACACGTGCGCCGCTACTGGCTGCACCAGGCCAATCTCGGCATGAACCAGCTCATCGTCAAGCGGCTGGTGGGGCGCGAGGTCGGCGACGACCTGGCGCCCATCATCCTGAGCGAATACGCCAACACCGCCTCGGCCGGCTCGATCATCGCCTTCCACCACCACCGCGCCGACCTCGTGGCCGGCGACCTCGGCGTCATCTGCTCGTTCGGCGCCGGCTACTCGGTGGGCAGTGTGGTCGTGCGCAAGATGTGACCGACATCTCCCGCGCTCGTCGCTGCGTCGCGCTACTGGCCCTGGCCCCGCTGCTGTGGCTGCCGTTGGCCGCGCCGGCGCAGTTGCTGAGCGCGTCGCCGGTGGCTTCATCCAACGACGCCAGTGCCGCGGCGGCCCAGCTCGAGGCGCTGCCGCGTCCGGCCGTGCCGCCGCCGGAACGCGGGCCCGTGGTGCCGGCGCAGGTGCTGCGCTGGCGCCACGAGGCCGCCGCCGCCGAGTACGGCGACGGCGTGCCGCGCGATGCGCTGCGCGCCGCCGAGCTGTACTGCCGCGCCGCCCGCTACGGCGACGCCGAGGCCCAGTACGCGCTCGGCTGGATGCTCACCAATGCACGCGGCATCGAACGCAACGACGCCACCGCGGCGTACCTGTTTGCCGCCGCTGCCGAGCAGGGTCACACGCAGGCGGCGGCTATGTCGGAGCGGCTGGGCCAGCCGATCGGGCCGCCGCCGCCCTGCCTGCGGCCGCCCGACGCCGACGTCGTGGCGCAGGCTCCGGTGCGGGCCGCGTCGTCGTCGCCGGGCGGGCTCTTGCGTCGCGCGCAGGCCGCGCTCACCGCACCGCCGCTGCCGCCCAACGCGCCGGCGCCGATCGTCAACTACGTCAAGCTCGTCGCACCCGAGTACAAGCTCGAGCCCTGGCTCGTACTGGCCGTGATGTCCGCCGAGAGCAACTTCAACCCCGGCGCCACGAGCGCGAAGAACGCGCAGGGGCTGATGCAGCTCATCCCCGACACGGCGCGCCGCTTCGGCGTGAAGAACCCGCTCGACCCGGTGCAGAACATCCGCGGCGGCATGGCCTACCTGCGCTGGCTGCTCGCCTACTTCGAGGGCGACGTCTCGCTGGCGCTGGCCGCCTACAACGCCGGCGAGTCGTCGGTCGACCGCTACCTCGGCGTGCCGCCCTACGCCGAGACGCGCAACTACGTGCTGAAGATCCTCGTCGCGCTGCACGGCCGGCGCACGCACGCCTACGACGCGACGGTGACGCCGGCGTCGGCGCGACTGCCGCTGATGCGCGACCTGTGGCGTCGCTGAGGCGGCGCTGACGCGGGACGCGCAGACGGCCCGCGCGCCGCCCGCGCTACAGCGTCCGATGCCGCGTGAGCGGCGGGTTCTTCGCGAAGTAGCGCGCGATGCCGGCGGCCACCGCATCGACGAGTTGCGTGCGGTACGCGGCATCGCGCAGCTTGGCTTCCTCGTCGGGGTTGGAGATGAAGGCGGTCTCGACGAGGATGCTCGGCACGTCGGGCGCCTTGAGCACGGCAAAGCCCGCCTGTTCGACCTGCCCCTTGTGCAGCCGTCCGACGCGGCCGATGCGGCCCAGCACCTCGTTGCCCAGACGCAGGCTGTCCTTGATCTGCGCCGCGGTGCTCATGTCCAGCATGGCGTGCAGCACCTGCGTATCGCGCACGCCGGCGACGTTGACGCCGCCCACCTGGTCGGCGGCGTTCTCGCGCTCGGCCATCCAGCGCGCCGCCGCGCTCGTCGCGCCGCGCGTGCTGAGCGCGAACACGCTGGCGCCGCTGGCCTCGGGCTTGAAGAACGCGTCGGCGTGGACGCTGACGAACAGATCGGCCAGCACGCGTCGCGCCTTGCGCACGCGCTCGCCGAGCGGCACGAAAAAGTCGGCGTCGCGCGTCAGCATGACGCGCAGCCGGTTGCCGTTGACGGTGAGCGCATCGAGCCGCTCGCGCAGCTCGAGCGCGATCGCCAGCACCACGTCCTTCTCGCGCAGCCCGCTCGGGCCGATCGCGCCCGGGTCCTCGCCGCCGTGGCCGGGGTCGAGCGCGA
>JAGWTJ010000087.1 GCA_028869005.1 Burkholderiales bacterium | reverse complement strand
TCACCGGCAGCCACTACGACACCGTGCGCAACGGCGGCAAGTACGACGGGCGCCTGGGCATCTTGGTGCCGATGGCCTGCGTGCGTGAGCTCGCGCGCGCCAAGCGCCGCCTGCCGTTCGGCTTCGAGGTGGTCGGCTTCGCCGAGGAAGAGGGGCAGCGCTACAAGGCGGTGTTCCTGGGCTCGGGCGCGCTCACCGGCCACTTCGACATGGGCTGGCTCGACCAGCACGACGCCGACGGCATCACGATGCGCCAGGCGATGGAGCATGCGGGCCTCTGCATCGCCGACATCCCGAAGTTGAAGCGCGATGCGTCGCGCTACCTCGGCTACGTCGAAGTCCACATCGAGCAGGGGCCGGTGCTCGACGCGCTCGACCTGCCGCTGGGCGTCGTCACCTCCATCAACGGCAGCGTGCGCTACGTCGGCGAGGTGGTCGGCATGGCCAGCCACGCCGGCACGACGCCGATGGGCCAGCGCCGCGACGCCGCCGCCGCCGTGGCCGAGCTCGTGCTCTACGCCGAGAAGCGCGGCAGCGCGGTGCGCGACCTCGTCGCCACCGTCGGCATGCTCGAAGTGCCCGCCGGCTCGATCAACGTCGTGCCCGGGCGCTGCAAGTTCAGCCTCGACATCCGCGCCACCACCAACGAGGTGCGCGACGCCTGCGCCAAGGACGTGCTGGCCGAGCTCGAAGCCATCAGTGCGCGCCGCGGCGTGAGCCACCGCATCGAGGAGACGATGCGCGCTGCCGCCGCACCGAGCGCGCCGCCCTGGCAGGCGCGCTGGGAGCGCGCCGTCGCCGCGCTCGGCCTGCCGGTGCACCGCATGCCCAGCGGCGCCGGCCACGACGCGATGAAGATGCACGACCTGCTGCCGCAGGCGATGCTGTTCACGCGCGGCGAGAACGCCGGCATCAGCCACAACCCGCTCGAATCCACCAGCAGCCACGACATGGACCTGGCGGTGCGCGCCTTCCAGACGCTGCTCGATCAACTGGCCACGGAAACACGATGAACAAGACCGCTCTCTCCGCCGCCCTCTACGCCGCGCTCGACGCCCACGTCGACGCCCACTTCGACGAGCAGGTGCGCTTCCTGCAGGAACTGGTGCGCGTGCCCACCGACACGCCGCCAGGCAACAACACGCCGCACGCGCTGCGCACGCGCGAGCTGCTTGGCCCCATGGGCTTCGACGCAAAGGCGCACGAAGTGCCGCCGGCGAAAGTGCACGACTACGGACTGCAGTCGCTCACCAACCTCGTCGTGCAGCGCCGCTACGCCAAGGGCGGCCGCATCGTCGCGCTCAATGCGCATGGCGACGTGGTGCCGCCGGGCGAAGGCTGGACGCACGACCCCTACGGCGCCGAGATCGAGGACGGCAAGCTCTACGGCCGCGCCGCCGCGGTGAGCAAGTGCGACTTCTCGACCTTCGTCTTCGCCACGCGCGCGCTGGAAGCGGCCGGTGCGAAGCTGGCCGGCGGCATCGACCTGCTGTTCACCTACGACGAGGAGTTCGGCGGGCTGCTCGGGCCCGGCTGGCTGCTCGAGCAGGGCTTCACGAAGCCGGACCTCGAGATCGCCGCCGGCTTCAGCTACCAGGTCGTGACCGCGCACAACGGCTGCCTGCAGCTCGAAGCCACGGTGCACGGCAAGATGGGGCACGCGGCGGTGCCCGAGACCGCCGTCGACGCGCTGCAGGCCGCCAACCGCGTGCTCAGCGCGCTGTACGAGGAGAACGCGCGCCTGAAGCAGCACCGGAGCGCGGTCAAGGGCATCCACTGCGGCTACATCAACGTCGGCCAGATCGCCGGCGGCACCAACACCAACGTCGTGCCGGGCAAGGTGGTGCTGAAGATCGACCGCCGCATGATCCCCGAGGAGGATCCGGTGCAGGTCGAGGCCGGCCTGCGTCGCATGATCGAGCGCGCCGCGACCAGCCTGCCCGGCGTCACGGTCGAGATCAAGCGGCTCTTGCTCGCGCACGCGATGAAGCCGCTGCCCGGCAACAAGCCGATGGTCGACGCGCTGTGCGCGCACGCGAGCGAGCTCTTCGGCGAGAAGGTCGAGGCCTCGGGCACGCCGCTCTATACCGACGCGCGCCTCTTCAGCGAGCGCGGCATCCCGGCCGTGATCTACGGCGCCGGCCCGCGCACCGTGCTCGAATCGAACGCCAAGCGCGCCGACGAGCACATCGTGCTCGAGGACCTGCGCCGCGCCACGAAGGTGGTGGCGCGCACGCTGGCCGATCTGCTGGCGGCGTAGAGGCGGTTGTCCGGCACCTTGCGCGGCCGCCGCCCGCTCCGCCGGCGCAGGCTGGCGCCTACTTGCGGCCGAACCGCGCCTCGAAGCTCGCCTTGCCCAGCATGTTGGCGTGGATCATGAAGCCCACCAGCGCCGCCGTGGCGTCGGCCGGCACATCGAGCTTGTCGACCTTCAGCGCATAGAGGGTGAAGACGTATCGGTGCGCCCGGTCGCCCTTGGGCGGGCAGGCGCCACCGAAGCCGGCGGCACCGAAGTCGGTACGGCCCTGCACGGCGCCGGCCGGCAGCCCCTTGCCGTCGGCGGCGCCGGCGCCTTCGGGCAGTCCGGTGGCAGCGGCCGGGATGTTGTAGACGACCCAGTGCCACCAGCCCGATCCGGTCGGTGCGTCGGGGTCATACAGCGTGATCGCGAAGCTCTTGGTGTCCTTGGGCGCGCCGCTCCAGGCGAGCGCCGGCGAGATGTTCTTGCCCTCGCAGCCGAAGCCGTTGAAGACCTGGGCGTCGGTGAGCGTGCTGCCGGGCTTGATCGTCGGGCTGGACAGCTTCAGTCCCGCGGCCTGCGCTCCGAGCGCGCTGCCGAGCAACAGGGCGATGACGATTGCGCTTCGCATGGTGCGATCCTCCGTCGGTGGATGGGGATGCGCATCATGCCGCAACCGGGTCGGCACGGTCGATCCGCACGCCCGGCCTCGCGTCAATCGACGGCACCGCCTTGCACGTGCAGATCGTCGCCGCCACGCAGCGCGACTTCGAGCACGATGCGCACGGCGTCGACCTGCCGCGCCGCATCCCCGGCGTCGGCCGGCAGCGGCAGGTGCACGAAGCCGGCGCGCACGCTCGCTCGCCGGCGCAGCGCGTGCATCAGCGCGTAGAAGACGTGGTTGCACACGAAGGTGCCGGCGCTCTGCGACACCTCGGCCGCGAAGTTCGCTCGCCGCAGCTCGGCGACGATGGCCTTGATCGGCAGGCGCGCGAAGTACGCGGCCGGTGCGCCGGACACGATGGGGCGATCGACCGGCTGCCGGCCCGCGTTGTCGGCGATGCGCGCGTCGTCGATGTTGATCGCCACGCGCTCGACGCTGATCGCGGTACGGCTGGGCGCAGCGCCGAGCGCGAGCACGAGGCGCGGACGCAGCGCGACCAGCGCCGCCTCGAGTTGGCGACGCGACTCGTCGAACACCGTCGGCAGCACCAGCGCATGGATCGGCACGGCGCTCACGACCTGTCCGGCCAGCGCCTCGACCACATGGCGCGACGGATTGACGGCGACGCCCTCGAAGGCGTCGAAGCCGGTGAGCAGGACCTTCGCGCTCACGGTGCCGCGCCGTCATCGGCCGCACCGGCCGCACCGGCCGCACCTGCCCCACCTTCCGCATGGGCCTGATTGGCGGCATCGCCCTCGTCCGGCCTGCCGTAGCCTCCGCCGCCCGGCGTCTCGATCACGAACACGTCGCCCGGCTCCATCGTCACCGAGCCGATATGGCCGAGCCGCTCGACGCGCCCGTCGGCGCGCTCGACGCGGTTGATGCCGGGCGCGCCGGGCTCGCCGCCGGCCATGCCGAAGGCGGGCACGCGCCGGCCGTTGCTCAGGATGCTGGCCGCCATGCGCTCGAGGAAGCGCACGCGGCGCACGCCGCCGTCGCCGCCCTTCCAGCGGCCGGCACCGCCGCTGCCGCGGCGGATCTCGTAGCTGTCCAGCCGCACCGGGAAGCGGAACTCGAGCACCTCGGGGTCGGTGAGGCGCGAGTTGGTCATGTGCGTCTGCACGACACCGGTGCCGTCGAAGCCGCCGACGACGCTGCCCGCCTCGTCGGTGACGGCGCCGGCGCCCGAGCCGCCCGAGATCGTCTCGTAGTACTGGGTGCGCTCGTTGCCGAAGGTGAAGTTGTTCATCGTCGACTGCGCCGAGGCCATCACGCCGAGCGCGCCGTAGAGCGCGTTGGTCACGCACATCGAGGTCTCGACGTTGCCCGCCACCACCGCGGCCGGCGGGCGCGGGTTGAGCATGCAGCCCTCGGGAACGATCACGTGCAAGGGCTCTAGGCAGCCGGCGTTGAGCGGGATGTCGTCGTCGACCAGCGTGCGAAAGACGAACAGCACCGCGGCCATCGTCACCGACTTCGGTGCGTTGAAGTTGTTCGGCAACTGCGCGCTGGTGCCGCTGAAGTCGATCGTCGCCTCGCGCTCGGCGGCGTGCACGGTGACCTTCACGGCGATGCGCGCGCCGTTGTCGAGCTCGAGCGTGTAGGCGCCGTCGCGCAAGGCGCCGATGACGCGGCGCACGCTTTCCTCGGCGTTGTCCTGCACGTGCTGCATGTACGCCGCGACGGTGGCGCGACCGAACTGCGCGACCATCGCGCGCAGCTCCTGCACGCCCTTTTCGTTGGCGGCGATCTGCGCGCGCAGGTCGGCGATGGTCTGCGCCGGGTTGCGCGCCGGCCAGGGCCCGGCGGCCAGCCGTTCGTTCAGCTCCTGCTCGCGCAGCGTGCCGTCGCGCACGAGCAGGAAGTTGTCGAACAGCACGCCCTCCTCATCGATGGTCTTCGAGAACGGCGGCATCGAGCCCGGCGTGCTGCCGCCGATGTCGGCATGGTGTCCTCGGCTGGCGACGTGGAACGACGGCTTCGCGTCGCTCTCGTCCAGGTAGACGGGCGTCACCACCGTCACGTCGGGCAGGTGCGTGCCGCCGTGGTAGGGGTCGTTCAGCACGTAGACGTCGCCGGGCCGCATGTCGGGGTTGCGCGCGATGACCGTGCGGATGCTCTCGCTCATGCTGCCCAGGTGCACCGGCATGTGCGGCGCGTTGGCGATCAGTTCGCCCGCGGTGTCGAACAGCGCGCACGAGTAGTCGACGCGCTCCTTGATGTTCACCGAGTGCGCGGTGTTCTGCAGCCGCAGGCCCATCTGCTCGGCGATGTTCATGAACAGGTTGTTGAACACCTCGAGCATCACCGGGTCGACGGCAGTGCCGACGGCGTGCTGCGCGGCGCGCGGCACGACGCGCGCCAGCTCGAGCGGCCCGGCCGCCGTGAGCCGCGCCTGCCAGCCCGGCTCGACCACCGTGGTGGCGTTGCGCTCGGCGATCACCGCCGGGCCGTCGATCAGCGCGCCGGCGGCGAGCTGCTCGCGCACGTGGAGCGCGGCATCGAGCCAGCCGCCGAAGTGCACGCGCACGCCGGCTGCCGCTGCCGGCCGATGCGCCGGCGGCTCGGCGCCGCCCGCCGGCAGATCGAAGCGTTCGCCGGCCGCCACCGCCTCGATCGACACCGCCTCGATGACCAAGGCGCGATCCGGCATCAGGAAGGCAAAGCGCTGGCGGTAAGCAGCGTCGAAGGCGGCCCGCAGCACGCCGCGCTCGGCAAAGTCGAGCACGAGCGCGGTGTCTGTGCCCTGATAGCGCAGATGGATGTGCGGCCTGAGCACGACCGCCTCGCGCGCCACGCCCTGCTGCGCGAGCTCGTCGCGCGCCGCGTCGCCCAGACGCTGCAGTTGCGCGGCGGCAGCGTCCAGCCCCGCGTCGTCGAGCAGCCGCTCGACGCTCGCTTCGCGCATCGCGATCTGGTCCGCCAGGCCCATGCCGTAGGCCGACAGCACGCCGGCCAGCGGATGCACGAAGACGCGGCTCATGCCGAGCGCGTCGGCCACCGCGCAGGCATGCTGGCCGCCGGCGCCGCCGAAGCACTGCAGCGTGTATTGCGTGACGTCGTAGCCGCGCGCCACCGAGATGCGCTTGATCGCGTTGGCCATGTTCTGCACGGCGATGTGCAGGAAGCCTTCGGCCAGCGACTCGGCGCTCGTCTCGCGGCCGCTGCGCTCGCGCACCTCGGCCGCCAGCGCCGCAAAGCGCGCGACCACGCCGTCGCGGTCCAGCGCCTCGTCGGCGCGCCGCCCGAACACACGCGGGAACCACTCGGGCTGGATGCGTCCGAGCATGACGTTGGCGTCGGTCACCGCCAGCGGACCGCCGCGCCGGTAGCTCGCCGGCCCGGGGTTGGCGCCGGCGCTGGCCGGACCGACGCGCAGCCGCGCGCCGTCGAACTGCAGAATCGATCCGCCGCCCGCGGCCACCGTGTGGATGCTCATCATCGGCGCGCGCATGCGCACGCCGGCCACCAGCGTCTCGAAGGCGCGCTCGAACTCGCCCGCGTAGTGGCTGACATCGGTGCTGGTGCCGCCCATGTCGAAGCCGATCACCTTGTCGTGGCCGGCGGCCAGCGCGGTGCGCACCATGCCGACGATGCCGCCCGCCGGGCCCGACAGGATCGCGTCCTTGCCCTGGAAGCGGTGCGCTTCGGTCAGGCCGCCGCTGCTCTGCATGAAGAACAGGCGCACCCCCGGCATCTGCGCCTCGACGCGCTCGACGTAGCGGCGCAGGATCGGGCTCAGGTACGCATCGACCACCGTCGTATCGCCGCGCGACACGAACTTCATCAGCGGGCTCACCTCGTGCGACACGCTGACCTGAGCGAAGCCGATGCGGCGCGCGATCGCCGCCGCCGCCTGCTCGTGCGCCGTGTAGCGCCAGCCATGCATGAAGACGATGGCCACGCTGGCGATGCCGTCCGCGTGCGCCGCCTGCATGTCGCGCGCCAGCCGCGCCTCGTCCAGCGGCAGCACCACCTCGCCGTGCGCGCCGACGCGCTCGTCGGCCTCGACGACGCGCTCGTACAGCAGCTCGGGCAGCACGATGCGGCGCTCGAACAGGCGCGGCCGCGCCTGGTAGGCGATGCGCAGCGCGTCGCGAAAGCCGCGCGTGGCCACCAGCAGCGTGCGCTCGCCCTTGCGCTCGAGCAGCGCGTTGGTGGCCACCGTGGTGCCCATCTTCACGCACTCGACGCGCTCGGGCGTGATCGGCTCGCCGGCGCGCAGTCCGAGCAGTCGTCGCATGCCCTCGACCGCGGCGTCGGCGTACTGCTCGGGGTTGTCCGACAGCAGCTTGAGCGTCGCCAGCCCGCCGTCCGGGCGGCGCCCGACCAGGTCGGTGAATGTGCCGCCGCGGTCGATCCAGAACTGCCACTTCTGCGCACTACTGCTTGGGCTCGTTGGCAACACGAGATTCCCTGGTCCTCTTCCCAAGAGCATTTCTGAGCGGGCGAAGCCAGCCCTTGATCGGCCTTGCCCAAGCGATTAGACGCACTTCCGCGCGGCGCAGCTGGCCGCGGCGACAGCACCCGCGACATTTTCGCCGCTGGGCCGCACTCGGGCCAAGCAGCCGGACGCCGCAGTTCGAGCTAAGACGACTGCCTCGTCAGGCCGATGCGAACGGCGACGTCGGGATCATCGCTCCGGGAGCGACTGCACGTAGGCCGCAAGGCCGGCGATGTCGGAGCCATCGAGTCCATGCGCGACGATCTTCATCGCGCTGCCCTCGGGGCGCGCTTCCGGTGTGCGCTGGAAGACGTCGAGCTGCTTGCGTACGTAGTCGGCGTGCTGACCCGCCAGACGGGGATTGGCGCCTTCTCCCATGCCGCCGCTGCCGTGGCAGGCCGTGCAAGGCGGCACCCCTCGAGCGGGAATCCCGTTAACGAAGACAGCCTTGCCGGTCAGAATGCTGCGTTCGTCGCCTTCGACGGGCTGGCGGACCAGTTGCTGCCCGGCGTAGTAGTCGGCGAGCGCATCGATCTGCGCGTCCGTCAGCCGGCGGCTCAGGCCGAACATGTACTCGAACCCCGCCGGATCGCGTCGGTCCTGGCTCTTGAAGCCGTGCAGCTGCGCGGCGAGGTAAATCCGGGACTGACCCGCCAGGTTCGGGAAGTTCGGCGACACCGCGCTGCCCCCGCTGCCATGGCAGTTCGAGCAGACCTGACGCGCGAGCGTCACGCCCGAAACCTCGGGATTGGCGAGATCCCTCGAACGCTCCACGTTGCCGCAGCCTGCGCTGCAAGCCACGACGGCAACCGCGATCGACAGACGGAGGGTGTTCATCATTGCAGTCTCCCAGGACTGGGCCCGCGACGGGCGGCCACGACCGCGCGCATCAATAGGCCAACCACAAGTACAGAAACAGCGTGTTGTTGTCGCGCGCATTGCGGCCGAAGCCGTCGTAGTTGACCGACGCGCCGTTGTAGCGGTCGTAGACCGTCTCCTGCAGGCCGATGCGTGCGTATTGCGTCGGCATCACGAAGGCCTCCAGCGTTGCGCCGCGCGTCAGCGGATTGCCGCTCAGGTTGCCTCCGACCCGAAGCGAAGGCGCCTGCGCCGCCGGATCGGACGTGACCGTCAGCGTCGCCGGGTCGTAGCCGGAGGTCTGGTTCGCCGTATTGACGGTTCCCCGCAGGCTGAACAGCGACACACTGCCACCGTACCGCGCCTGATAGACGTAGCTGAGCCTGGTGCGCAGAACGCTCGAGGTGTCGACCTGATTCGTGTCGGGCAAGGGGTTGCCTGCCGCATCGACGAAGCCGACCGGCGCGTTGGCCAGCGACGCGGGGTAGCGATGGCGAGCCCGTGCATACACGATCTGCGCCGTCACGGCATGCGGGTCCAGCAGGTACTGGTACTGCGCGTCCACACTCACATTGCGCCAGTGATGCGTGGTCGACGGATCCGAGGTATCGAGCGGGTCGTCGTAGACCTGTGCCACCATGCCCGCGGTGCCGACCATGAGACTGTGTGCGCCCCATTCATGGTTCCAGGCCAGTCTCCAGTACGGATTCAGTCCGCGCAGCTGTGTCTTGTCGGCGTCGGCAACGCCCGCGCTCATGAACGAGAGCGCGCCGCGCGAGGTTCCGTACGCGCCGAGCTCGGCGTACCAAGTGCGGTTCAAGTAGGCGTAGACGGTGAGTCCCGCCACGTTGCCTCCGGAGGCGTAGCCGGGATAGGGCGTCGTGCCGTCGACGAAGCGGCTGCTCGTCGGGCTCGGAACGGGTACGTATTGCATCCACGCGGCCGCCGTGTTCCACGGATCGGAAACCGACGGGTTGTTGTTCAGGCTCACGCCGAAGATCAAGTCCCGGCGCTCGTCGATGAAACGATCGGCGTATCTGAGGTCGACGTTGTCGACGTTGCTGTGGCCGCGGAAGCTTCCGTCGGCGGCTTGCGTGGCGTACGGGTCGTAGGTCACTTGGGCGAAGCCGCCAATGTTGTCGGTGATCTTGCCGCCTGCGAAAACGCTGGCAGTGGCGAACAGCAAGTGGCCGTTCTTCTGGAAGTCGGCGCCCGGATCGTCACTCTTGGACGTATTGGCCACCTTCGACACACTCGCCACGGCCATCACCGACAGCGGAACGCTGGTGCGCTCACCCAGCGTGTAGCCGGTGAGCTTGAAGAGCCGGCCGTACGGAGTCAACTCGGGGAACTGGCCACCTGCGTGGCAGGCAACGCAGTTCTGCCCGGTCTGGCGATTGAACAGAGGAATCGCCTGCACTCGTTGCGCCAGCGTCAACAGCACCAGTCCGGCGCAGACGACCCCGACGCGCAGCCAGCAAATCGGCTGCAAGAACCGAATGGACGGTACAGACATGATGCCCTCCGAGATCCGACTGACAGGAGGCAAGCTACACCGCAAAAACCTCAGACCAGTTGAGGTTTCTCAACGAAGCCCCCGGAAGCAGCGCTTCATGCCCATGCCGTCGCACCTGCGGTCTGCACCGATGCGTCGCACTCGACGTGCACAGGGGCGTGGAAGCTCGGCGTCGCTTGCCGGCTCACAGCGACGCCGCATGCCGCGTTGAGTTCGGCGGCGGGCAGCTACAGCGCAAACAACCGGCGCCCCTCGGACGCCGAACCCGCGGCATCGGTGTTTTCACCAGATCGAGCGCCGGCGCCCGTAACGGCGCGTCCGGATCTCTAGACTTCGTCACCTTCTGTGAGGAGACCACCCCATGCGCACCACCCTTCCCCTGCTGGGCGCGGCTGCCGCGCTCGCCTTCTCGGCCGCTGCGCTGGCGCAGACCAAGTGGGACCTGCCCACCGCCTATCCGGCCACCAATTTCCATACCGAGAACCTGGCGCAGTTCGTCGCCGAGGTCGACAAGGCGAGTGCCGGCAAGCTCAAGATCACGCTGCACCCCAATGCGTCGCTGTTCAAGGCGCCCGAGATCAAGCGCGCGGTGCAGGGCGGCCAGGCGCAGGCCGGCGAGATCCTGCTCGTGAATTTCCAGAACGAGTGGCAGATCTACGGCGCCGACGGCCTGCCGTTCCTGGCCGACAGCTACGACGAGGCGGCCAAGCTGTGGAAGGCGCAGCGCCCGATGCTCGAGAAGAAGCTCGGCGAGCAGGGCATGATGGTGCTGTACGCCGTGCCCTGGCCGCCGCAGGGCATCTACTCGAAGAAGCCGCTGGCCAGCGCCGCCGACCTGAAGGGCATCAAGTGGCGCGCCTACAGCCCGGCCACCGCGCGCATCGCCGAGCTCGTCGGCGCGCAGCCGGTCACCGTGCAGGCGGCCGAAGTCAGCCAGGCCTTCGCCACCGGCGTCACCGAAAGCATGATGAGCAGCGGCTCCACCGGCTGGGACGCCAAGCTCTACGAGCAGGTCAAGTACTGGTACGACACCCAGGCCTGGCTGCCGAAGAACGCGGTGCTGGTCAACAAGGCCGCCTTCGACGCGCTCGACGCCGGCACCCGGCAGGCGGTGCTGAAGGCCGCCGCCGAGGCCGAAACGCGCGGCTGGGCGATGAGCAAGAAGGCCAACACCGAGACGCTCGACAAGCTCAAAGCCAACGGCATGGAGATCCTGCCGCCGAGCGCGCCGCTCAAGGCCGACCTGACGAAGGTCGGCGAGACGATGCTCAAGGAGTGGCTCGACAAGGCCGGCCCGGAGGGCCGCCAGCTCGTCGACGCCTACCGCAAGTAGGCGCGCGCGGTGCGCCGGCAGCTCGACGCCTTGTACAACGGCGCCGCCTGGCTGGCGGCGCTGGCCATGATCGGCCTGCTCGCGATGGTGCTGCTGTCCATCGTCGGCCGCCAGTTCGGCTTCAATGTGCCGGGCACCGACGCCTATGCCGGCTACCTGATGGCGGGGTCGGGCTTTCTCGCGCTCGCGCACACGCTCAAGCGCGGCGAGCACATCCGCGTCACGCTGCTCGTGCAGGCGCTGGCCGGACGCGCGCACAAGGCGCTCGAGGTCTGGGCGCTCGGCATGGCCACGCTGCTGGCGGCGCTGTCCGCCTGGTACAGCGCGCGGCTGGCCTGGCAGTCGTACCGCTTCCACGACATCTCCACCGGCAATGACGCGACGCCGCTGTGGCTGCCGCAGATCGCGATGGCCGTGGGCACGTTGGTGCTGCTGGTGGCGTTCGTCGACGAACTGGTGCTCGAGCTGCGCGGCGAGCGCGTGGTGCGCACCGACGACGAAGCGTTGCACAACGAGTAAGACGCGGATCGACGCATGAGCGACCTCGGCATTTCGCTGCTGCTGATCGCGGCGCTGTTTGCCATCCTGGCCAGCGGCGTGTGGATCGGCCTCACGCTGGCCGGCGTGGCCTGGATCGGCATGGAGCTGTTCAGCTCGCGGCCCGCCGGCGACGCGATGGCCGTCACCATCTGGGGCAGCGCGTCGAGCTGGACGCTGACCGCGCTGCCGCTGTTCGTGTGGATGGGCGAGATCCTGTTTCGCACGCGGCTGAGCCAGGACATGTTCCGCGGCCTGGCGCCGTGGATGCAGGCGCTGCCCGGGCGCCTGCTGCACGTCAACGTCGCCGGCTGCGCGATCTTCGCCGCCGTCTCCGGCTCGAGCGCGGCCACCTGCGCGACCATCGGCAAGATGAGCCTGCCGGAACTCGCGCGCCGCGGCTACCCCGACGAGATCGCCATCGGCTCGCTGGCCGGCGCCGGCACGCTGGGCCTCCTGATCCCGCCTTCGATCATCATGATCGTGTACGGCGTCGCCGCCGAGGTCTCGATCGCCAAGCTGTTCATCGCCGGCGTGCTGCCCGGCATCATGCTGGCTCTGCTGTTCTCGGGCTACCTGGTGTTCTGGGCCTGGCGCCATCCGGAGCAGGTGCCGCCGGCCGACCAGCGCCTGAGCTTTCGCGCCAAGCTGCGCGAGTCGCGCTATCTGATCCCGGTGGTGCTGCTCATCGTCGCCGTGCTCGGCAGCATCTACGGCGGCATCGCCACCGCCACCGAAGCGGCCGCGGTCGGCGTGCTGGGCTCGCTCGTGATCTCGGCGACGCAGGGCTCGCTCGACTGGCGCACCTTCAAGGAGAGCCTGTTCGGCGGCACGCGCCTGTACTGCATGATCGCGTTCATCCTGGCCGGCGCCGCCTTCCTCACGCTGGCGATGGGCTACATCGGCCTGCCGCGCCACCTCGCCGAGTGGATTGCGGCGCTCGGGCTCACGCAGTTCCAGCTGCTGCTGGCGCTGATGCTCTTCTACATCGTGCTCGGCTGCTTCCTCGACGGCATCTCGATGGTGGTGCTGACCATCGGCGTGCTGCTGCCGACGATCCAGAAGGCCGGCATCGACACGCTGTGGTTCGGCATCTTCATCGTGCTCGTCGTCGAGATGGCGCAGATCACGCCGCCGGTGGGCTTCAACCTGTTCGTGCTGCAGGGCATGAC
>JAGWTJ010000349.1 GCA_028869005.1 Burkholderiales bacterium | reverse complement strand
TGCTGCAGGCGCCGCGGCCGGCGCAGAAGCTGGTGCACATCCACCCCGGTGCCGAAGAGCTGGGCCGCGTGTACGCCGCCGACCTGATGCTGCAGGCGGCCAACGCCAGCGCGGCCAAGGCGCTGGAGGCGCTGGCCGCGCCGGTGTCGCTGCCCTGGGCCGCGCAGGCCGCAGCGGCGCGCGCCGAGTACGAGGCCAACCTGGTCGCCCCCGCGATCGAGCCGCTGGACCTGGCCCAGGTGATCAAGACCCTGCAGCGCCGGCTGCCCGAGGACACGCTCTACACCAACGGCGCCGGCAACTTTGCCGGCTGGCTGCACCGCTACTGCCGCCACCCGGGGCTGCAGCACCACGGCCGCACCCAGCTCGCGCCGAGCTCGGGCGCGATGGGCTACGGCCTGCCCGCAGCGGTGGCAGCCGCGCTGCTGCAGCCCGCGCGCTGGGTGGTGAACCTGGCCGGCGACGGCGACTTCCTGATGAACGGGCAGGAACTGGCCACCGCCACTGGCTACGGCGCGAAGCAGCTCATCAGCCTCGTCGTCGACAACGGCAGCTACGGCACGATCCGCATGCACCAGGAGCGCGAGTACCCGGGCCGCGTCAGCGGCAGCGATCTGGCCAATCCCGACTTCGCGCTGCTGGCACGCGCCTACGGCTGGCACTCCGAACGCGTCGAGCGCACCGAGCAGTTCGAGCCCGCGCTCGAACGCTGGCTGGCCGCCGCGCGCCCGGGCCTGCTGCACCTGAAGCTCGACGCCGACGTGAGCACCAGCCGCACGACGCTCGGTGCGATCCGCGCCGCGGCGCTGGCGCGCGCGGCCGCGCGCTGATCCAACAGGGGAGTGAGGTAGATGCCGATTCGATGGTCGGACGTGGTGCCGTCTCGCCAGCCGCCCGTGCCGGCCACGTGGGACGTGGTCGATGACGACGCGGCCGTCGATCTGCAGGCCATCGCACGGCGCTGCCGCAAGATGGTGGCGCGGCGTGCGCTGCTGGCGGCCGGCGTGGCCACGGTGCCGCTGCCCGGGCTGGACTGGGCCACCGACATCGGCGTGCTCGTCTCGCTGCTGCCGCGGATCAACCGCGAGTTCGGCCTCACGCCCGAGCAGATCGCGCGCCTGGCGCCCGACCGCCGGCTGGTCGTCTACAAGGCCATCAGCGCCGGCGGCGGCATGCTGATCGGCCGCATCGTCACGCGCGACCTCGTGCTGCAGTTGCTGCGCATGGTCGGCGTGCGCCTGACCACGCAGCAGGCCGCGAAATTCGTGCCGATCGCCGGCCAGGCCGTGTCGGCTCTGCTCACCTATTCGGCGCTGCGCTACGTCTGCGAGCAGCACATCCGCCAGTGCATGGCCGTGGCCAGGCAACTGCTGCAACTGCCCGCGCCCGACGCGAGCGCGGTGCGTCAAGACTGAAGCGCGACGCCCAGGCTCCTAGAATCGGCCCGTCGGGGTGTGGCGCAGCCTGGTAGCGCAACTGCTTTGGGAGCAGTGGGTCGCACGTTCGAATCGTGTCACCCCGACCAAGTTCGATCGGCCACCGGCGACACGCCGGGCGGTGATGGATGGTGTCCCGCGCGACGCCGCCATGGTCGTAGACCTCCGGCACCGGCGATCGGTCATCATCGCTGCCTTGCCGGAGCCTGCGCATGATTCCGCTGTCGATCCTCGACCTCGCACCCATCGTCGAGGGCAGCGACGCCGCCGCGTCGCTGCGCCACACGCTCGATCTGGCGCAGCACGCCGAACGCTGGGGCTATAGCCGCTACTGGCTGGCCGAGCATCACAACCTGGACGGCGTCGCCTGCTCGGCGACCGCGGTGCTGGTGGCGCATGTGGCCGGCGGCACGAGGTCGATGCGCGTCGGCGCCGGCGGCATCATGCTGCCCAACCATGCGCCGCTGACGGTGGCCGAGGCCTTCGGCACGCTGGCCACGCTGTTCCCCGGGCGCATCGACCTCGGACTCGGCCGCGCGCCGGGCACCGATGCGCGAACGGCGCGCGCGCTGCGCCGGCACATGGTGGCGCCGTCCGCGGAAGACTTCGCGCAGGACGTGGTGGAACTGCAGGGCTACCTCGACGACCCGCGGCCCGACCAGCCGGTGCGCGCGATCCCCGGCGCCGGCACGAAGGTGCCGATCTGGATCCTCGGCTCTAGCCTGTATGGCGCGCAACTCGCGGCCTGGCTCGGATTGCCGTACGCCTTCGCATCGCATTTCGCGCCCGACCTGCTCGACGATGCGCTCAGCGAATACCGCCGGACCTTTCGACCTTCAGCGCGCTGGCCCCGGCCGCATGCGATGGTGGGCGTCAACGTCGTGTGCGCGGCCAGCGACGACGAGGCGCGCTGGCACGCCAGCTCGATGGAGCAGCGCTTCCTCGGCATGCAGCGCGGCGTGCGCGGTCCGCTGCCGCGCCCCGTCGATCCGGCGCGGCTGCGCGCGCTCGGCAGCGAACAGGAATGGGCCGCTGCGCGCCGCATGCTCGCCTGCAGCGCGGTCGGCGCGCCGGCCTCGGTGCGCCGGCAGCTCGACGCCATCGTCGATCGCACGCAGGCCGACGA
>JAGWTJ010000348.1 GCA_028869005.1 Burkholderiales bacterium | reverse complement strand
AGCCGGCGCAATACGTCGTACTCACGATTCGAGGGCTTCGCGTGGGGCGGCTTGCCGCTGGTGGCCTCGCCGCCCGGCAGCTGTGGTTGGCGCGAACTCGACAGGGATGAACTGCCGCGATGCGGCCGCCGGCTCTGTGGCGCCGGCGGGCTGCTTACGCGTCACCGTTTCAGGTGCGGGCAATCCGGCGCGCTTGCTCCCCGACTGACAAGCCGCTTGCGGAAGAGCTTGACGTCAAGGCGTGCGCCGCTCGAGGCGGGATCGCTGGGCGCTCACGCATCAGCGGGCAGTGCCTGACCCGGTCGCTGGAGCAGGCGGCCCTGTTTCGCGGCTCGCCGGTGGCGGTGCGGACCGACAACGGCCCGAACGAGCACTCGTCCCCGACATTGCGCCAGGCGCGGACGAAGATCGCCAAGTGGCGGCGGGACTGCTACGAGCTGCGGCTGCTCGGCAGCATCGAGCGATGACCCGCCGGGGCGGCAGCAGGGTCGACCACGGGGTCGCCGCGCGGCCGCTTTGATATCCTGCGGCAATGGTTAGGGCATCGAAGCAATTGGCTCCTGCCGTCGCACCAGAATTGCGCGACTGCGCATGCGACGTGATGGAAGTCGTGCCGTCGGTCATGGATGCGCTGCGCAGCGCGATGCGTGCGCACGTCGGCGAACCGCTGTCGGTGCCGCAGTTCCGCGCCTTGAGTTTCGTCGCGCGCCATGCCGGCTGCACGGTGGGCGATGTCGCGACCTTCCTCGGCGTGACGATGCCCACCGCCTCCGCCCTCGTCGACCGGCTGGCACGCGCCGGCCTGCTGCAGCACGACGAAGACCCGGTCGACCGACGCCGCCTGCGCCTGCGGCTGACCGCCACCGGCCGCGTGCTGCTGGCCGGAATCGCCGACGGCGCGCAGCGCGACCTGGCCGGCCGGCTGGTCGATTGTTCACCGGCTGAACTGCGCGCACTGCGCGACGGCCTTGCGGTGTTGCGGCGGCTGTCCGAGCACCACGGCACAACACCCGCGACTGCTGCCGATCCCCGACCCGACGAACCCCGCTCCCGAGTGCGCCGAGCATGATCAACCGTCCCGCCCTTCCCGCCCTTCCCGCCCTCCTCTTTGCGCTGCAGGCGGCGCTCGCCCTCGGTGGTTGCGGCGGCGGCCGTGACGCCGGCGCCGGCAGCGCTTCTGCGCCACCCGCGAGCGGCGCCTCCAGCGCGAAGTCCGCGGCCGGTCAGGCGTCGGCGCCGCCGGTCAGCGTGACGGTCCAGAGCGCGCGCCAGCGCGACGTGCCGGTCGTGCTCGAGGCGCCCGGCGCCGTGGTGCCGGTGAGCAGCGTCGACGTGCGGCCGCAGGTGACGAGCGTGGTCACGCGCGTGCACGTGCGCGAAGGGCAGTTCGTCAAGGCCGGAGAGCTGCTGTTCACGCTCGACTCACGCGGCGACGAGGCCAACGTCGCCAAGCTGCGCGCGCAGATGGCCAAGGACGAGGCGGCGCTGGCCGATGCGCAGCGCCAGCTCGCGCGCAGCCGCGAACTGCTGTCGCAGAACTTCGTGAGCCAGGGCGCCGTCGACACCAACCAGACGCTGGTCGAATCGGCACACGCGGTGCTCGCCGCCGATCGCGCGGCCATCGACGCCGCGGTGCTCACGCTCGGCTACAACCGCGTCGCGGCGCCGGGCGCGGGCCGCGTCGGCGTCATCAACGTCTTCACCGGCACTTCGGTGGTGGCGAACCAGTCGACGCTGGTTTCCATCACGCAGCTCGACCCGATCGACGTCGCCTTCGCGCTGCCGCAGCGCCATCTACCCGACCTGCTGGCGGCGCTGCAGGTGCAGGCGCCGGTGACGGTCACGCTGCCGGCGGGCGCCGGCACGGTGCGCGGCCGGCTGCAGTTCGTCGACAACGCGATCGACGCCGCTTCCGGCACGATCAGGGTCAAGGCGCGCTTTGCCAATCCGCAGCACCGGCTGTGGCCCGGCGCCTACGTCGCCGCCGCGGTGGCGGTGAAGACGCTCAAGGACGCGGTCGTGATCCCGCAGGCGTCGATTGCGCAGACGCCGCGCGGCGACGTCGCTTTCGCGGTGGTCGGCGGCAAGGCGGTGATGCGGCCGGTGGTGGTGGTGGCCGCGCTGGGCGAGGAGGCCGCGGTGACCGGCGTGCAGGCGGGCGAGCGGATCGTTCTCGACGGCCGCCAAAACTTGCGTCCCGGCTCGATCGTCCTCGAGCGGGCGCCCGCCGGCGGTCGAGCGGCGAGCAACGCTGGCGGCACCGGCGGCGCTGGTGTCGCAGGTGGCGGCGCGGCGCGCGGACGTGCCGGTTCAGCGCCCCTCCCGGGCAGCTCGGGAGCTGCGCGATGAACCTGTCCGAGCTCTTCATCCGGCGGCCGGTGACCACCGTGCTGCTCAACCTGGCGATCGTGCTGGCCGGCGTGATCGGCTACCGCAGCATCCCGATCTCGGCACTGCCGAGCTACGACACGCCGGTCATCAACGTCTTCGCCGTGCTGCCCGGCGCCAGCCCCGAGACCATGGCCACCTCGGTGGCGCTGCCGCTGGAAAAGCAGTTCCAGACC
>JAGWTJ010000347.1 GCA_028869005.1 Burkholderiales bacterium | reverse complement strand
CGCTCGCTCTCGGCGTCGAGCGCGCTGGTCGCCTCGTCGAGCAGCAGCAGCGGCGGGTTCTTCAGCATCGCGCGCGCGATCGCGATGCGCTGGCGTTGCCCGCCCGACAGCCGCACGCCGCGCTCGCCCAGGTGCGTGTCGTAGCCCTCGGGCAGCGCGACGATGAAGTCGTGCGCGAACGCCGCCCGTGCCGCCGCCTGCACCTCGGCTGCGCTGGCCTCGGGACGGCCGTAGCGGATGTTGTCGAGCGCCGAAGTCGAGAACACCGTGCTGTCCTGCGGCACGATGCCGATGCGCCCACGCACGTCGGCCAGCGACGCACGGTTCACCGGCACGCCGTCGATCACGATGCGGCCCGCGCTCACGTCGTAGAAGCGCATCAGCAACTGCAACACCGTGCTCTTGCCGGCGCCGCTCGGCCCCACCAGCGCCAGCGTCTCGCCGGCGCGCACGTCGAGCGTGAAGTCGGCGAGCGCGTGGTGACGCGGCCGCGACGGATAGTTGAACGTCACCTGCTCGAAGCTCACCGTCGAGCCGCCGCGCGCCGGCGGCAGCGGCAGCGGGTCCGCGGGCTCGGCCACCGGCGAGCGCGCGGCCAGCAACTCCATCAGGCGCTCGGTGGCGCCGGCGGCGCGCAGCACGTCGCCGTAGACCTCGCTCAGCACCGCCACCGCGCTCACCAGGATGATGACGAACATCACCGTCTGCCCGAGATGGCCGGCGCTGATCTTGCCGGCGATCACCGCCTGCGTGCCCTGGTACAGGCCCCACAGCAGCGCGCCGAAGGTGGCGGTGATGACGAAGGCGGTGAAGGCCGAGCGGATCCAGGTGCGCTTGATGGCGGTGTCGAAGGCGCGCTCGGTGGCTTCGCCGAAACGCGCCGCCTCGCGCCGCTCCTGCACGTAGCCCTGCACCACCGGGATCGCGTTGAGCACCTCGGCGGCGATGGCGCTGGAGTCGGCGACGCGGTCCTGGCTGGCGCGACTCAACTTGCGCACGCGCCGCCCGAACACCATCGTCGGCAACACGATCAGCACGAGGATGCCCAGCACCTGCGTCATGACCCAGGGGTTGGTGACGATCAACGCCACCAGCGCGCCGGCGCCCATCACGGTGTTGCGCAAGCCCATGCTGAGCGAGCTGCCGACCACCGTCTGCACGAGCGTGGTATCGGTGGTCAGGCGCGACAGCACTTCGCCGGTCTGCGTGTGCTCGAAGAATTCGGGGCTCTGGTGCACGACATGCGAATAGACCGCGTTGCGCAGATCGGCCGTGATGCGCTCGCCGAGCCACGACACCATGTAAAAGCGGGCCGCCGAGAACACGCCAAGCGCCGCGCCGACGGCGAACAGCGCGAGGAAGTGGTCGCGCAGCGCAAGCACGCGCGCGCCCGGATCGGCGGCCACCAGCCCCTGGTCGATCAACCCTTTCAGCGCCAGGGGGAAGACCAGCGTGCTCACCGCGGCGGCCACGAGGAAGATGCCGGCCAGCGCGATGCGGCCACGGTAGGGTCGCACGTAGGGCAGCAGGCCGCTGAGCGAGCGCGGCGTGGCCGCCGCGGTGCGCGTCGACTGTTCGGACATGGCGGCGAGTCTATGCGCCGGCATCGCGGCGCCCCCGGAACGTGGGGGGTGCGTGACACTTGCGGCGACGCGCGGGGCCCTAGCACGGCCCGGTTGTGGTCGAATAGCGGTGGAGTATTTCGATGAGCGCTGTCGGCCGTTCCCCTTCCCATCCCCGCATCGGCATACCGCTCGGGCTGCTGGTACTGCTGCTGGCGGCGGCGTCGATCCTGCTGGCTGCGGGCGTCGGCTACCTGCTGGCGGCGGCGGCCGGTCTGCGCGAGCCCTGGATCGTGGCCGTCGCTTCGGCCGCAGGCATGGCGCTGACGGCGCTGCCGATCGGCGCGCTGGTCTACGGCCTGGCGCGCACCGCGGAGCGCAGCGCGCCGGCCGTCGTCGAACCGGCCGCAGTGCCGGGTCCGGCCTTGACGCGCGAGCGCTTCATGGAGCTGGCCGAGCGTGAATGGTCGCGCGCGCGCCGCTACGGTAGCGGCGCTGCGCTGCTCGTCGTCGAGGTCGACCGCTTCGCGCGCCATGTCGATCGCCACGGCCGCGACGCCGGCAGCGCGATCATGAGCGCGCTTGCGCACGACATCGCGCCCACGCTGCGCGCTGCGGACGCGCTGGCCGACTACGGCGAAGGCCAACTCGCCGTCTTCCTCGCCCACGCCGACGCGCTCGGTGCGCTCGACGTGGCCGAGCGCATGCGCGAGCGCACCGAGCTGCTCGAGGTCGAAGCGCGCGGCGAGCGCCTGCGCGCCTCGGTCAGCGTCGGCGTGGCGCACCTGCGCGCGGCGCACCTGCACCTGCAGGCGCTGGTCGAGGACGCCGCCGACGCATTGCTGGCCGCGCGCCAGGCGGGCGGCAATTGCGTGCGTGCGGCCCCGGTCGAGGTCAGCCGCTTTTCGGCCCCCGGCTCGCGCCGTAACGATCAGCGCGCACCCAAGCCCTGAACGCCTGAACGCGCGCGGGCCGTGCTGCAGCGAGTGCGGCGGGGCACCCACCGTCTGAGCCG
>JAGWTJ010000086.1 GCA_028869005.1 Burkholderiales bacterium | reverse complement strand
CGTCGGTGAAGGCGCTGCGCTCGTGCAGCACGTTGTGGCACACGAGCCCCATGCCGGCCTCCATGCGCAGGTGCAGCATCCACGACGCCGCCGCGCGCAGCTCGCCGGCCAGCAGTTGCGCCAGCAGGGCGACGGCGGCGCGCGTGGCGGCGTCGTCGCGCCAGGCGATGCTGCGCGTGCGTGCGGTGTAGCGCATGTGCAGCGCGCCGTCGGCACCGGTCGAGAACACCGGCCCCGGTTGCGCGGCGCGCGCGATGCCGTCGGCGTCGACGCGCGCCGGGATCGTCATGGCGGCGGCGGCCGTGAGCGCGCGCACCGCGTCGCGCGAGGCGTCGCGCAGCGCGATGTAGGCGAGCTCGTGGTCGAGCAGCCCGCTCTCGCCGCCGCGCTGCGCCGGGCGCACGCAGTGCAGGATCATGCCGCGGATGGCGCGCGCCTCGGGGTGGTAGTAGCCGTCGGTGTGCCAGCGGATCGCGTGCTCGGTGTAGGGGATGAAGTCGACGCGCCCGCCGCCCGGCTGGCCGGCCTCGGCGTGAGCGCTGACGGCGATGCGCGAGATGCCGTCCTCGTCGGCCAGCCAGTTCGCGTCCAGGCGCACCAGGCCGAGCTGGGCGCCGAGTGCGCGCGCCAAGGCCGGGTCCTCGCGCCGGTCGGGCGTGCGGTACAGCGCCATGTTCGTGCGCGCGATGCGCGCCAGCAACGCATCGCGCTCCGCTGGCGCGAGCGCGCACGGGTCGCGCAGCTCGACCAGCAGATCGTCGACGCGGCGCGCGCGCAGATCGAGCTTGCGTTCGCGCCAGCTTTGGTATGCGCGCTCATCGTCGAGGTCGAACGGGCTGCCGATGCCGCTTGCCGCCGTGCTGCCTGCGCGGGCTGTCGTCATCGCGTCGTGTCCGGTCACGGTCTCACTCGCCGGTCTGCGCACTGCGGCGCGCGCGCCGCGGCGAGGGGTCGAACAGCTCATGCATCGAGCGCTGCACCTGCGCGACCGCGTCGGGCGCCTCGATGGCCATCACCTGGTCGAGCACCCACGGCCGCTCGGCCTCGGACACGGTCGGCGCGAGGCGCGCGCCCAGATAGCGCACGAAGCCGAAGTCGGGATGAAAGACCTCCACGCCGGCCGGCGGCTGCGGATCGGCGCCGAACTCGGCGTAATGCTGCACGACCTCGTTGACGAGGTCGACGAAGCTGTCGGCGTGGCTGGTCGTGCCGGCCGGCGGCGCACCGAGCAGCTCGTCCTCGTTGTCGGCGAGCGTGCGCGCCACATGCCGCACCAGCGCCACGGTGAACTCCTGGCGTGCCTGCGCGTCGAGCCGATCGTGCGCGATGCGATCGGCCAGCGCGATCAGGAACACCAGCACTTCGCGCATGAAGTCGAAGTAGGGTCGGCCGGCGTCGATCGCGAAGTCGGCGCCGCGCATGCGCCTGAGCATCTGGTGCGCGACGCGCCAGACGATGAAGGCCATCGCGCTGGCCTGCTCGGCGGCGCTCTTGGTCTTCGCATCTCGGAACCAGCGGTTCTTGATGCGGATGGCGGACGGGGTGGGGCCGCTCACACGAAGTCCCGTTCGGCGCGGTCGTCGGGGCCGGGGCCGCTGCGGCGGCCGGCGCCGACTCGTCGCCTGCGCAGTCGCTCGCATCGATGGAGCGCGATCCCTCTCATGGCATCGTGCCGACGGCGGCGCTCGACTTGTGCGGCACGAACACGCCGCAGCCGAGCTGGTGGTGCGCGCCCAGCCCCGCCTCCTGCACGCGCAAGGCGTCGGCCGGTTGCAGGCCGTCGAGCATCAGGCTGTAGCCGGCGAGCGTGCCGCGCTCGACCACCTGGCGCCGCCCGCAGATGACGCGGGCGCGCACGCCGAGCGCGCGCAGTTGCTCGTCGACGTCGCGCACGAAGGCCAGCTCGTCGTCGTCGGCGAACGCGACGAGGTGTGCGTATTGCGCCGGCGCGCCCAGCAACTCGCGCCGCCGCGGACGGTGCAGCCGCAGCGGCAGCGCGTCGAGCTCGAGCGTCGCGCCGTCGAGCGCCTCGGCGGCGGCCACACGCTCGCGCGGCAGGCGCAGCACGAGCCGCGTGCGCTGCGACAGATGGGCGACGCGCTCGTCGCCGGGCGGCAGCTTGAGGCCATGCACGGCCGCGCCGGGCGTCGCCTCCAGCCACGGCAGCGCGCGCTGCAGCGCCGCCGCCAGCGCGCGCCGATGGTCGCGCTGCAGCGTGCGGCCCTCGACATCGAACACGAGATCGAGCATCGGCGAGGGGCCTAGGGCGTCGATCCGCGCGGCTGCTTGCGTGCCCAGTCGAGCAGCGCTTGCGCCCAGGCCTCGGCGGTGACGGGGTCGATGTCGAACACGGTGAAGCGACTCCTTTCGCGGATGCGCGTGCGCACCAGCGCCATGGCGCCGTCGTCGAAGTCGACCTGCTGCAACTCGATCTCCTGGCCGCCCAGCGGCGAACGGATGCTGAACAGCGGCGTGAGGTGGGGCATCGGCAGGGTCGCGACAACTCGCACCGCGACGCGGGCGCCGCGGACGAAGGGCCGCATTGAGCGCGTCGCGCGCCGGGGGCGTCCATACCCGGTTCGGGTGAGCGCCGGATACGCCTTCTGGGTAGTGCCCGTGCACCCCCGACGGTCTATCGTGCCCTACCCATGGCGGGAGTAGCCGCCGGCCGCGCGCGCGGCGACCATTCGCGCCTCGTTCCGGGTTCCATGAGCGGCGCTGTCCAGGCGGGCAGCGCGGCCGACGCAGGAGACCAGCCGCATGGCCAAGAAGATGCACCCGACGCCGATCCTCGACAAGCTCGAGAGCGGCCCCTGGCCCAGCTTCGTCACCGGACTCAAGCGCCTGGCCGAGGACAAGGACTACGTCGTCGACCTGCTCGGCACGCTCGAGAGCAGCTACCGCAACAAGAAGGGCTACTGGAAGGGCGGCACCGTCGGCGTCTACGGCTACGGCGGCGGCGTCATCCCGCGCTTCACCGAACTGAAGAACGACGACGGCACGCCGGTGTTTCCCGACGCCGCCGAGCTGCACACGCTGCGCATCCAGCCGCCGCCCGGCATGCACTACACGACCGACGTGCTGCGCAAGATGTGCGACATCTGGGAGCGTCACGGCACCGGCCTGATCGCCTTTCACGGCCAGAGCGGCGACATCATGTTCCAGGGCGCCAAGACCGAAGGCGTGCAGGCCGCGTTCGACGAGCTGAACGAGCTCGGCTTCGACCTCGGCGGCGCCGGCCCCGCGGTGCGCACCAGCATGAGCTGCGTGGGCGCCGCGCGCTGCGAGCAGAGCTGCTTCGACGAGGCGCGCGCGCACCGCCAGGTCATCAACACCTTCACCGACGACATCCACCGTCCGGCGCTGCCGTACAAGTTCAAGTTCAAGTTCAGCGGCTGCGCCAACGACTGCATGAACTCGATCCAGCGCTCCGACATGGCCGTCATCGGCACCTGGCGCGACAACATGCGCAGCGACGAAGGCCTGGCGCGCAAGTGGTTCGCCAAGCACGGCATGAACGAGCTCGTGAACAACGTCGTCACGCGCTGCCCGACCAAGGCGATCATGCTCAAGGAAGTCAAGGAGCTGCGCAGCGACGCGCACCTGACGACGGTCAAGGTCAGCGACACGCACGCCCTCGAGATCGACAACAAGGACTGCGTGCGCTGCATGCACTGCATCAACGTCATGACCGGCGCGCTGGCGCACGGCACCGACACCGGCGCGACGATCCTCATCGGCGGCAAGCGCACGCTCAAGATCGGCGACCTGATGGGCACCGTGATCGTGCCGTTCCTGCCGTTGAAGACCGACGAGGACTTCGAGAACCTGGTCGAGCTCGGCCGCAAGGCGATCGACTTCTTCGCCGAGAACGCGCTCGAGCACGAGCGCACCGGCGAGATGATCGAGCGCATCGGCCTCGTCAACTTCCTCGACGGCATCGGCATCGAGGCCGACCCGCACATGGTCGCCAGCCCGCGCACCAACCCCTACGTGCGCATGGACGGCTGGGACGACGAAGTGGCCAAGATCAACGCCCGCAAGCAGGCCAACGCCTGAACCAGCGCAACGCCGGAGCAACACGCCATGGCCCATCGCACCCCGATCGAGAGCGGCGCCCCAGACAACAAGCCCTTCCTGCATCCGACGCTGCTGAAGAACTACGGCAACTGGCGCTACCACGACCGGCCGCGCCCGGGTGTGCTGCACCACGTCTCGCACAGCGGCGACGAGGTGTGGACGGTGCGCGCCGGCACGCAACGCCAGATGGACCTGTACACGATCCGCAAGCTGTGCGACATCGGCGACACTTTCGCCGACGGCCACGTGCGCTTCACGATCCGCAGCAACATCGAGTTCATGGTGGCCGACGAGGCCAAGGTCGCGCCGCTGGTCGACGCGTTGCAAAAGAGCGGCTTCCCGGTCGGCGGCACCGGCAACTCGGTGTCGGCGATCGCGCACACGCAGGGCTGGCTGCACTGCGACATCCCCGGCACCGACGCCTCGGGCGGCGTGAAGGCGCTGATGGACGAGCTGTACCACGAGTTCGTGCACGAGGAGATGCCCAACCGCGTGCACATGTCGACCAGCTGCTGCGAGATCAACTGCGGCGGCCAGGCCGACATCGCGATCGTCATGCAGCACACCAAGCCGCCGAAGATCAACCACGATCTGGTGGCCAACATCTGCGAGCGCCCGGCGGTGGTGGCGCGCTGCCCGGTGGCGGCGATCCGCCCGGCGCTGGTCAACGGCAAGCCCAGCCTCGAGGTCGACGAGACCAAGTGCATCTGCTGCGGCGCCTGCTACGCGCCGTGCCCGCCGATGCAGATCAACGACCCCGAGCACAGCAAGTTCGCGATCTGGGTCGGCGGCAAGAACAGCAACGCGCGCGCCAAGCCGACCTTCATGAAGATGGTGGCCGCCGGCCTGCCCAACAACCCGCCGCGTTGGCCCGAGGTGAGCGCGATCGTCAAGAAGATCCTCTACACCTACAAGAACGACGCGCGCGACTGGGAGCGGCTGTCGGACTGGGTCGAGCGCATCGGCTGGCCGCGCTTCTTCGAGAAGTGCGACCTGCCGTTCACCAAGTACCTGATCGACGACTGGCGCGGCGCGCGCTCCAACCTCAACGCGTCGGCGCACATCCGCTTCTAGAGCGAGCGCGCAGCGGCGACACACGATCATGAAATTCGCGCTGATGGTCAGTGAAGGCCCGTACACCCACCAGGCCAGCGACACGGCGTGGAACTTCGCCCGTGCCGCGCTCGGCCGCGGCCACGAGGTGATGCGCGTCTTCTTCTATCACGACGGCGTCTACAACGCGACCCGCCTGACCGAGCCGCCGCAGGACGACCGCCACATCGTCAACCGCTGGAGCAAGCTGAAGGAAGAGCACGGCGTCGACCTCGTGGTCTGCGTGGCCGCCGCGCTGCGCCGCGGCATCAAGGACGAGGTGCTGGCGCCGGGCTTTCGCATCAGCGGCCTGGGGCAACTGGTCGAGGCCGGCATCAAGGCCGACCGCACCGTGACCTTCGGTGGGTGAGGGAGCGAACCATGAAGAAGTTCATGTTCGTCAACCGCAAGCCGCCCTACGGCACGATCTACGCGCTCGAGAGCCTCGAGGTCGTGCTGATCGCCGCCACCTTCGACCAGGACGTGAGCCTGGCTTTCCTCGACGATGGCGTCTACGAGCTGATCAAGGGCCAGGACACCAAGGCCACCGGCATCAAGAACCACAGCAAGACCTACCGCGCGCTCGAAGGCTACGACGTCGAGAAGCTGTACGTCGAGCGCGAGTCGCTCGAGGCGCGCGGCCTGGCCGAAGGCGACCTGATGGTCGACGTGCAGGTGCTCGGCAGCGCCGAGATGGCCGAGCTCATGGCGTCGCAGGACGTGATCCTCTCCTTCTGAACGCGCGGGCGCCATGCTGCACATCGTCAACAAGTCGCACCGACAGACCGGCTCGCTCGCGAGCTGCCTGCGCCTGGCCCGGCCCGGGCACGCACTGCTGCTCACCGAGGACGGCGTGCTCGCCGCCGCCCAGGCCACGGCCGCCGCGTCGGGCGTGGCGGCGGCGCTGGCCACGCTCGAGATCTACGTGCTGCTGCCCGACGTCGAGGCGCGCGGCATTGCCGGCAAGCTGATCGCCGGTGTCACCGCGATCGGCTACGACGGCTTCGTCGACCTGGCGGCCGAGCTGCCCACCAATCATTCCTGGCTCTGACCCCCGAGGAGAACGCCACCATGCCCATCGAAGTGAACGGCACCGCCATCGAGACCGACGAGGAAGGCTATCTGGTCAACCTGTCCGACTGGAGCGAGGACGTGGCCAAGGAGATCGCCAAGGCCGAGAACGTCGACCTGACCGAGAACCACTGGGAAGTCGTCAACTTCCTGCGCCAGTACTACGACGAATACCAGATCGCCCCCGCCGTGCGCGTGCTGACCAAGGCGATCGGCAAGCAGCTCGGCGAGGACAAGGGCAACAGCAAGTACCTCTACGAGCTGTTCCCCTACGGCCCCGCCAAGCAGGCCTGCAAGATCGCCGGCCTGCCCAAGCCCACCGGCTGCGTCTGACGGCGGCGAGCGCCGCCCCCCGCAGCACGCGACAGCCATGTCGGCGCTCGCGATCGGCTACGCCTTGCTCTTCTACGCCGCCACGCTCGTGCTGGTGGCGGGCCTGGCGCTGAAGATCCGCGGCTACCTGCGCACGCCGGCGCCGCTCCTGATCCCGACCACGCCGGCGCCCACCAAGACCGGCGGCGTGGTGCTGCGCATGACGCGCGAAGTGGTGTTCTTCGAGAGCCTGTTCAAGGGCAGCAAGTGGACCTGGGGCTTGGGCTGGCTGTTCCACGCCTCGCTCGCGCTCGTGCTGCTGCGCCATCTGCGCTACTTCCAGCAGCCGGTGTGGACGCCGATCGTCTTCGTCCAGTTCTTCGGCACCTATGCCGGCCTGACGATGGTGGCGGGCCTGGCCGGGCTGTGGGCGCGGCGCATCCTCGTCGACCGCGTGCGCTACATCTCGACGCCGTCCGACCACCTGCACCTGGCGCTGCTGGTCGCCATCGGGCTGTCCGGTTTGACGATGCGCTTCGTCGCGCACACCGACATCGTTGCCGTGAAGGCCTTCATGCTCGGCCTCACGCGCTTGTCGATCCAGCCGCTGCCGGCCGACCCGCTGCTGCTCGTGCACCTGACGCTGGTGGCGCTGCTGATGATCGTGTTCCCGATCAGCAAGCTGCTGCACGCGCCGGGCCTGTTCTTCAGCCCGACGCGCTATCAGGTCGACAACCCGCGCGAGGTACGCCACCAGGCGGCCTGGGCCGCGGCGCTCGATCGCCCCTAGGCGCGCCGCGGCCGCCCACCGAGACACGCCGACATGGCCACCGCCGCCAAGTTCGAGACGCCCAAGCTCGCGCCGTACCCGGTGATCCCGCTGGTCGCCGCGGGCGCGATGGCGCACAGCAAGCCCTATGTCGCCTCGGCCAAGATGCAGGAGGCGCTGGGCTTCCCGGGCGAACTCGCCGAGGGCTGGGAGCAGCGCGCCATCGCGCGCATGGGCGAACTGCTCGACCAGTACCGCAGCCTGCGCGTCTACATGGACGCCTGCGTGCACTGCGGCGCCTGCAGCGACAAGTGCCACTACTACCTCGGCACCGGCGACCCCAAGAACATGCCGGTGGCGCGCCAGGACCTGATGCGTGGCGTGTACCGGCGCTACTTCACTTTCGCCGGCAAGCACTTCCCGAAGCTGGTGGGCGCCACCGACCTCACCAAGGACGTGCTCGACCAATGGTGGAGCTACTACAACCAGTGCAGCGAGTGCCGCCGCTGCAGCGTGTTCTGCCCCTACGGCATCGACACCGCCGAGGTCACGATGGCGGCGCGCGAGATCATGGACAGCGTCGGCCTCGGGCAGAAGTACGCCAACGAGATCATCGGCAAGGTGCACCGCATCGGCAACAACCTCGGCATTCCGGAGCCGGCGCTGGCCGACACGCTGGCCGGTCTCGAGGAGGACACCAAGGACGAGACCGGCGTCGACGTGCGCTTTCCGCTCGACGTCAAGGGCGCCGAGGTGCTGCTGATCACGCCGAGCGCCGACTTCTTCAGCGAGCCGCATGTCGACAGCCTGATCGGCTATGCCAAGGTCTTCCACGCGGCCGGCATCAGCTGGACGCTGTCCAGCAAGGCCAGCGAAGCGGCCAACTTCGGCATGTTCATCGGCAGCTACGAGCAGATGCGCAAGGTGGCGCTGCGCGTGCGCGAAGCGGCGCTCGAGCTCGGTGCCAGGCGCATCGTCGTCGGCGAATGCGGCCACGCCTGGCGCGTGGCCTACAGCTTCTGGAACACGCTGGTGGGCATCGGCGCCGGCGGCAAGGATCCGTTCGCGACCCTGCTCCAGAACCAGCTCGACGGCCGCTACCGGCAGCCGATGCACATCTGCGAGTTCACGCACGACCTGATCCAGCGCGGCGCGCTGCGCTTTCACAAGGAGAAGAACGACGAGCGCATCGTCACCTTCCACGACTCGTGCAACGTGGCGCGCGCCTCGCGCATGGGCGATGCGCCGGGCGGCCAGTTCACGATCCCGCGCGACATCATCCGGGCCGTCGCCAACCACTTCCACGACATGCCGGCAGGCACCACGCACGAAGCCACCTTCTGCTGCGGCGGCGGCGGCGGGCTGCTCACCGACGACCTGCTCGAGCTGCGCGTCAAGGGCGCGCTGCCGCGCATGGAGGCGCTCAAGAACGTCGTCGACGCCCACGG
The DNA here is from genome assembly GCA_028869005.1 of Burkholderiales bacterium. Classification (GTDB taxonomy): domain Bacteria; phylum Pseudomonadota; class Gammaproteobacteria; order Burkholderiales; family Burkholderiaceae_C; genus Rubrivivax. The sequence continues at coordinate 4,276 of JAGWTJ010000086.1, read as the reverse complement.
CGTCAACTTCATGGCCACCATCTGCGCCATCTGCAAGGCGCAGTTCTCCAAGGTGCTGCCGTACTACGGCTTCGACATGAGCATGGTCGGCGGCGTCCACCAGCTCGTGAGCAAGGCCATCCGCCTCGGCGAGGCGCATTGAATCCCAGCGAGGGCCACGCGATGTCCACCACCCCCGACAGCAGCCAGACGAAGGCACTCGAGTTCCGTCGCTTCAAGGACGGTGACCACCAGGTCAAGCGCTGGGTCGAGCAGATTTTCGACGCCGACCACTCGCACAAGTGCCCGACCTACATCCAGAGCGCGCCGCCCTGCCAGGCCTCGTGCCCTTCGGGCGAGGACATCCGCGGCTACCTGAACATCGCGCGCGGCGTCGAAAAGCCTCCGGCCGGCGTGAAGTGGCAGGAATACGCGTGGCGGCGCCTGACCGAGGCCAACCCGTTTCCGAGCGTGATGGGGCGCGTGTGCCCAGCGCCCTGCGAGTCGGGCTGCAACCGCAACCAGGTCGAGGACTTCGTCGGCATCAACTCGGTCGAGCATTTCCTCGGCGAATGGGCCAACGCCAACCAGATGGCCTACCCGAAGCCCGCGGTGAAGAGCGGCAAGACGGTGGCGGTGATCGGCGGCGGGCCGGCGGGACTGTCGGCCGCCTATCAACTCGCGCGCAAGGGCCACGACGTCACGCTGTTCGACGAGCGCGCCGAGCTCGGCGGCATGATGCGCTACGGCATCCCGGGTTTTCGCACGCCGCGCGACGTGCTCGACAAGGAAATCCAGCGCATCCTCGACCTCGGCGTCACGACGCGCATGAACACGCGCATCGGCCGCGACATCACGCTCGAGCAGATCCGCGAGCAGTTCGACGCCGTCTTCCTCGGCCTGGGCGCGCAGAGCGGCCGGCCGCTGCCGTGCGAGGGCAGCGACGCGCCCAACGTCGTCACCGCCACCGCGTTCCTCAAGGCCTTCAACGACGGGCGGCTGCGCCACGTCGGCAAGCGCGTGGTGGTGGTCGGCGGCGGCGACACCTCGATCGACGTGGCGAGCGTGGCGCGGCGCCTGGGCCACATCGACCAGGCGCACGAGGCCGACCTGCCCGAGAACGCGATCGGCGCGCTGGCCGGCTTCGCGGCGCACGAATCGGCGCTGGTGTCGCGACGCCAGGGCGCCGAGGTCACGCTGACCTCGGTGTTCGCGATCGAGAAGATGCAGGCCAGCAAGCACGAGGTCGAGCACGCGCTGGCCGAAGGCATCGCGATCCGCGGCGGCATGGCGCCGATCGCGGTGCTGCGCGACGCCAGCGGCCGCGCCACCGCGCTGCGCGTGGCACGCTGCGAAGCCAAGCTGGCCGGCGGCAAGCTCGAGGTCAAGATGATCCCGGGCAGCGAGGAGGACATCGAGGCCGACCTCATCGTCTCGGCGATCGGCCAGGCGGTGGACTTCACCGGCCTCGAGTCGCTGAACAACGGCCGCGGCGCGCTCGCCGCCGACAAGAACTACCAGGTGCAGATCGGCGGCCAGGCGCAGGACGACGTGTTCTGCGGCGGCGACGTGATCCGCCCGCACCTGCTCACCACCGCGATCGGCCACGGCTCGATCGCCGCCGACGGCATCGACCGCTTCCTGCGCGGCGAGGCGCAGGGCAAGCGGCCCAAGGTCGACGTGCACAGCTTCGACCTGATGCGCAAGATGGTCGAAAAGGGCCTGCCCGTCGGCCACATCGACGAGCCGCTGTGGGGTACCGACCGCTCCAACGGCGCCGTGCACAACTTCGACAACCGCTCCGACCGCTACGTCATCCCGCACAAGGAGCTGTTCCTCGGCCACTTCCCGTACACGCCGCGCATCCGGCGCCAGGTGACGACGCTCACGGCCGAGGAGGCGCTGAGCAATTTCGAAGAGCGCATGCTGCCGCTGCTCGAGGCCCAGGCGCAGGCCGAGGCCAAGCGCTGCATGAGCTGCGGCATGTGCTTCGAGTGCGACAACTGCGTCGTCTACTGTCCGCAGAAGGCGGTGTTCAAGGTCAAGAAGTCGCAGTCGACGATGGGCCGCTACGTCGACACCGACTACGCCAAGTGCATCGGCTGCCACATCTGCAAAGATGTGTGCCCGACCGGCTACATCCAGATGGGGCTGGGAGAGTAGCCTCGTGCGGCGTGCCTGGTTCGTCGTGGCGGCGCTGGTGCTGCTGGCGCTCGGGGGCGCCGGCGCGTGGGCCGCTGGCCTGGCGCCGACGATCGAGCGCGCCGTCAAGGGCGAGCGCTGCGTCGAGGACAACGCGACGATGCGCCGCGACCACATGCGTTTCCTGAAGCACCAGCGCGACGCGACCGTGCACCAGGGCATCCGCGGCGCCAAGTACAGCCTGAAGGGCTGCATCGACTGTCACGCCAGCGCCACGACCGGCAGCGTCGCTGCGGGACCGGGCGACTTCTGCGTCGCCTGCCACTCGTATGCGGCGGTGAAGATCGACTGCTTCGAGTGCCACGCCACGCGGCCGGCGGCCGCGCTGGCGACGTCGGGGGTCAAGCCATGAGTCGCCGCGGCTTCCTCGGCACCGCCGCCGCCGGGCTCGCCGGCGTGATGCTCGCGCCGGGCATCCGGCTCATCGAGATCGCCCAGGCGGCCACGCCCACGGCCGCCGCCAGCTCCAAGGTGCGCTGGGGCATGCTGATCGACACCACGAAGTGCGCCAGCGGCTGCACCGACTGCGTCGACGCCTGCTTCACCGAGAACGGCATCGACCCGAAGAAGACGCGCACCTCGTCGCAGTGGATCCGCAAGGTCGAGCTGAAGGAGGCGAAGACCGGCCGCAGCGCGTCGGCGCCGGTGATGTGCCAGCACTGTGCCGAGCCGCCCTGCGTCGACGTGTGCCCGACCGGCGCCTCGTTCAAGCGCGCCGACGGCATCGTGCTGGTCGACCGCCACCTCTGCATCGGTTGCCGCTACTGCATGATGGCCTGCCCGTACAAGGCGCGCAGCTTCGTGCACGAGCCGCTCGCCGACCAGAAGCCCGACGTGCCGCGCGGCCAGGGCTGCGTCGAGGGCTGCACGCTGTGCGTGCACCGACTCGACCGCGGCGACCACACCACGGCCTGTGCCGACGCCTGCACGAAGGCAGGCCACGGCGCGATCGTGTTCGGCGACCTCAACGATCCGGCGAGCGAGATCGCGCGCCGTGTGCGCGAACTCGCCAGCGCGCCGCTGCGCGCCGACCTGGGGCTCGACCCGGGCGTGCGCTACCAGGGGCTGTGAGCATCATGCCGAGCGCCACCCTCCCCATGCAGACGCGCGCCGAGTCGCGCAGGTTCTGGCTGCTCGCGGCCGCCGGCGCGCTGGTCACGCTCGTGGGGCTCGCGGCCGCACACCTGATGGAGGAGCGCGGCCACGTCATCACCGGCATGGACAACCAGGTGGTGTGGGGCCTGCCGCACGTGTTCGCGATCTTCATGATCGTCGCCGCGTCGGGCGTGCTCAACGTGGCCTCGGTCGGCTCGGTGTTCGCTCAGGCCGCGTACAAGCAGCGCGCGCCGCTGTCGGGGCTGATCAGCCTGGCGCTGCTCGCCGGCGGCCTGATGGTGCTGATGCTCGACCTCGGCCGGCCCGACCGCGTGCTGGTCGCGGCCACGCACTACAACTTCACGTCGATGTTCGCGGTCAACGTGTTCCTGTACTCGGGCCTGGCGGGCATCGTCGTCGTCTACCTGTGGACGATGTTCGAGCGGCGCCTGGCCCCCTGGTCCAAGCCGGCCGGCGTCGCGGTCATGGTGTGGCGCTTCGTGCTCACGACGGGCACCGGGGCGATCTTCGGCTTCCTCGTCGCGCGCCAGGCGTACCAGTCGGCGCTGCTGCCGCCGCTGTTCGTGGTGCTGTCGTTCGGCTGGGGGCTGGCGGTGTTCCTCGTCGTGCAGCAGGCGATGCTGGCCTGGAACGGCCGCACGCTGGCGCCCGAGATCGAGCGGCGTCTGGCGCGTCTGCTCGCCGTCTTCGTCGTGCTCGCGCTCTACTTCGTCGCCGTGCTGCACCTGACGAACCTGTACTACGCGCGCCAGGGCGCGTTCGAGGCCTTCATCCTGCTCGGGCGCGGCGGTGGCGGCAGCTTCGCACGGCTGTTCTGGCTCGGCTTCGTCGCTCTCGGCTCGGTGCTGCCGTTCGCCCTGCTGCTGGCGCCGCGCGCCGGCGGCCTGTGGGGCGGCCGGCACGCCACGCTCGCCGCCTCGCTGCTCGTCGTGCTCGGCGCCTTCGCCTTCCTCTACGTCTTCATCATCGGCGGCCAGGC
>JAGWTJ010000346.1 GCA_028869005.1 Burkholderiales bacterium | reverse complement strand
CGCTCGGCGTGGCGGCGCTGGCGGCGACCTGGGCGACGGCGTCGGCGACGCGCGCGCTGCACGCGCCGCCCGCCGCCGGCCAGCGGCGCGCGGCGTTCGCGCTGCGTGCCTTCGCCTTCGCACTCGCCGGCTACACGATGTTCGGCATCGGCTACATCGGCTACATGACTTTCATCATCACGCTGCTGCGCGAGCAGGGGCAGGGCAGCGCCGTCGTGACGGCGTTCTACATCCTGCTCGGCTGCGGCGTCGTCGCCTCGTCGTGGCTGTGGGCGGGGCTGCTGCAGCGGCACCGCTCGGGCCTGCCGCTGGCGCTGCTCAACGGATTGCTGGCGCTGGCCACCGCGCTGCCGGTGCTGTGGACCGATCGCGTCGTGGTGTTCGCGTCGGGGTTGCTGTTCGGCGCGGTGTTCCTGTCGGTGGTGGCGTCGACGACGGCGCTGGTGCGTCACAACTGCGCGACCGCAGCCTGGCCCGCCGGCATCGCCGCGTTCACCATCGTCTTCGCATTCGGCCAGATCGTCGGCCCGAGCCTGGTCGGCGCCATCGCCGACGGCCCGGGTGGCCTCGAGCGCGGTTTCGTCTGGAGCGCCGCTGCGCTCGCCTTCGGCGCGCTGCTGGCAGCGCTGCAGCGGCCGCTCGCGCGCTGACGCCGCGCGCTGCGCTCGCACACCGACGACGAGCCGCGCGGGGCGACGCCGGCGCATACGGGTGCGCTGCACGAGGCTCCTAGAATGCACCCCTTCCGTCGCCCGCAGCGCCTTCATCGAAGCGCGGCATGGGACCGGCGGCCGCCCGCATGACCTCGCCTGCCGCTCCCGAGCAACGCCTGCTCGACCTGTACCGCCTGATGCGCCGCATCCGCGCCTTCGAGGACGCGGCCGAGGTGGCCAGCCAGGGCGGCGTCGCCGCCTGGGGCCTGGCGGCGTCGGCCCAGCCGGCGCGCGTGCGCGGTCCGCTGCATCTGTCGACCGGACAGGAGGCGGTGGCCGCGGGCGTGTGCATCCACCTCGAGCGCGAGGATCTGCTCACCTCCACGCATCGCGGCCACGGCCACACGCTGGCCAAGGGCGCCGACACGACGCGCATGATGTGCGAGTTGTTCGGCCGCGCCAGCGGCTACAACCAGGGCAAGGGCGGCTCGATGCACATCGCCGACTTCTCGGTCGGCATGCTGGGCGCCAACGGCGTCGTCGCGGCGGGCATCCCGATCGCCACCGGCGCCGCGCATGCGCTCGTGATCCGCCGCTTGCCGCATCTGGTGGCCTGCTTCTTCGGCGACGGCGCGGCCAACCGCGGCCCCTTTCTCGAGGGCCTGAACTGGGCGCAGGTCTACCGGCTGCCCGTGCTCTTCGTGTGCGAGGACAACCGCATCTCGGCCACCACGCCCACCGGCACGATGACGGCGGGCGACGGCGTCTCGGCGCGCGCGCAGTCGTTGGCGATTCCCGCCGTGCGTGTCGACGGCAACGATGTCGAGGCGGTCGACGCTGCGGCGCGGCGCGCGGTCGCCGAGATTCGCGCCGGCGGCGGGCCGCGGCTCATCCACGCCGTGACCTATCGCTTCAAGGGCCATGTCTCGGTCGACCCGGGCACGTACCGCGACGCCGCCGAAGTGCAGGCGGCGCTGGCCGACGACCCGCTCGTGCTCGCGCGCAGCAAGCTGCTGGCGCGCGGCGTGGCCGCTTCTCGCATCGACGCCGTCGACGCCGAGGCCCGGGCCGAGATCGAGTGCGCGCTGGCCGCCGCCGACGCCGCGCCCTGGCCCGACGCGGCAGCCGCCTACGAAGACGTGCAGAGCACCGGGGCCGGAGTCTGGCGATGAATGCCGGCACCGGCGCCGACGTGCAGGGCGTGCGCACGCTCACCTACGCCGAAGCCGCGGCGCTGGCGCTCACGCAGGCCATGGAGCGCGACGAGCGCATCGTGGCGCTCGGCGAGGACCTGGGCCGCGGCGGCGTGTTCGGCCAGTACCGCGGGCTGCAGCAGCGCTTCGGCGCCGCGCGCGTCATCGACACGCCGATCTCGGAGGCCAACATCATGGGCGCCGCGGTCGGCATGGCGCTCGCCGGCCTCAAGCCGGTGGTCGAGATGCGTGTCGTCGACTTCGCGCTGTGCGCCACCGACGAGATCGTCAACCAGGCCGCGAAGAACCGCTTCATGTTCGGTGGCCAGGGCCGCGTGCCGCTGGTGGCGCGCATGCCGATCGGCATCTGGTCGGCGTCTGCCGCGCAGCACTCGCAGTCGCTCGAGGCCTGGTTCGCGCACATGCCGGGGCTGGTCGTCGTGACGCCGGGCACGCCGCAGGACAACCACTCGCTGCTGAAGTCGGCGCTCGCCAGCGGCGACCCGGTGGTCTACCTGGAACACAAGGAACTGTGGGCCGACAGCGGCGCGGTGGACCCCGCGCTCGACGTGCCGCTCGGTCGCGCGAGGCTGCTGCGGCAAGGCGCCGACCTGACCATCGTGACCTGGTCGCGCGGCATTGCGCCGGTGCTCGATGCACTCGCGCTGCCCGCGCTCGCCGGCGTCGCCGTCGACGTCATCGACCTGCGCACGCTGTGGCCGTGGGACCAGAGTTGCGTCTTCGAATCGGCC
>JAGWTJ010000085.1 GCA_028869005.1 Burkholderiales bacterium | reverse complement strand
GAGGCGCAAAAGGCCGCGCTGCTGCCCGGCGTGTGCCGCGGCGAGCTGATCCCGGCCTTCGCGCTGTCCGAGCCCGACGCCGGCTCCGACGTGGCCGCGATGTCGACCACCGCGCGCCGCGACGGCGACGGCTGGGTGCTCGACGGCGTCAAGACCTGGATCTCCAACGCCGGCATCGCCGACCGCTACGTCATCTTCGCGCGCAGCGACGACGGCGCGGGCACGCGCGGCACCAAGGGCATCTCGGCCTTCATCGTCGACGCGGCGACGCCAGGGCTGGCCGCCGACGAGCCGATCCCGGTCATCGCACCGCATCCGCTGGGCACCGTGCGCCTGACCAACTGCCGCGTCGGCGCCGAACGCCTGCTGGGACGCGCCGGCGACGGCTTCAAGATCGCGATGGGCACGCTCGACCTCTTTCGCACCTCGGTCGGCGCGGCGGCACTGGGCTTTGCGCGGCGCGCGCTCGACGAGGCCACGGGTTTCGCGATGGGGCGGCGCATGTTCGGCCAGACGCTGGCCGAGTTCCAGCTCACGCAGGTGCGCATGGGCGAGATGACCACCGCCATCGACGCCTCGGCGCTGATGGTCTACCGCAGCGCCTGGACGCGCGACGTGAAGCGCACGCGCGTCACGCGCGAAGCGTCGATGGCCAAGCTCTACGCCACCGAGGCCGCGCAGCAGGTGATCGACGCCGCCTTGCAACTGCACGGCGGGCGCGGCGTCATCGCCGAGCAGCCGGTCGAGCGCCTGTATCGCGAGATCCGCGCGCTGCGCATCTACGAAGGCGCCACCGAGGTGCTGCAGCTCATCGTCGGCCGCCAGCACCTGGACGCGGCGCGCGCCGCGGCGGCGCCGCGTTGAGACTCTGAGGCCGCGATGGCGCAGTGGCAGGACGCCGACGGCTGGCATGTCGACGTGCGCGGCCTGACGCCGCCCGAGCCGATGGTGCAGGTCCTGCAGCGCGTATCGCAATCACCCCCCGACGCAGTGCTGATCGTGCATCTGGATCGTGATCCCGTGTTTCTCTACCCCGAGCTGGCCGAGCTCGGCTGGCAGGCCGAGACGATCGACGGCGACGCGGGCGAAGTGCGGCTTCGCGTCGTGCGCAACGCGCCGTGAGCGACCACGCCCAGAGTGCGGCGGGAAACAGCGCGCCGCAGGAGCCACGCGAACCGGCAGCGCCGCCACGCAAGCCGCCGCCAAAGCCGATCGCGCGCCTCGGCGGCACCTTTCTGTCAGGCGCCAGCGGCCGGCTGCTGCCGGCGTCGGTACCGTTCCGCTGGTTCGGCGCCGCCATCGTCTTTCACGCCCTCGCCTGGGTCGCGCTGGCCGCGGGCGCCGGCCAGTGGTCGCAGTGGCACGGCGGCCTCGGCTGGCCGCTGGCGGCGCTGCACCTGGTGACGCTGGGCACCCTGGTGGCGACGGCGATCGGCGCCAGCCTGCAACTGCTGCCGGTGGCGACGCGCCAGCCGGTGCACTGGCCGCATCTGATCGGGCTGATGTGGTGGCTGTTCGTGCCGGGCATGCTGATCCTGGCCTTCGGTATGGGACTGGCGCATCCGCGCTGGCTCGAAGCCGGCGCCGGCCTGGTCATCGCCGTGCTGTTGGCCTGGGGCACCTTGCTGGGCCTGAACCTGCGCGGCGCGCGCGGCATGCCCGGTGTCGTACTGCATGGCTGGGGCACGGCCGGCTCGCTGCTGCTGCTCGCGCTCAGCGCCGCGGCGCTGGTGGCGCTGTGGAACGGCCACGCCGTGCTCGCGCGCGACACGCTCGCCGCACTGCATCTGGCGCTCGGCGTGTTCGGCGTCATGGGGCTGCTGGCGCTCGGCCTGTCGACGATCCTGCTGCCGATGTTCGCGCTCGGCCCGGTGCCGGCCGATCGCCTGCAGCAGCGCGCCGGCGCCGCCGCGCTGCTGGCGCTGGGGCTGGCGGTGCTGGCGGCCTTCTGGCCCGACGGCAGCGCCTGGGGCACGGCGTTGCGACTGGGCGCGGTGGCAGTGGCCGCGCTCGCGCTGGCCTGGCACGTGCGCATGATGCGCGCCACGCTCGCCGCCGGCATGCGCAAGGAACTCGGCCGCGCCGGCCGGCTGACGCGCATCGGCTGGGCGCTGGCGGCGCTCGCGCTGGCGCTGGCACTGGCCAAGTTGCTGCTCGAGGCCGTGGGCCACGAGGTCGAGGCGCTGGGGCCGCTGTTCGTCGTCGCCGCCGTCGGCGGCTGGCTGCTGAGCTTCCTGTTCGGCATGCTGCAGCGCATCGTGCCCTTCCTCGCCGCGATGCACGCGGCACGCGGGCGCAAGCGCCCGCCCACGCCGTCGGCGCTGACGCTGGAATCGGCGCTCGCCGTGCACTTCTACGGCCACCTCTCGGCGCTCGCCTTGCTGGCGCTGGCGATCGTCACGCGCTCCGGCGTCTGGCTGCTCGCCGCCTCGCTCGCCGGCCTGATCGGCGCCCTCGCCTTCGGCCTCTTCTTCGCCGTGCTGCTGCGCCGGCTGCGGCGCGCCGGCGGCGACGCGGTAGCCACTGCTTGACCTGGGATAAGGGACCTGCGCGGCCCTTGACTTACCCTCGGCGCAAGCCCCATGCTCGCATCGCTGCGCCCCCTGCCATGAACTACAGCCGCCAAGTCTCGCAAGCACTCGACCAGGAGCATCGGGCCAGCCTCGAGCACTTCGAGCGCGTCGAGCGTGCGCTCGTCGGCAGCGGCAGCGAGGCCGAGTGGCCGGCGCTGGCCGCCGCGCTGGTGCGCCAGCTCGAGCACGAGATCGGGCGCCACTTCGACTTCGAGGAGAAGGAGCTCTTCACGCGCATGGCCGAGTCGGGCGACGCCGACATGGTCGAGCTGCTGCTCGAGGAGCACCACAGCATCCGCGCCGTGGCCGAGGAACTGCTGCCGCTGGCGCGCTCGCTCGCTCGCGGCCCGCTGTCCGCGAGCGAGCGTGCGACCTTCAAGCGGCTCGGCCTCGAGATGGTCGAGCGCATGGTGGCGCACATCCAGAAGGAATCGATGTCGCTGCTGCCGACGCTCGAGGATCTGCTCGACGAAGACACCGATCGCGAACTGACGTTCGCCTACGCGGCCGCTTGAGCCGCTGCCCACCTCCAGGAAAGACCGAGCCATGTCCACACCTGTTGTCGCCACCGCGGTCACGATCAGGAAGCTCGCGCCGGCCGATTTCGATGCCGTCGTCGCGATCGACGCCGCCACCGAGGGCCGCACGCGGCGCGAATATCTCGAGCGGCGCCTGGCGGCGGCGCAGCGCGAGCCGGGCCTGCACGCGCAGTTCGCCGCCGAGGACGCCTCGGGGCTGGTCGGCTTCATGCTGGGGCGCGTGCTGGCCGGCGAGTTCGGCCGCGACCGCCGCGCGCTGCGCCTCGAGATCATCGGCGTGCGCGCCGACCGTCGCGGCAGCGGCGTCGGCCGCCAGCTCTTCGACGCGATGTGCGACTGGGCGCGCCGGCACGACATCGCCGAGGTACGCACCAGCGCGCGCTGGCGCCAGACGGCTATCCTCGCCTGGTTCGACGCGCTCGGTTTCGAGATCGCCAGCGACCTCATCGTCGAGTGCGCGGTGCAGGGCCGCAACGAGGAGCCGGTGCCCGAGTCCGACGTGGCGTCGCCCGAAGGCAGCGCGCGCGAGATCGACTACGGCCGCGGCGAAGCCAACGACCACGAGCGCCTGGCGCGCGACCGCGCCGACGTGCGCTCGATGACCAGCGCCGACCTCGACGCCATCGTGCTCATCGACCGCGACATCACCGGCCGCGACCGCCGCGCCTACATCACCTCGCGCCTGGCCGAGGCGATGGACCACAGCAGCCTGCGCGTGTCGCTGGTGGCGCGCTGCGACGGCACCACCGTCGGCTACCTGATGGCGCGTGCCGACCTCGGCGACTTCGGCCGCACGGCGCCGGTGGCGGTGATCGACACGCTGGGCATCGATCCCGAGTACGCGCGCCGCGGCTTCGGCCGCGCGCTGCTGTCGCAGCTGTTCGCCAATCTCGACGCGCTGCGCGTCGAGCGCGTCGAGACCATCGTGCCGCAAATGCAGCTCGAACTGCTCGGCTTCCTGTACGACGCCGGCTTCGTGCCGGCCGAACGGCTGTCCTTCGTGCGCCCGGTCGGCGCCGCCGCCTGATCCGCCTGATCCTGATCGTGTTCTGATGGAAGCCAACGAAGACACCGTACGCGACGCGCTGCGCGTGGTGATGGATCCCGAGGCCGGGATGAACATCGTCGACCTCGGGCTGGTCTACGGCATCGAGGCCTCGGCCGCCGGCGTCAAGGTCGAGATGACGATGACCAGCGCCGCCTGCCCGATGGCCGACATGATCGTCGACAACTCTTACGCCGCGCTCGAAGGCGCGCTGCCGCGCGACACGCCGATCAAGATCGATCTGGTCTGGGATCCGCCGTGGACGCCGGAGCGCATGAGCGGCCTGGCGCGCGAGCAGTTCGGCTGGCTGATGCCGCCGCGCTGAGCTCGCCTTCCGGGGTGGATGCCGACACCGCGGCCGACGGACGCCGGCCGACGCGCTCACGCCGCCCGGCCTGGGAGCGACTGCCGCTGCTGATCCTCGGCTTCGTCGCGCTGTTCGTCGGCGCCGGCGCCGGTTTGGCGCGCATGGGCTGGACGATGCCGACGCTGGCTGCGGGCGCCGCCGCGCTGCACGGACCGCTGATGGTGTGCGGCTTCTTCGGCGTCGTCATCGCCGTCGAGCGCGCGGTCGCCATCAGGCGCGCCTGGGCCTACGCCGGCCCGCTGCTGGCCGGCCTGGGCAGCCTCGGTCTGCTGCTCGGCGCCGGCACCGCCGGCGCCTGGCTCTATGCCGGCGGCAGCGTCGTGCTGCTGGCGGCCTCGCTCGACGTGCTGCGGCGCCAGCGCTCCGGCTTCATGCTCGTCATCGCGCTGGCGGCCGCCTGCTGGTGTGTCGGCAGCGTGCTGTGGGCGCTGGGCGAGCCGGTGTATCGGGTCGTCGGCTGGTGGCTCGCGTTCCTGGTGCTGACCATCGCCGGCGAGCGCCTCGAACTGTCGCGCTTCATGCCGCCCTCGCCGGTCGCGTCGCGCGTGTTCGGCGCCATCGTCGCGCTGCTGCTGGCGAGCCTGCTCGCGTGGTCGCAGCCCTGGGCGCCGCACGCCGCGGGCGCGGCGCAACTGGCACTGGCCGTCTGGCTGCTGCGCCAGGACATCGCCCGCCGCACGGTGCGCCAGCGGGGACTGACGCGATTCGTCGCGGTGTGCCTGCTCGCCGGCTACTTCTGGCTCGCGCTGGGCGGCGCGGTGAGTGCCGTCGCCGGCCTCGAGCCCGGCGGCACCGCTTACGACGCGGCGCTGCACGCGCTGACGCTGGGCTTCGTGTTCTCGATGGTGTTCGGCCACGCGCCGATCATCTTCCCGGCCGTGCTGCGCGTGCCGGTGCCCTATCACCCGGGGTTCTACTCACCGCTCGTGCTGCTGCATCTGGCGGTCGCGCTGCGCGTGGCCGGCGACGCGACGGGCTTCTACGCCTGGACGCGCTGGGGCGGCATGCTCGCCGCGCTGGCGCTGCTGGCCTTCGTGCTCAACACCGCAGCGGCGGTGCTGCGGGGCGTGCGCGCGTCGGGCCGAGCGGGACGCCGCTGACGCGCGGCGGGCGGCCCGCACGACGCGGATCGTGGCCGGGGTGCGGGCACAGGGGGTGCCCCGCGCCGCACCCCTGTCGCTTCAGCTGTGCAGGTTGCGATACTTCTCGAGCAACTGTTCCTTGCTCTCGACGAAGTCGGGATTGGGGATGATGCAGTCGGCCGGGCACACCAGCATGCATTGCGGCTCGTCCTCGGCGCCGACGCACTCGGTGCAGCGCAGCGGGTCGATGACGTAGATCGCACCTTCGGAGATCGCATCGTTGGGGCACACCGGCCGGCAGGCGTCGCAGGCGGTGCAGTCGTCGGTGATCATCAGGGCCATGGGTCTTGCTCCTTGAGGCTTGGCGGGTCGGCGCTCAGGCCGCCAGCGCGGGTTCGAGTTCGCTCAGGCGCGCATGTCGGTACGCACCCCACAGGGCGGCGCCGATGGCGCCGGCATAGATCGAGTCGGGGTGCGAACGCGCCGTCACCTTGACCTTCTCGTTGGTCATCTCCTCCTGGATCGCGGCCAGCAGGCCGCTGTCCAGCGCGAGGCCGCCGGTCAGCAGCGCCACGCCCTCCTTGACGCCCGTGACCTTGAGCAGCTTGACGACGCGCGAGGCCATCGACAGGTGGATGCCCTTGAGGATGTCGGGCGTCGGGATGGCGCGGCTCACCATGTTGATGACGTCGGTCTCGGCCAGCACGGCGCAGATCGAGCTCACCTTCTCCGGGTCCTTGGAGGTGCACGACAGCGTGCCGATCTCCTCGACCGCGACGCCCAGGTAGCGCGCGATGTTCTCGAGGAACTGGCCCGAGCCGCTGGCGCACTGGCTGGTCATCTTGTAGCTGAGCACCTTGCCGCGGCCGTCGATCGAGATCGCGCGGCCGTTGAGCGCGCCGATGTCGACCACCGCGCGTGCCTGCGGATCGAGGAAGACGCCGCCGCGCGCGTGCGTGGTCATCGAGTAGAAGTGCCCGGTGGCGAACTTGACGTTCTCGCCCTCGCCGGTGGTGGCCACGTAGTCGATGGCGTCGGCCGGCAGCCCGGCCTGCGCGAGCACGCTCTCGTAGCCTTCGCGCGCCAGCGTCATCGGGTCGCGCCGGCGGATGCGCTCGCAGCTCTTGGCGAGCCACTCGTGCTTGTCGCCCTGGTTGCGGAACAGCGTCGTCTTGACGGCGCCGGAGCCGACATCGATGCCGATGGTGTGCGTCGTCTTGGGGTTCGTCGTGTTCATGCCCGGGCCTCCGCCGTCTTGCCTTCCTCGACCACCGCACGCCACGCGAACGTGGCGCCGCCCAGAGCGCCGGTGTAGATGGAATCTGGGTTGATGTTGAGCGTGATCTTGCCGTAGTTCTCCTCGACCAGCTCGTTGAGCGCCTTGACCGCGGCCTCGTTCTTGGCAACGCCGCCGGTGAAGGTGAACTCGTTGCGGATGCCGCCCGAGCGCGCCAGGATCGACATCGCGCGCAGGATGATGGCGCGGTGCAGGCCGGCCATGATGTCCTCGCGCTTGTCGCCCAGCGACAGCCGGTCGCGCAACTCGGCGCCGGCGAACACGGTGCAGGTGCTGTTGATGCGGATCGTCTTGGTCGACTTCATCGCCAGCGGCCCGAGCTCGTGCAGCCCCATGTTCATCTCGTCGGCGATGTAGCCGAGGTAGCGTCCGCAGCCGGCCGCGCAGCGGTCGTTCATCTGGAAGCTCTCGACGATGCCGGCCGGGTCGACCTGGATCGCCTTGGTGTCCTGGCCGCCGATGTCGAGCACGGTGGCGGTGCCCGGGTACATCACGTGCGCGCCCAGGCCGTGGCAGAGGATCTCGCTCCTGACGTGCTCCTTGGAGAACGGCAGCCGCGCGCGGCCGTAGCCGGTGCCGACGATGTAGGTCTCCTCCATGTCCATGTCGAGCACGCCCTTGATCGGCGCGGCGATCGCCTCGCGGTGCGTCTGCACCTCGGGCATCGCGACGAAGCTGCGCTCGAGCGCCGCCAGCAGATGGCGGCGCACCGAGTCGCCGTAGACGCGGTTCTCGACCTCGATGATCGAGCGGTCGAACAGGTTGAGCAGGTGGTCGTAGCGCGTGCCCTGCGCCTTGGACACCTCCTCGCCGATCGCCAGGTACTGGCTGCCGGCGATGTCGCGGAAGAAGTCGCTCTTGCGGTTGGCGCCGGGCGCGAACAGCGAAGGCGCTTCCGCGGCCAGGCGCTTGAAGACTTCGACCAGCGCCTCGCCGGTGGCGGCCGCGGCGTCGCCGAAGCGTGCGGTCTCGAGGTTGCGCTGGCAGGTGGCCTCGAGGTCGCCGAGCTGCTCGAGGTACTGCTCGGCGCGGAAGTCGCGCTCGAGCTGGCCGATGAAGCCGTCGAGCGAGCCGTTGAGTGCGCCCGAGCGGGCCAGCGCCTGGCGGAAGAGCTGGAAGCGGCCGTTGATCAGCGCCTCGGTCTTGGCCACCGCGGCCGCGGTGTCGTAGTTGGAGCGCGAGTTGGTGATGCCGCGGCCGAGCACGTTCTGCTGCTCGTCGATCACCACCGCCTTGGTGGTGGTCGAGCCGAGGTCGATGCCGATGAAGCAACGCATGGGGTCGTCCTCCTCAGAGCGCCGCCGTCGCCGGGGCGTTGGAAATGTGGTGCGGCGTGCCGTGCCCCGCCGTGCGCTTCTGATGGATCATCTGGAAGTAGCTCTCGAGCCGGTTCTTGACGTTGGCCGCCGAGAAGTAGCGCGGGTCGACGAGGTCGGTCTCGATGAACGCGGCCGGCTTGCCGGTGCGCTTTTCGACTTCGCGCAGCATCAGCAGCTGGCCGGCCGAGAAGCTGTTGCAGCTCTTGATCGAGTTGATCAGCAGCCCGTCGGCCTGGTACTCGTCGATGTACTTGCAGATCATGTTGATGCGCGCCGGCAGGCTGTGGTTGGTGTAGCAGCCCAGGCAGTACTCGGCGAGCGACTCGAGCGGGTTGTCCGGATCGTGGCGGAAGCCGAAGTCGTAGACGCCGCCGACCTTGCTGTAGGTGCTGGCGACGACCACCGCGCCCTCGTCGTAGAACATCTTCCAGAAGTCGCGGAAGCTCGTCCAGTTGGGCGGCCCCTCGACCACCAGGCGGTACTTCTCCTCGCCCATGTCGCCGTCGGGCGTGACCGGGCCCTTGCCCAGGCGCACGCGCTCCTCGATCTCGCTGCGCAGCACGCGGTAGTACTGCGTGGCCTCGCGCGTGCCGCGAAAGGCGGTGAAGATCGGTCCGATGTAGTAGACGGCGCCGAAGTAGCCGTCGATCGGGCTCGGGCGGTTCTTGGCGCTTTGCAGCACCGTCACCAGGTCTTCCTCGGCCTTGGCCGACTCGCGCATGTACTGGCGCAGGCGGTCGATGTCGAACTTGACGCCGGAGACGCGCTCGAGGGTCGGGATCACCGTCTCCTTGAGCTGCTTGACGACGTAGTCGCGCATGTTGGGCGCGACCTTGCCCTCGGCCTGGTACGGCACGTGCAGCATCACCGTCTCGCAGCCGTACTTGTGGCGGATCAGCTCGAACCACTTCATGAACGTGAAGCAGCCGGTGTAGCTGAGCAGCAGCAGGTCGGGGCGCGGCAGCGGGTCGCCGGTGGGTCCGACCTCGCCGCCCATCATCATGCCGAGGTCGGCCTTGACGTAGGTGCAGACGTCCTCGCTGTGGCCGTCGCGCTCGGCGTCCATGATGAACTTGCCGCTCTTCTTGCGCATGCCGTTCTGCAGAGCGTTGGTCTCGGGCAGGCTGCGCGCGAAGTCGAAGCACATCAGCAACTCGTTGAGGTTGCCGGGAACGAAGGTCGCCGCCACCTTGCGGCCCTGCGCGTGCGCTTCGCCCAGGTCCTTGTAGTTGGCGTTGATCATCTCCTTTTGCAGCCACATCGCGTCCTCTTTCTGGACGCTGGGCGACTTCTTGGCGGCGGGGGCGGTCGTCGGGGTGTTCATGCGGCGCTCCAGAGCTTGATGGAATCGGCGAAGGTGCCGGCCTGTTCGCGGATCGGGGCCATCTGGCCGGTGTTCTCGGCGAACTTGAACGCCGTGTACGGCACACCGTGCTTGGCGAGCACGTCCTGCAGCATCGGGCGCTCGAGCAGCGCCGGGTCGCAGAACGAGGCGGCGGCGAAGACCACGCCCTCGGCGCCGCGCTTGTTGACCTGCTTGAGCAGGAACATGCCCTTTTCCTCGCGCTTGTCGTCGTACTTGGCGGCGGTCGACGCCGAGCGGTGCAGGAAGGCCTTGGACAGCTCGACCAGCGGGTCGCCGTTGGTCGGCACGTCGTCCTGCAGCCAGCGGCCGACGAGCACGAAGTCGTCGTCGACGACGTAGCAGCCGGCCATCTCGATCGACTTGATGAGCCCCAGCGGCGGCTGCTCGCAGAAGCTGCCGGTGAGCACGACGCGCGCGTTGTCGCGCTTGGGACGCTGGAAGGCCTCGGCCGCGGCCAGGTACTGGCGCACGAGCTGGGTGTGCTCCTCCACCGGCAGCACCATGCCGGCGCGCTGCAACAGGTAGACCTCGGAGGTCGGCGCCTGCCAGGGCTTGGCCGCGCGATACGCGTACAGGTCGCGCAGCGCCGCGGCGTTGGCGTTGTACGCCGCGATGGAGGCGTTGAGCTCGTCGTCGGTGATCGGCTTGCCGCGCAGGCGGGCGAGGTCGTCGCGCAGGTGCTGCATTTCCTGCGCGTAGAAGAGCCCGCCGACGTCGTCCTGGTAGTTCTGCGGCACGTCGATGTAGCGCGCGTACTTCTCGGGGAACAGGATCTGCCAGACGCCCGAGAGGTTACGGATCACGTCGCAAATGCTCGGGAACAGCATGCCGTCGAGGCTGTCCAGGCGGCCGGTGAGCCCGAGCTCGAGCGTCGAGCGCGGGATACGGCAGATGTAGCTCTGGTAGTAGGCGTCGCCCTGGATGACCTCGATCTGGTCGCCGCCGCCCATGATGCCCACCGGCAGCATGCCGGCGGCGTGGATGATCTCGCGCGGCACGTAGACCGGCATGTAGCCGATCGCCTTGCGGCCCGGCGCGGCAGCCTTCCATTCGCGCACGGCGTTGAAGTGCAGATCCTCGAACAGCGCCTCGCAGCGCTGGACGATCTTCAGCACTTCGGGCGTCTTGTCTGGCAACGGGGTGGTGCTCATCGGTGCTCCCAGGCAGGTGGTCGTTTGGCGATGAAGGCGGCCAGGCCCTCGTTCGCGTCGTGGGTGATCATCAGGCGGTCGAGGTACAGGCGCTCGACCTCGGCCAGACGTTGGCGAAGCTCGCGCACGCGCGGCGCGCGTACCGCTTGCATCGCACAGCCCAGCGAAGTTGCGCTGCGCGTCGCCAGGTGCGTGTCGAAGTAGGCGAGCGCTGCGGCTTCCGGGTCGTCGTCGACCCGAAACACGAGGCCCATCGCCTTGGCTTCATCGACGCCGACGTCGCGGCCCGAGCACAGCAGATCCTCGGCGTCGATGGCATTGACGCGCCACGGCAGCAGGCAGCTCGCCGCCGGTGCGAACACGCCGAGCCGGATCTCGGGCTGACCGAAGACCGCGGCCCGACCGGCGAAGATCGGCCCGCCCGCCAGCGCGATCTCGATGCCGCCGCCCAGGCAGTAGCCGCGCACGGACACCAGCACCGGCGCCGGAAACTCGGCCAGCGTCAGGATCAGCGCGTGCAGGCTGGCGAGCATCGCCGCGCAGCGGTCGGCCAGATGCTCGTGGACGCTGGCGCCGAGGCTGAAGTGCGGACCTTCGTGGTCGAGCAGGACGCCGCGCAGGCCGTGCGCGCCGCGGTGCGCATCGAGCGCCGCCTGCAGCGCGGCGATCATCTCGGCGTCGCAGATGTTGGCCTTGGGCCGCGCCAGGCGCAGCCGCAGCAGCGCGCCGTCGCGGTCGAGCCAGACCTTCAGCGGGCCGGCGCTGGCCATGGCGTCAGCCATGCTTCTTGGCTCCGGGCTGGATTTCGTCGTGCAGGCTGCCGACCCAGGCCTGGCCGGCGGCCAGCTTCTGGCGCAGCAGCACGAAGTCGACCTCGCGGTCGTCCTTGGTGCCGGCATTGAACGCGGTGAAGCCGGAACGCGCCTCGGTCACCATGTTCAGCGCCAGCCAAGCGCGCGAGTTCTCCTTGTTGCGGTTCCACGCGTCGAGCTTGGGCTTGCGCAGTTCCTCGAGCGTCTTGGTCGTGCAGTCGGGGAAGGTCAGCAGCATCTTGGCGCAGAGTTCCTCGATCTTGGCGTCGAGCAGCGACAGATCGACCGTGCCGCGCTTCATCAGCGCCTTGCCCTCTTCGAGCGCGGCGCCGGTCTTGGGCTCGCCGTAGACGTTGCGGCCGAACTCGTCGACCATGCGCTGCGTCTCGACCGTCGGGTTGGCGACGAACTTGCCGTCGACCTTGAGCGCCGGGACGATCTCGGTGAGCACGCCCATCTGGTAGGCCTTGTGCGCGCTGAAGGGCTCGCACAGCACGCAGGCGGCCATCGCGCGCTCGGCGCCGACGATGACCGGCAGGAAGTCGGTGGCGCCGCCGATCGGCGCCGAGCCGTGCTTGGGGCCGGCCTGGCCGTAGCGTGCGAGGTCGGACGAGACCGAGAAGTCGCACGCCATGCCGATTTCCTGGCCGCCGCCGATGCGCATGCCGTTGACGCGGCAGATCACCGGCTTGTCGCAGGCGAGGATGGCGCTCACCAT
Organism: Burkholderiales bacterium; assembly: GCA_028869005.1. Classification (GTDB taxonomy): domain Bacteria; phylum Pseudomonadota; class Gammaproteobacteria; order Burkholderiales; family Burkholderiaceae_C; genus Rubrivivax. The sequence goes on along the minus strand of JAGWTJ010000085.1, from coordinate 911 downwards.
GTCGTTGAACAGGCGCATGTACTGCCGGTACTCCTGCGGATGGCCCGCGTAGTACTCGGCGTACTCCTTGGTGTTGCCGCCGGTGCAGAAAGCCTTGTCGCCGACGCCGGTGAAGACCACGCAGTTGACCGAGCGATCGTTGCTCGCCGCGCGCATGGCCAGGATCACGCCCTTGACCATGTCCGTCGTGTAGCTGTTGTACTGGCCCGGGTTGTCGAGCCAGATCCAGGCGTTGTACAGGCCCGCCACCTCGCTGCCGTCGGGCCGGCGCGCCGGGCGGCGCTCGTAGCGCACACCGGGCTTGGCGTAGTCGTCGACGAGGTCGTGGTTCTTGAATTCGCGCATCGGGGACTCCTGCAAGGACGTTCTGAAGTTCAGGGGACGAGCACCGCGCGCCGCGTGATCTCGCGCGCATGCACGGCATGGAAGACGTGGTTGATGTCGGCCAGCGGGTGCGTCTCGACGAAGGGTGCGAGCTTGACGCGACCATCGAGCACGAGATCGAGCGCCGCCGGGTAAAACTCGGGCGGGCAACCCCAGTTGCCGATGGCGCGCGCGTCGAAGGCCATCAGGTTCGACAGCCGCACCTCGACCTTGTCCATCGTGAAGCCGACCACCGCCAACGTCGCGCCGTGCACCAGCAGGTTGAATGCGGTGGTCTGGCCGGGCGCGCTGCCCGAGCACTCGAAGATTTTCCACTCGGTGCTGCGCCGGCCCTGTGCCTTGGCGAACTCGGCGATGGCCTTCTTCAGCGACTTGGCGTCGTGCTCGCGCGAGTTCAGCGCGAGCGCGGCACCGCCGTCGGCGGCGATCGCCTCCAGCTTGCGCGCGTCGACGTCGATGGCGACCACCGCGGCGCCGAAGGCGCGCGCGATCTGCACGCAGTAACCGCCGACGCCACCGACGCCGAT
>JAGWTJ010000345.1 GCA_028869005.1 Burkholderiales bacterium | reverse complement strand
AAGACACTGCCGTGGACCGGCGTGCGCAACTACCAGTCGCGCAACTTCATGCGCGACGACATGCGCGCCGGTGACGGCGTGCTGTTCTATCACTCATCGTGCGCCGAGCCGGGCGTGGCGGGTCTGGCGCAGGTGGTCGGCCGGCCGTATGCCGACCCGACGCAGTTCGACCCGGCGAGCAGGTACTACGACCCGAAGGCGACGCCCGAGGCGCCGCGCTGGATGCTGGTCGACGTGAAGCTCGTGAAGAAGACGCAGCTGCTGCCGCTGGCGCGCATGCGGCTCGCGCCCGAACTGGCCTCGATGCGGGTGCTGCAACGGGGCAATCGGCTGTCGATCACGCCCGTCACGGCCGCCGAATGGAGCGCGGTGCGCGCGCTGCTCGGGGCCTGAGCGCCGACGCGACGCATGCTGGACATCGGCCTCGCGCTTGCGCTCGAGTTGCTCGCGCTGGGCGTCGCGGTAGGCTTTCTGGCCGGGCTGCTCGGCATCGGCGGCGGCATGGTGCTGGTGCCGTTCCTGACCTTCTTGCTCGGCGCGCGCGGCGTCGATGCGGGGCTGGCGGTCAAGATGGCTATCGCCACTTCGGGCGCCACGATCCTGTTCACCTCGCTGTCTAGCCTCACCGCGCACCACCGTCACGGTGCGGTGCGCTGGCCGCTCGTCGTGCGTTTCGCACCGGGCATCCTGCTCGGCGGCATGGCCGCCGGCGCGGGCGTGCTCGCGCTCGTCAAGGGGCGCTGGCTCGCGCTCGTTTTCGCGCTCGGCAACTTCGTCATCTCGTGGCGCATGCTGCGCGGCGCGCCGGCGCGGGCGGCACGCGCACTGCCCGGCACGCCGGCGCTGGTTGGCGCCGGTGCCGGCATCGGCTTCGTCTCGGGACTGCTCGGCGCCGGCGGCGCCTTTCTGTCTGTGCCCTACATGACCTGGTGCGGCGTGCCGCTGCGGCAGGCGGTCGGCACCAGCGCAGCGCTCGGCTTTCCGATCGCCGTGGCCGCCACGCTCGGCTATCTGATCGGCGGCTGGACGCTGGCACCGGCGCTGCCCGGCGCCTTCGGCTTCCTCTACCTGCCGGGCGTGTTCGTGGTGGCCCTGGCCAGCGTCAGCTTTGCGCCATTGGGCGCGCGCGCGGCGCACCGCATGCCCGTCGAACGGCTGCGTCGCATCTTCGCGCTGTTGCTGATGGCCCTGGCCTGCTACATGGCCTGGAAGGCGTTCGCCTAGCGGGGGCGACAAGCGCCGGTGAACGGCCGCCCTTGCGGGCTGCGCTTGCGGCCCCTCGTCCTTCTAGTCCGAAGGTGCGCCGTCCTCGAAGCGGATGGCCGCCAGCGTGACGTGGTTGCCGCCGCGCCGGCGCGCCTCGGCCAGCGCCGCCTCGCAGGCGGCGAGCAGTTGGTCCTGGGTCTGCGCCGTATGCGGGAAGCTGGCGACGCCCATCGCGGCGGTGAAACCGAGCTGATGACCGTCATGCATCACGATCTCGGTGGCGCAACGGCGGCGCAGGCCTTCCATGCGTGAGTGCGCCGTGGCCAGCCCGACACCCGACAGCAGCACGGCGAAGCGGCGCTCGTCGAAACGGCATGAGGCATCCATGGCGCGCGTGCCGCCGCGCAGCAGCCTGCCCATCGCGGCCAGGATCGCCTGCGCCGCGGCGGCGCCGAACGCACGTACCTCGTCGGCCGGCGTGTCGATCTCGACGAAGACGAGCGCGAACTCGCGATGCTCGCGCGTGGACAGGTCCACCTCGCGCCGCAACTGATCGTCGAAGTGGGCGCGCGTCGACAGACCCGAGGCGGCGTCGCGCAATCCCTGTTCGGCCAGTTCGCGGCGCAACGACTCATGGGCGCGCTGCTGCTGCTCGATCTGCTCGCGCGCGCTGTCGAGTTGCCCTTGGCGCGCCAACTCGGCGCTGCGGTCGGTCCAGACACTGGCCAGCCAGCGCCGGCCGGCGGCGTCGGGGCGGCTGGCCATGCGCAGCACGCCGAAGTTCCACTTCACGCCGTGCCAATCGAAGCGGTGCTCGCTCGCGAGCAACTCGCCCTGTGCCAGCGCCGACTGCTCGGCCGCGCGCAGCAGCGCGGCCAGCGACGGGTCGAAGATCTCGGCGCTGGTGCGGCCGATGACCCGATCGGCCGGCAGGCCGAGCCAGCGCAGCATCTCGGCACTGGCATGCAGGTAGCGGCCGGTGGCGGCATCCTGCACCGCAAAGGCGTCACCGCGGGCGGCCAACACGCTCTCGCAGACGTCGCCGAGCAGCCAGCGCAACGTATCGGTCGGCAGTCCGGGCGCCGGCGATGGTGCGGAAGCGGCAGAAGCGGACACCGTCATGAAGCACTCTCCGAGCGGGATGGTCGCGCCGCGCACAGGAGGCGGGCCTGGCGCCCGCAAGTGCTCGACCGCCTATCTTGGTTTGACCGCGCCCGCATCGCAAGCGTCATCGGCACTGCCGTCCCTAAATTGACGGCGCCGCGCACGCCCCCCACCTGTTCGCGGGGGTCCGGCGCGCGGGGCCAGGCCCGACCGGCGCCAGGCGGTGACACCGCGCCATGACGCGCCGTCCATGCCGACATATAATGCCCGGCTGCGCGCGGCTCGCGCGTCCCGCCCACCCCTTGGTGCCACTCA
>JAGWTJ010000344.1 GCA_028869005.1 Burkholderiales bacterium | reverse complement strand
CGACTCCGTCTTCATTCGTGTGGGCAATGCCCGATCGAATATATGCCGATCGATGGGGGCTGATACATTGCACTTCCGGATGCCGGCATGCAGGCCATGGACACCGTGACTGCCCCCACCGCTGCGACCGCTGCGACCGCTGCGACCGCTGCCACCGCCGCCACGACTGCTGCCGGCGCGCGCCGCCAGGCCAGCCTCGAGCTCGCCGTGCTGGGCAACTGCACCGTGGGCGCGCTCGTCGACGCCGTCGGTCGCATCGTCTGGTGCTGCATGCCGCGGCTGGACAGCGCGCCGGTCTTCGACGCACTGCTGCAAAGCGCCGGCGGCCTGCCCGACGATGGCTCGATGGTCGTCGAACTCGACGGCATGGTGCGCAGCGAGCAGGCCTACGACGCGCGTACCGCCATCCTACGCACGCGCCTGTGGGACACGCTGGGGCAGGGCGTGGAGATCGTCGATTTCGCGCCGCGCTTCGTCACGCGCGACCGCGCCTTCCGCCCGGCGCAACTGGTGCGCCGCATCGTGCCGCTGGCCGGGCGCCCGCGCATCCGCATCGTCGTGCGCCCGCGCGCCGACTGGGGCGCGGGCGAGCTGCACATGACGCGCGGCAGCCATCACCTGCGCTACGTGATGCCGGGCCTGACGCTGCGCCTGAACACCTCGGCGCCCGTCACCTATGTCGCCGACGCGAGCTGGTTCGTGCTGGCGACGTCGGTGGCGCTGCTGCTCGGCCCCGACGAGACGCTGGGCGGCAACATCGACGACACCGCGCGCGAGTTCGAGGAACGCACCTCGCACTACTGGCAGCGCTGGACGCGCCGGCTGGCGGTGCCGCTCGAGTGGCAGGACGCGGTGCTGCGCGCTGCCATCACGCTCAAGCTGTGCCAGTACGAGGACACCGGCGCCATCGTCGCCGCGCTCACCACCAGCGTGCCCGAGGCGCCCGCGCGTGCCGGCGAATTCGGCCGCAACTGGGACTACCGCTACTGCTGGCTGCGCGATGCCTTCTTCGTCGTGCGCGCGCTCAACGGCCTGGCCGAGGTCGGCACGATGGAGGGCTACCTGCAGTGGCTGCACAACGTGCTGCGCGGCACGCATGGCGGCCGCGTGCAGCCGCTGTACGGCGTCGGGCTGGAGGCCGATCTGCCCGAATCGATCGTGGCGCAAGCCGCCGGCTACCGCGGCATGGGCCCGGTGCGCGTGGGCAACCAGGCGCACGAGCACTTCCAGCACGATGTCTACGGCAGCATCGTGCTCGGTGCGGCGCAGTCGTTCCACGACCAGCGGCTGTTTCGCCGCGGCGACGGCGCCGACTTCGCGCTGCTCGAGGCGATGGGCGAGCAGGCTTGGCGGCTGCACGACCAGCCCGACGCAGGCATCTGGGAGCTGCGCACGCGCGCGCGCGTGCACACCTCGTCGACGCTGATGTGCTGGGCTGCCTGCGACCGCCTGGCGCGCATCGCCGATGCGCTGGTGCAGCCGGCGCGCGCCGTGCTGTGGCGCGAGCGCGCCGAGCACATCCGCGCACTCATCCTCGAGCGCGCGTGGAGCGTCGAGCGCAACGCCTTCGTCGAGAGCCTGGGCGGGCGCGACCTCGATGCCAGCGTGCTGCTGATGGGCGAGGTCGGTTTCCTGCCGCCCCAGGATCCGCGCTTCGTCGCCACCGTCGAGGCCATCGAGCGGCACCTGGGCGACGGCCCGTTCCTGCGCCGCTACGAGGCGGCCGACGACTTCGGGCTGCCCCGCACGGCGTTCAACGTCTGCTCGTTCTGGCGCGTCGACGCGTTGGCGCGCATCGGCCGGCGCGACGAGGCGCGCGCGGCCTTCGAGGCGCTGCTGGCGCGGCGCAACGCGCTCGGCCTGCTGAGCGAGGATCTCGACCCGAGCACCGGCGAGCTGTGGGGTAACTTCCCGCAGACCTACTCGATGGTGGGCATCGTCAACGGCGCGATCCGGCTGTCGGCGCCCTGGGACGGCGTGGTCTGATCTGCGCCGCCCGGTGCGCGCGTGGACATCGCGTGCCGGTGCGCGCCGCGCCAGCGCGGCGCAGCCAGGACGCGCACAATCGTCCGCCTTGCGACTGCGGGAGCGATCGATGGTCGAGCGATCGAAGGCGAACCCGACGAACCCGGCGAACCCGGCGAACCCGGCGCGCACGGTACCGCCGGCGCGCGCAAAACAGGGCAGCGCTGCGGTCCTGCTCCTGGTGGCCACGCGCAAGGGCGCCTGGCTGCTGCACGGCGACAGGGCGCGCCGCTCGTGGCGCGTCGACGGGCCGCACTTCTTCGGCCACATCGTGCACCACCTCGTGCTCGATCCGCGCGACGGCCGCACGCTGCTGGCGGCAGCGCGCACCGGGCACCTGGGGCCGACGGTCTTCCGCTCGACGGACCTCGGCCGCCACTGGCAGGAAGCCGAGCGCCCGCCGGCGTTCGCCAAGGCCGCGCCGGGCCAGAACGGGCGCGCCGTCGACCACGTGTTCTGGCTCGCGCCGGGCCACGCCGACGAGCCCGGCGCCTGGTACGCCGGCACCTCGCCTCAGGGGCTGTTCCGCTCGGACGACGGCGGCGTCAGTTGGCGGCCGCACTCGCCGATCAACGACGACGCGCAGTACCGCGCCTGGATGGGCACGGTGCAGGACGGCACGCCCGACGGGCC
>JAGWTJ010000084.1 GCA_028869005.1 Burkholderiales bacterium | reverse complement strand
CGCCAACCTGCACCGCAACTGGGTGCTGATCCCGCACGTCACCAATCACGACGACGCCGACATCACCGAACTCGAGGCGTTCCGCGTCCAGTTGAACAAGGAGAACGAGAAGAGCGGCGTCAAGGTCACGATGCTCGCCTTCCTCATCAAGGCCTGCGTCGCGGCGCTGAAGAAGTTCCCCGAGTTCAACGCCAGCCTCGACGGCGAGCAGCTCGTGTTCAAGCAGTATTTCCACATCGGCTTTGCCGCCGATACGCCCAACGGCCTGGTCGTTCCGGTGCTCAAGGACGCCGACCGCAAGGGCATCCTGCAGATCAGCAAGGAGATGGGCGAGCTCGCGGCCAAGGCGCGCGAGGGCAAGCTCTCGCCGGCGGACATGAGCGGCGGGTGCTTCTCGATCAGCTCGCTGGGCGGCATCGGCGGCACCTACTTCACGCCCATCATCAACGCGCCCGAGGTCGCGATCCTGGGCGTGTGCCGCAGCGAGATACGGCCGAAATGGAACGGCGAGAAGTTCAAGCCGCGGCTCATCCTGCCGCTGTCGCTGTCGTGGGACCACCGCGTCATCGACGGTGCCACGGCGGCGCGCTTCAATGTCTACCTCGGTGCCGTGCTCGCCGACTTCCGGCGCGTGCTGCTGTAGCCGTCAGCGCATGAGTGCGCCGCCCCGCTGCCGAGCGCTCGTCGTGCCGGGCACTGCGCGCCGGGGGCGGCGGTGAGCACCGTCGCCGTCGCCCGCATGGGCGCGCAGGTGGCCATCGCGTCGGACTCGCTCGTCACGTTCGGCGAGACGCGGCTGCCGCAGGGCTACGAGGCCAACGCCAAGATGTTCGAGGTGGCGGGTTCCTACGTCGGCGCCGTCGGCACCACGGCGCACATGCCGGTGCTGCAGCAGGCGCTGGCGGCGTTGCCGGCAGACGAGTTGCGGCTGGACTCGCGCGACGGCATCTTCGAGACCTTCCGCCGGCTGCACCCGCTGCTCAAGGAGCGCTTCTTCCTCAACACCCGGGAAGGCGACTCCGACCCCTACGAGAGCAGCCAGTTCTCGATCCTCGTCGCCAACCGGCACGGCATCTTCGGCGTCGAGAGCTACCGCGAGGTGTTCGAGTTCGAGCGCTTCTGGGCCATCGGCAGCGGCCGGCGCTTCGCGCTCGGCGGCATGTACGTGGCCTACGCGCGCTCGAAGTCGGCGCGTGAAGTGGCCGAGGCCGGCGTGCGCGCCGGCTGCGAGTTCGACACCAGTTCCGGCGGCCCGGTGCGGGTGCACACGATCAAACTCAAGAACTGAGAGACAAGACCATGGCGCAGATCGAGATCAAGGTGCCGGACATCGGCGACTTCAAGGACGTGGCCGTCATCGAGCTGCTGGTCAAGGCCGGCGACACGATCAAGGCCGAGCAGAGCCTAGTCACGGTGGAAAGCGACAAGGCGTCGATGGAGATCCCGTCGTCGCATGCCGGCGTCGTCAAGGAGTTGAAGGTCGCGCTCGGCGACCGGGTCAACCAGGGCAGCGTGCTGCTGCTGCTCGAGGCCGACGCCGCTGCCGCCGCTGCGCCGGCCGCGGCGCCGGCATCGCCAGCGGCCGCGCCGCCGGCTGCGTCGGCAGCACCGGCACCGGCACCGGCGATGTCCGCGCCGCTGCCCGCAGGCAGCTACAGCGGCGCCGTCGACCGCGAGTGCGACCTGCTGGTGCTCGGCGCCGGCCCCGGCGGCTACTCGGCCGCCTTTCGCGCTGCCGACCTGGGCCTGAAGACGATCCTGGTCGAGCGCTACGCGACGCTGGGCGGCGTGTGCCTGAACGTCGGCTGCATCCCGAGCAAGGCGCTGCTGCACGTGGCCTCGGTGATGGACGAGGTCAAGCACTTCGCCGCGCTCGGCGTCGCTTTCGGCGCGCCCACGGTCGACGCCGCCAAGCTGCTCGCGCACAAGAACAAGGTCGTCGGCAAACTCACCGGCGGACTGGCGGCGATGGCCAAGATGCGCAAGGTGACGGTGGTGCGCGGCTACGGCGCCTTCGTCGATCCGCATCACGTGGCGGTCGAGGAAACGCAAGGGTCGGCGCAGGACAAGAGCGGCACGACGCAGACCATCCGCTTCAAGCGCTGCATCATCGCCGCCGGCTCGCAGGCGGTGCGCCTGCCTTTCCTGCCCGACGACGCGCGCATCGTCGACAGCACCGGCGCGCTCGAGCTGCGCCAGCTTCCGCAGCGCATGCTGATCGTCGGCGGCGGCATCATCGGCCTCGAGATGGGAACGGTGTACAGCACGCTCGGCGCGCGCCTGGACGTGGTCGAGATGCTCGACGGCCTGATGACCGGCGCCGACCGCGACCTCGTCAAGGTCTGGCACAAGCTCAACGCGCCGCGCTTCGACCGCGTCATGCTGAAGACCAGGACGGTGGGCGCCGAGGCGACGGCCGACGGCATCCGCGTGCAGTTCGAAGCCGCCGATGGCACCAAGAGCGACGGCCTGTACGACCTCGTGCTGCAGGCGGTCGGCCGCAGCCCGAACGGCCGCAAGATCGCCGCCGAGAAGGCCGGCGTCGCCGTCGGCGAGCGCGGCTTCATCCCGGTCGACGTGCAGATGCGCACCAACGTGCCGCACATCTTCGCCATCGGCGATGTCGTCGGCCAGCCGATGCTGGCGCACAAGGCGGTGCACGAGGCGCACGTGGCGGCCGAAGTCGCCGCCGGCGAGGCACAGGGCGACGACAAGCTGGCGCGCAGCCGCTTCGACGCGCGCGTGATCCCGAGCGTGGCCTACACCGACCCCGAGGTGGCGTGGGTCGGCCTGACCGAGGACGAGGCGAAGGCGCAGGGCGTGGCGGTGACCAAGGGCCTGTTCCCGTGGACGGCCAGCGGCCGCGCCATCGCCAACGGTCGCGACGAAGGCTTCACCAAGCTGCTGTTCGACGCGGCCACGCACCGCATCGTCGGCGGCGGCATCGTCGGCACGCACGCCGGCGACATGATCGGCGAGGTGGCGCTGGCCATCGAGATGGGCGCCGACGCCATCGACATCGGCAAGACCATCCATCCGCACCCGACGCTGGGCGAGAGCATCGGCATGGCGGCCGAAGCGGCGCACGGCAGCTGCACCGACCTGCCGCCGCCGCGGCGCTGAGGGCTGGGCGCGAGCGAGGCGGTCAGCCGCCTGCCCGGCTGTACAACCCCGCGAACTCGCGCAGTCGCTGCGCGTGCCAGGGCTGCACCTGGCCCCACTCGAAGCGCCATGTCCACCAACCGTCGGCCTGGCCGGGATGGTTCATGCGGCACTCGGTGGGCAGCGTGAGCACGTCCTGCAGCGGGAAGATGCAGGTGTCGGCGACGCTGGCCATCGCGGCTCGGATCAGCGTCCACGGCATGTCGTGGCCGTCGGTGCCGAAGTAGGCGCGCGCGAACTGCTTGGCGCGGTCGTCGGCCTGCGCCCACCAGCCGGCGCTGGTGTCGTTGTCGTGCGTGCCGCTGTAGACGACGCTGGCGCGCTCGTAGTGGTGCGGCAGGTAGCGGTTGGCCGCGTGGCCGTCGAAGGCGAACTGCAGCACGCACATGCCCGGCAGCTCGAACTGGCGGCGCAGCGCGTCGACGTCGGGCGTGATCACGCCCAGATCCTCGGCGATGATGGGCAGCGCGCCGAGTTGGGCGCCGAGCGCCTCGAACAGCGCTGCGCCCGGGCCCGCTCGCCAGCGCCCGCCGACGGCGGTGGGCTCGGCGGCCGGGATCTCCCAGTAGCCTGCGAAGCCGCGGAAGTGGTCGATGCGCAGGATATCCACCTGTTCCAGAGCGCGGCGCACGCGCCGCACCCACCAGGCGTAGCCGTCGCGTGCGTGCTCGCTCCAACGGTACAGGGGGTTGCCCCAACGCTGGCCGCTGGCGCTGAAGTAGTCGGGCGGCACGCCGGCCACCACCGTCGGCCGCAGCGCCGCGTCGAGCTCGAACAGTTGCGGACGCGCCCACACCTCGGCGCTCAGGCCCGCGACGTAAATGGGCGCGTCGCCGACGATGCGCACGCCCTTGCCGTTGGCGTAGGACCGAAGCGCCGACCATTGGCGGAAGAAGCGCCACTGGCAGAACTCCCAGAAGCCGATGCGTTCGGCATGCGCGCGGCGTGCTGCGTCCAGAGCGGACGGCTCGCGGCGCGCGAGTGGTGCGTCCCACAGCCACCAGTCCTTCCAGTCGAAGCGTTCGGCCAGTGCCATGAAGAGCGCGTAGTCGCCGAGCCAGTCCGCGTGCTCGTGACGGAAACGCGCGAAGTCCTCGCGCTGCGCGGCGCTGCCGGCGATGGCGAAGCGCGCGGCGGCGCGCGCCAAGCGCTTCATGCGAAACGGGGGTACCGCCGCGAAGTCGACGCGGGCAGCGCGCAGCGCAGCGCTCGGCTGCAGGTCAGCGGCGTCGAGCCAGCCCTCGCGCCGCAGCTCGTCAAGCTCGATCAGCAGCAGGTTGCCCGCGAACGCCGAGTTCCCCATGTACGGCGAGTTGCCGGGCCCGATGCCGGTGAGCGGCAGCACCTGCCACAGCTGCTGCCCGGCCGCGACCAGCCAGTCGACGAAGTGCCGGGCCTCGGCGCCGAGGTCGCCGCTGCCGTGGGGGCCCGGCAGCGACGTGGGGTGCAGCAGTACGCCGCTGGTGCGGGGCAATCTCATCGCGTGGGTCCTCGTGCCTCTCGTGCAGCGGCGGCGGGCGCGTCGTCGCGCAGCAGCAGCAGGCTGCGTGCCGGCAACGCATGGCCGCCGGCGCCCGGCAGGCGCCGATCGCTGCGGCCGTCGGGCTGTGTGGTATCGAGCTCGACCAGCCAGTGGCCCGCTGGCAACTGGAACTCGACGTCCATGTCGCGTGCGTTCACGAGCAGCAGCAGCCGCGCGCCACCGCCGCCCGGGGCGCCGACGAGCGCGCCCAGTACGCGCGAGCTGCGGTTGTCCCACTCCGCCACCGTGAGCGGCCGGCCGCTGCGGTGCAGCCATGCGAGATCGGCCAGACCGTGTGCGTCGGGAAGCCCGGTGTACCAGCGCATGCCCAGCGGCATGAGGCGCCGGCGTATGTCCAGCACGTGGACCGTGAACTCGACGAGCGAGTCGTCGGCGCTGTCCCAGTCGAGCCAGGTGATGTCGTTGTCCTGGCAATAGGGGTTGTTGTTGCCGCGCTGGCTATGGCCGATCTCGTCGCCGGCGGCAAGCATCGGCGTGCCTTGCGCGAGCAGCAGCGTGGCCAGCAGCGCGCGCTCGAGGCGGGCGCGCCGCGCCAGCACGTCGGGCTGCGTGGTGGGGCCTTCCCAGCCGCAGTTCCAGCTCAGGTTGTGCGCCGGGCCGTCGCGGTTGTCCTCGCCGTTGGCCTCGTTGTGGCGCAGGTCGTAGCTGACCAGATCGGCGAGATCGAAGCCGTCGTGCGAGACGATGTAGTTCACCGATTCGAGCGGCAGCCGCGCGCGCTGCTGGAACAGGTCGGCCGAGCCTGCCAGGCGCAGCGCGAACTCGCCGCGCGTGCCGTCGCCGCCGAGCCAGAACGCGCGCATGGTGTCGCGGAAGCGATCGTTCCATTCCAGCCAGCCGGCGGGGAACTGACCGAGCTGCCAGCCTGCCGGCCCCAGATCCCAGGGCTCGGCGATCAGCTTGATGCCCTGCAGCGCCGGGTCCTGCGCCAGCGCCTTGAAGAACGCCGCGGCGCGATCGAAGTGGGCGGCGTCGCGGCCCAGCACCGGCGCGAGGTCGAAGCGAAAGCCGTCCACGCCCATCGCCCCCACCCAGTAGCGCAGGCTGTCGAGCACGAACTGCAGCACGCGCGGCTGGCGGATGTCGAGCGTGTTGCCGCAGCCGCTCCAGTTCTCGTAGCCGGCGGGGTCGCCTTCGGGCACGCGGTACCAGCCGAGGTTGTCCAGGCCGCGCCACGACAGCGTCGGCCCATGCACGCCGCCTTCGGCGGTGTGGTTGAAGACTACGTCGAGGATGACTTCGATGCCCGCCGCGTGCAGCCGCTCGACCATGGCGCGGAACTCGCGGCGCGGCTCGCTGCCGGCGGCGTAGCGCGGTTCGGGGCAGAAGAAGCCCAGCGTGTTGTAGCCCCAGTGGTTGACGAGCCCGCGCGCGGCCAGCGCCTGCTCGTCGAGCTTGTGCTGCACCGGCAGCAGCGAGACCGCCGTGATGCCCAGCCGCGTCAGGTGCGCCAGCGCGGCGTCGCTGGCCAGTCCGGCATAGGTGCCGCGCTCGTGCTCGGGCACGCCGGGCATGCGCTTGGTGAAGGCGCGCACGTGCAGTTCGTAGAGCACCGTCTGCGCGAGCGGGTGCCGCGGCGGCGGCACGGTCGGCGCCGACTCCGTGCCGACGACGCGCGCCTTGTGCGCGTGGCGCGCGTTGTCGCGCCGGTCGGTGTGCGCGGCGTGCGCCGCCTCGGCGCCGAAGTGCGGCTGGTTCCAGTCGAAGCCGCCGGCGGGGGCGACGATCTCGCGCGCCCAGGGGTCGAGCAGCAGCTTGTGCGGGTTGAAGCGCAGCCCGCGCTCGGGCCGCCACGGGCCGTGCGCGCGCAGGCCGTAGACGAGGCCGGCCGCCGCGCCCGTCAGCCGCCCGTGCCAGACATCGCCGCTGCGCGCGGGCAGCGGGGCGCGCGCCAGCTCGCGCTCGCCGTCGGCATCGAACAGGCACAGCTCGATGCGCGTCGCCTGTGCCGAGACCACGGCGAAGTTGACGCCGTCGCCGTCGACGCTGGCGCCCAGCGGCCAGGCACGTCCGGCCTCGAGCGCGCGCTGCTGAGCCGCCGCCCGCGGCGCAGCGCCGCCGCCATGCGCAAGCGGCTGACCGAGGGGCTGACTCAGGGGCTGACTCAGGGTGTCCATTGCAGGAACACCGTGGCCAGCGGCGGCACGGTGAGTACGACCGAGTGCGTGCGGCCGTGGCTGGCCACCGGCTCGCTGGCGACGGCGCCCAGCGCCAGGCCGACGTTGCTGCCGCCGTAGTGCACCGAGTCGGTGTTGATGCGCTCCAGCCAGCGGCCGGGCGCAGGCACGCCCAGGCGCAGACCGTGCTGCACCACCGGCGCGAAGTTGCAGACGACGAGCATCGTCGCGCCGTCGCGCGCCCTGCGTAGGAAGGCGAGCAGGCTGCGCTGCGCGTCGTCGTGCGTGATCCACTCGAAGCCGGCGCCGACGCAGTCCTGCTCGTGCAGCGCCGGAGCGCTGCGATAGAGCGTGTTGAGATCCTTCACCAGCCGCTGCACGCCGGCATGCTCGCTCGCATCGAGCAGATGCCAGTCGAGGCTTTGCTCGTGGTTCCACTCGCTCAGCTGCGCGAACTCGCCGCCCATGAACAGCAGCTTCTTGCCCGGGTGCCCCCACATGAAGCCGTAATAGGCGCGCAGGTTGGCAAAGCGCTGCCAGCGGTCGCCCGGCATCTTGGCCAGCAGCGAGCCCTTGCCGTGCACCACCTCGTCGTGCGACAGCGGCAGCACGAAGTTCTCGTGGAAGGCGTAGACGAGGCCGAAGGTCATCTCGCCGTGGTGGTAGGGCCGGTGGATCGGGTCGCGCCGCATGTACTGCAGCGTGTCGTGCATCCAGCCCATGTTCCACTTGTAGTGAAAGCCCAGGCCACCGGCCCAGGTCGGGCGGCTGACGGCGGGGAATGCGGTGCTCTCCTCGGCCAGTGTGATGGCCTGCGCTCGCTCGGCGCCGACGACTTCGTTCAGGCGTTTCAGGAACGCGATCGCCTCGAGGTTCTCGCGCCCGCCGTGCACGTTGGGGATCCACTGGCCCGGGCGGCGGCTGTAGTCGCGGTACAGCATCGAGGCCACGGCATCGACGCGCAGGCCGTCGACGCCGAAGCGCTCGAGCCAGTACAGCGCGCTGGCGACGAGGAAGTTGCGCACCTCGGCGCGGCCGAAGTTGTAGACCAGCGAGTTCCAGTCGTTGTGCCAGCCCTCGCGCGGGTCGGCGTACTCGTACAGCGCGGTGCCGTCGAAGCGCGCCAGACCGAAGGCGTCGGTCGGGAAATGCGCCGGCACCCAGTCGAGCAGCACGCCCAGGCCCGCGGCGTGTGCACGCTCGACGAAGCGCACGAGAGCGGCCGGATCGCCATGGCGCGCGGTCGGCGCGAACAGGCCCAGCGTCTGGTAGCCCCAGCTGCCGTCGAACGGATGCTCGCTCACCGGCAGCAGCTCGAGGTGCGTGAAGCCCATCTCGGCGGCGTAGGGCACGAGCTGATCGGCGAGTTCGTCCCAGTCGAGCCAGTAGTGACCGTCGCGCTTGCGCCAGCTCGCCAGGTGCACCTCGTAGATGGCGATCGGCGCGTCGAGCGCGTTGGCGCGCTGGCGCTCGGGCGACGGCGCGACGCGCTCTGGCATCGCCGCGACGATGCTGGCGGTGGCCGGACGCAGTTCGGCACGGCGCGCGTAGGGGTCGGCCTTCTGCGGCAGCAGGCGGCCCTCGCGATCGAGCAGTTCGAACTTGTAGTGCGCACCGATGCCCACGCCCGGCAGGAACAGCTCCCACACGCCGCACTCGCGGCGCAGACGCATCGGATGGCGCCGCCCGTCCCAGGCGTTGAAATCGCCGACCACGCTGGCGCGCGACGCGTTCGGCGCCCACACGGCGAAGGCCGTGCCTGCCACGCCGTCCAGCACGCGCTCGTGCGCGCCCAGCACCTCGTAGGGTCGCAGGTGCGTGCCTTCGGCCAGCAGCCAGGCGTCGAGTTCGCCGAGCACCGGGCCGAAGCGGTAGGGGTCGTCCAGTTCCTGCGTGTGGCCGTCGTGCCAGACTGCGCGCAGCCGATAGGCGCCACCCGCCAGTGCGGGCCTATCGGGCAGGCGCCCTTCGAACAAGCCGTCGGCATGACGGCGCTTCAGCGGCAGCTCGTGCCCACCGCACAGCGCGACCAGCGCCTCGGCACCGGGCACGAAGACACGCAGCCAGTACCCGCCCTCGCCATCGGCGTGCGGCCCCAGCACCGCGAACGCGTCGGCGTGTCGCCCCTGGACGAGTGCGCGGACGTCGGCTTCGCTCAGCATGGAGCGCCCGCCGCTCAGAGCGGCGGCATCAGTCCCCAGACCTCGCGCGCGTACTCGCCGATCGCGCGGTCGGAGGAGAAGTGGCCCATCGCCGCCACGTTGACGATGGCCTTGGCGGCCCAGGCGTCGGACGTGCGGTACAGCGCGTCGACGCGCGCCTGGGCGGCCATGTAGCTCGCGAAGTCGGCGAGCAGCATGTAGTGGTCGCCCCCGGCCAGCAGCGCGTCGATCAGGCCGCGATGGCGTGCGGGCTCGCCGGGTGAGAACTGCCCGCCGGCGATGGCATCGAGCACCGAGCGCAGTTGCGCGTCGCTGTCGTAGAGCTCGCGCGGCCGATAGTCGGCGGCGCGCCGCGCGACGACCTCGGCCGCCGACAGGCCGAAGATGAAGATGTTGTCGTCACCCACCTGCTGGCGGATCTCGATGTTGGCGCCGTCGTCGGTGCCGATGGTGAGGGCGCCGTTGAGCGCGAGCTTCATGTTGCCGGTGCCGCTGGCCTCGGTGCCGGCGGTGGAGATCTGCTCGGACAGATCGGCGCCCGGCATGATGACCTCGGCCACCGAGACGCCGTAGTTGGGCACGAACACCACCTTGAGCCGGCCCGCCAGGCGCGCGTCGCCGTTGACGACGCCGGCCACGTCGTTGATGAGGTGGATCACGTTCTTGGCTGCGGCGTAGCCCGAGGCCGCCTTGCCGGCGAAGATCACCGTGCGCGGTACCCAGTGCGCGTGCGACGGGTCGGGCTCGGCCAGCATGGCCTGGTAGCGCGCCACCACCTCGAGCAGGTTGAGCAACTGGCGCTTGTACTCGTGCACGCGCTTGACCTGCACGTCGAACAGGCTGGCCGGATCGACGACGACGCCGGTGGTGGCGCGGATGTGAGCGGCCAGCCGCTCCTTGTTGGCGCGCTTGACGGCCAGGAAAGCCTGCCGAAAGCCCGCGTCGCCGGCCAGCGGCGCCAGGTGCGCGAGCCGGGCCAGGTCGAGCCGCCAGCCGCGACCCTCGCCGGTGCCGGGCACGGCGTCGATGAGCCGCGCCAGGCCCGGGTTGGCCTGCGCCAGCCAGCGCCGCGGCGTCACGCCGTTGGTGACGTTGATGAAGCGCTCGGGCCACAGCCGGGCGAAGTCGGCGAACAGGGTCTGCGCGAGCAGCCCGGAGTGCAGCGCCGAAACGCCGTTGACCTTGTGGCTGCCGACCACGGCCAGGTGCGCCATGCGCAGGCGGCGCTCGCCGTTCTCCTCGATCAGCGAGACGCGGCGCAGCAGGTCGGCGTCGCCCGGCAGCGCCGCTGCCGCCAACGCCAGGAATTCGGCGTTGATGCGGAAGATGATCTCGAGATGCCGCGGCAGCACCTGCTGCAGCAGCGCCACCGGCCAGGTCTCGAGCGCCTCGGGCATCAGCGTGTGGTTGGTGTAGCTGAAGACCCGCCGCGTGATCTCCCACGCGGCCGGCCAGCCGATGCCCTGCTCGTCGACGAGCAGGCGCATCAACTCGGCCACGCCGATGGCCGGATGGGTGTCGTTGAGGTGCACGGCCACCTTGTCGGCGAGGTTGACCAGGCTGCCGTGCTCGACCCGATGGCGCGCCACGATGTCCTGCAGACTGGCGCTGGTGAAGAAGTACTCCTGGCGCAGCCTCAACTCGCGGCCGGCCGGCGTGCTGTCGTTGGGGTACAGCACCCAGGAGATGTTCTCGTACTCGTTCTTGAATTCGGCGGCGCGCGCGTAGTCGCCGCTGTTGAAGGCGTGCAGGTCGATATGCGCCGGCGCCACCGCCTTCCACAGCCGCAGCGTGGCCACGCGCTCGGTGCCGTGGCCGGGCACGACCATGTCGTAGGCCTTGGCGCTGACCTCGCCGGCCGGCTGCCAGCGCGGCGGCTCGCCGGGCAGCGCCGCCGGCTCGACGCGGCCGCCGAAACGCACCGGGTAGGTGATGCCGGCGCGCGGAAACTCCCACGGCGAGCCGTCGAGCAGCCAGGGGTCGGGGCGCTCGATCTGGCGACCGTCGTGGATGGTCTGCGCGAACATGCCGAACTCGTAGCGGATGCCGTAGCCGTAGGCCGGCAGCCCGAGCGTGGCCATCGAGTCGAGGAAGCACGCGGCGAGCCGTCCGAGGCCGCCATTGCCGAGCGCCGCGTCGGCCTCGGTGGCGGCCACGTCCTCGAGCGTGGTGGCGTGCGCGCGCGCCGCCGCCGCCGCCTCGCCCTCGAGCCCGAGCGCAGCCAGCGCGTTGCCGAGCGTGCGGCCGATCAGGAACTCCATCGACAGGTAGCAGATGCGGCGCGCCTTGGCGGCGCGGTCGGCGCTGTCGCCGGCGACCCAGCGCCGCGCGAGCCTCTCGCGCGCGAGTTGGGCAATCGCGTGCATCATGTCGGTCGGAGTGGCCGCGGACGGCGCGGTGCCGACGGTGCCGAGCAGGTGGCGGTCGACGGCGAGCGCCGCCGGTTCGGCGAAGGGAAGCGAAGACGTCATGCGCGATTGTGGCGACCAGCGGCAAGCATAAGTGAGGCGCTGCGGGCCGTTGCGTTGCGTATCACCGTGAAAGGGAAGGGAGCGCAATGCCTACCATCGATGTCGCCCAGGGGCTCGACCTGCCGCGCCAGACGGTTGCGCTGGTGCTGGCCGGCGGGCGCGGCAGCCGCCTGAAGAACCTGACCGACCGGCGCGCCAAGCCGGCGGTCTACTTCGGCGGCAAGTTCCGCATCGTCGATTTCGCGATGTCGAACTGCCTGAACTCGGGCATCCGGCGCATCGGCGTCATCACGCAATACAAGAGCCACAGCCTGCTGCGTCACGTGCAGCGAGGCTGGGGCTTCCTCAAGAGCGAGATGAACGAGTTCGTCGACCTGCTGCCGGCGCAGCAGCGCGTCGACGAGGAAAGCTGGTACCGCGGCACCGCGGACGCCGTCTACCAGAACCACGACATCGTGGCCGGTTATCGGGCCGAGTACATCGTCGTGCTCGCCGGCGATCACATCTACAAGATGAACTACGCGCTGATGCTCGCCGATCACGTGGCGATGGGCCGCGAGTGCACGGTCGGCTGCATCGAAGTGCCGCGCGCCGAGGCGCGCGCCTTCGGCGTGATGGCCATCGACGACGAGCGCTGCGTCACCGACTTCGTCGAGAAGCCCGCCGACCCGCCGGCCATGCCCGGCAAGCCCGAGCGCGCGCTGGCCAGCATGGGCATCTACGTGTTCAACGCGCGCCATCTGTTCCGTGAGCTCGACCGCGACATGGACGATCCGGCGTCGAGCCACGACTTCGGCAAGGACATCATCCCGAAGATGGTGAAGGCCGGCGAGGTGGTGGCGCATCCGTTCGACATGAGCTGCGTCGGTGCCGAGGACGGCAAGGCGCCGTACTGGCGCGACGTGGGAACGATCGACGCCTACTGGGACGCCAACATCGACCTCACGGCCACCGATCCGCTGCTCAACCTCTACGACACGAACTGGCCGATCTGGACCTACCAGCCGCAGCTGCCGCCGGCCAAGTTCGTGCACAACCAGGACGACCGCCGCGGCCAGGCGATCGAGTCGCTCGTCTCCGGCGGCTGCATCGTCAGCGGCGCGGTCTACCGCTCGGTGCTGTTCTCGCAGGTGCGGGTGCATTCGCACTCGTCGGTCAACTGGTCGGTACTGCTGCCGGGCGTGCAGATCGGCCGTCGCGCGCGCGTGCATCGCGCGGTGCTCGACCGCGACTGCGTGGTCCCCGACGGCATGGTGATCGGCGAGGATGCCGCCGCCGACGCCGCGCGTTTTCACCGCACCGAAAGCGGCATCGTGCTCGTCACGCGCGACATGCTGGCCCGACTGTGAGCGCGCCCTCGGGAGGCGCCGCGATGCGCGTGCTGCACGTGGCTGCCGAGGTGTTCCCGCTGGTCAAGACCGGCGGCCTGGCCGACGTCGTGGCGGCGCTGCCGCCGGCGCAGGCCGAGCAGGGCGCCGATGTGCGGCTGCTGCTGCCCGGCTATCCGGCGGTGCTCGACGGCGTTACCGCGCTGCAGACGGTGGTCGACATCGGAAGCTGCTTCGGCGCTTTGCGCGTGCGTCTGCTGCGCGGCCGCATGCCGGGCAGCGCGCTGCCGGTGTACGTGATCGACGCGCCCTACCTGTACCGCCGCGCCGGCGGTCCCTACCAGCGCGACGACGGCGAGGAGTGGCCCGACAACCTGCAGCGTTTCGCGCTGCTCGGCTGGGTCGGCGCGCATCTGGCGGCGGGCGACGGTGATGCGCAGTGGAGCGCCGACATCGTGCACGCGCACGACTGGCACGCCGCTCTGGCCTGTGCACACCTGGCCGATCATCCGGCGACGCTTGCGCGTGCCGTGTTCACGGTGCACAACCTCGCCTACCAGGGC